>NZ_JBSFVA010000008.1:0-294170 GCF_053592075.1 Nonomuraea sp. NPDC002799
CTGGACCCGACCGGCAAGGGCCGCAAGCGTTGGATCACCCGCTGGAAGGCTGCCCTGAACGCCTTCGCCATCACCTTCGAAGGCCGCCTGACCCCGATCACCCGCTAATCAAGCAAAATCGAGATACACCACTGACTGGACACACCCGAGCTGCGTTTCCTTGCCAGGACTGTCTGGCCGGGTGGTCGTTGTCTACCGTGTGAGCGAGCGTGCGAGGCGGTGGTGGCGATGGGTTTGTTACTGGAGGAACTGGCGCAACGGGAAACGGCGGCGCGTCGACGGATCGAGGGGATCCGTGAGCAGATCGCCGAGCTGAACCAGCAGCTCTTGAGGCCGAGGAAAGCCGGTTGTCGCAGTTGGTGATCGCCAGGGAGACTGTAGGGGAGATCCTGGACGAGGCGACCCGGCTGGTGGAAGAGCCCGAGCTCTCAGCCGGTAGAACCGACGTTGGTCCGCCGAGGCGGGTGGTCGGGGTGGCGATTGGGGGCACGAGTGGCGGTGTTTCCGCAACCATTCACACCATGACTAAACGACATGGAAATCATGGCTGTACCAACTGCCATTGCACACAGGTTGGACGCTGTCCTCCCGAAAGCAGAAACTCCTTAAAGGCCTGACGCACAAGGTCGATCGAAATTTCGGAATGGACCGGAAATTCCGTCGGATGTCCTTGGATATAATAGATCGGCTGATCATGAAATTCTGGCGACCCCGCCGTCACGACATTCCCATCGGCATCAAGGAATGCAAGAATTCCCACTTGGCGATCTCCGTCGGCTCCTACCAAAAGCTCGTGATCGGGATATCCAGAAGGCATGCGCTGCCGCTCTAGAGAATGAATTTGAGCGAGGTTTTGGAGAGGTGGACCCGTCAGTAGCTTATCGATTAGAGCATCGGCTTCCTCGGGTGTGGTGAGCAGTGCTGGCGCATTGCCGTGCTCCAACTGATATCGCGCTTCTGCCCCGGCATTCATGGCTAGCGCCCTCCATATGTTCGCTCATTCCAGCTGCCGCTTGAATCTTGCCAGTGTACCGTAAGCTTACGCTTATCCCCAAGTAGGGAGTCAAGCACTTGGTCACAGCCCAGCATGACCGCGCAGGGGCCTTCGGGCTTGTTGATTATCAGATTCGCATCTGTGATTCCGTCTCGCTCCATGATAGCAGCAAATTTTTGCTCGACATCACTTGCGCGCCAAGAGGTAGCCTTTCCCGGCAACATGCCTTGCTTTTGAAGGGTGCCGTTGACCCAAGCGACCAAGTCGGCATCTGCTTTCTTATTACCGCTGGTCAGATCATATACAGCTCCATTGGCAGCCACGGCGTGGCCGGACGTCGCGGCGCCTTTCTCGTAGACTGGGAGATGGGCTGCCTCACCCACGCGATTAAACGGGAAACGTCCACCTCCGGGCAGTGCCCCCCTGCCTATTCCCGTGGGTGGATAGCCGCAGACGAGCGTGGCTCCGTCCGGCAACGTTCCTGCCGATGGCTGAGGGCATGTATCCCAAAAACTCTGCCCGTCCCGGTACTCCTTTGACAGCGGATCGCCGAACGGCTGATCGCATTGGCCATCAGACTGGCATGGATTAGCCGGGAAGAACGGATTTGTGAAATGAGAGAATCCGTCGACCCATCCCCAGAAATAATCCCAGCCGTCGCCTTCTGGTGCGGTGGGATGCCCTATTTCCAGTGGTGCGCCGCTGCCGCCACCCGAGGGTAGATCGACAGGGGTTACGGTCGGTGTGCCGGATGTAGAGCAAAAGGTACAGGCGGATGCGCCGTTACCTGAGTACGGATTGCTGGGGTAGACAGCCTCGCTGAGGCCGCCCTCCAGTTCGGGAGGAAGCTCATCCTCGGTCTTCTTGGGCGTCTTGGGCTTGGGCGCCGGAGTCTTCTTGGGGGCCTTGACTTGGGGGGCCGTAGTCTTCTTGGGGGCTTTAGGCTTGGGTGCCGGGGGCTTGGGTTGGCTCTTTCCGGCAGTTCTAGGCGCCGATCTTGGAGTGCTCTGGGCGTTGATCGGTGTGCCGCCGCAGCTACTGTTGCCACTCTTGTAAGAGACTTGCGAGCGGTACCAGCTGTAATCTCGGCCGTTCCCGCCGCTGGAGTTGTCACGGGACGTGTTGCCGCCGCCGTTGCTCCCGCACGGGGCGTGTCCGGTCGGGTCTCGGTAGATGAGGGGAGTGGCGTTGCCGTAGGTGTAGCGGTTGGCCTGCACGGATGGGTTGGCGGGAAGTGTCCAGTCATCGCGGCTGGCGAAGCTGCCGGTGCTGGGCTGATACCAGCGGGCGTGCATGTTGATGTTGCCGGTGTCGGGGTCGGTGTATTCGCTCTGGTATCCCAGGTTGGCCTTGGCGCCGGATTGGGCGGTGACTTCGCCGAACGGGTTGTAGGCGGTGGTGGCTGCTAGGGCGGTGCCGGAGAAGGTGCCGGCCAAGTCTTGGTGAAGGTCGGTAAGCGCGCCGAGGGCGGGGGTGGTGCCTTCCTTGATGCTGATCAGGTCGCCGAAGGGGTCGCGGCCGTAGCTGGCTTGCACAGAGCCGGCCGGGTCGGTGATGGCGATGATGTCGTTATCGAGTCCGGCGTAGACGAACCGCTGCTGGCCACTGCCGCTCTTTTGGCGGGTAAGCATTCGGTCGAAGGCGTCGTAGGTGTAGGTGGCGTCGCCGTCGTTGATGAGCCGGTCGAAGGCGTCGAAGGTGTAGTTGCGGGTATTGCCGTTCTTGGCCTGGGTGGCGAGGGTGCCGCGGGGGTTGTAGGTGTAGGTGCTGCCGTCGCCGGCGGTGAGGCGGTTGCGTTCGTCGTAGGTGTAGGTCTTGTCGCCGGCTTTGGTGCGGTTGCCTGCGGCGTCCCACTCATACGCCGTGGTACTGCCATCGGTGCCGGTCCAAGAGGTGATCCGGTCGGCGTGGTCGTAGCTGTAGGCGTTGCTGCCAGCTCCGGCGAGGCCCTCGGTGACCTTGGAGGTGAGGTTGTCGTCCTTGTCCCAGCCATAGGTGATTTTGGAGAGTTGGCTGCCGTTGCTGTTCTTCAGCGTGTGCGTTTCGGGCCGGTCGAGGGCGTCGTAGGTGAAGACCTGGGTGTTGGCGGGGTTGGCCGAGGTGATGGTGGTGAGCCGGTCGGCGCCGTCGTAGTCGTAGGTGTTGGTGCGGCCGCTGACAGGGTCTATGACGGTCTTGAGCCGGTTGTCGGCGTCCCAGGTGTAGGTGCTGGTGCCGGTGACGTCGACCCGCTGGGTCGGGTTGCCGAGGGCGTCGTAAGCGAACGCGGTGTTGGTGCCCGACGGTGCGGTGACGTTGGTGAGCAGGCTGCGGTCGTTGTATTCCAGCTTATGGTCGCTCACCGTGGTGGGCCGGTCGGCCAGGTCGTAGCCGTAGGTCTTGTCGTCGGCGACAATGCCGGCCCCAGACCCGCTGACCTTGGTGATGCGGTTGAGCTGGTCGTACTGCTTGTCGTGGCGGACGCCGCCTGGCTGGATGAGCGCGGTCTCGTTGCCGGCCGCGTCGTAGATGTGGGTCCAGGTGCGGTCGGCCAGGTCCGGGTGGGCGGTGGTGGCCGGTTCGGTGAGCGTTTCGATCAGGCCGAGGGTGTTGTAGCCCGTCCAGGTGGTGTTGCCGCGGCCATCGGTGATGCGGGTTTGGGAGCCGGTGGCGTCGTAGCCGAAGCTGGTGGTGATGGACTTGCTGTCGGAGACCGGCTCGACTAGTTCGACCAGCAAGTCGCTGGCGTCGTAGCTGCGACGGGTGACATGACCCTCGCCGGAGGTATACGTGGTGGCGTTGCCGGCGGCGTCGTAGCCCAGGCCGACGGTACGAACCGTCCCACCGGTGCTGTTCAGTCTCTTGATGCTGGTGAGACGACCGACCAGGTCGTAGTCGCCGACCATGGCGTTGCCGAGCGCATCAGTGGTCTTGGCGGGCCGTCCGGCCAGGTCGTAGGTGTAGCTGGTGGTCTGGCGCGCAGGGTCTGTAACTGTTTCGACCTCGCCGGCCGCGTTGGGCTTGAAGTCGGTGGTTTTGTCGCCCGGCAGGACTTCCTTGGTGAGGTAGCCGGCGTCGTTGTAGTACAGATTGGTGGTGTAGGCCGCGCTGGTGGGCTTGCGTTCGAGCGCGGTGTGGGTGATCTGCCGGCCCAGGTCGTCGTAGGTGGCCTGGGTGCGGGCTCCCGTCGGGTCGACCGCGGTCAGCTGTTCGCCGAGGAGGTTATACTCCGACACCCACTGTCCGACGGGCTGCCCCGGGGCTGCGGGTGGGTCGGTGACCCGGACCGGGTTGCCGAGCGCGTCGTACTCGGTCGTGGTGATTTGTCCGCGCGGGTCGGTGACCTTGGTCAGATGTCCTGCGGCGTCGTAGGCGTAGCCCACCTTGGGGGTGACCTGGGTGCCGCCGGGCGGCGTGTACGGCATGGCGGTCTGGGAAGTGCGGCGGCCCATCCGGTCGAAGACTGCGGTGGATAGGCGGCCTTCCGGGTCGATGACATGGGTCTGCCAGCCCGCGCTGTTATATCCGATCCGGGTTGTGGGGCGACCCTGCTCGGTGGTCCCGGCTTTCTCGATCTTGACAGTGGGTGCTTTGATCTCAATCAGGCGGCCGAGCGCGTCATAACTGTTGGCGGTGGTGTGGTCGGCGGCGGTGGCCTCGTCGGCGTTACCTCGCGGGTCGGTGGTCGCGGTGGTAAGTCCGCGGTCGTCGACCGTCCAGGTGGTGGTCAGATCCTGATTGCCGTTTTCGATCGTCTGCCGGGTCAGGATCCTGGCAGCGTTGTAGGCGTAGGCAACGATCTCTTGGCGGGTGCCGCCCGCTGTGCCGGTGTGCGTCTCTTTGATGGTCTGGTCGTTGGCGTCGTATTCGAAAACGGTCTTGCGGTTGAGTTTGGCAGGATCGAGCGTGGCCGAGGTGAGACGGTTAGCGGCGTCGTAGTCATACGCCGTGGTGGTGATCCCGCCGCCGGTCACCTGGTTGATCAGGTTGCCCGCCTTGTCGTAGGTGTTGTTCTCGAGGGTGACATCCTTGGTGGTGAGGTCGGGGTTCACCTTGACGTCGTCACCGATCACCTGCGATAGCAGGTTGTCACCGAAGTAGGTGTAGGACGTCTTGCGGCCCATCGCGTCGGCCTGTGCGGTCAGGCGCCCGCCGGGGTCGTACGAATTGGACTGCAGGACGATTTCCTTGGCCGCCTGCGGGTCAACCGGGCTGCCGGTCCAGTTCTTCAGCGTTACCGTGGCCAACTCGCCGCGCGGGGTGTAGGTGTAGCCGAACACCGAGCTCAGCTGATCGGTGCGGGCTGCCTGCTGGCCGAACGTGTCCCAGGTGGTGCGGACCACGCCGCCCTCGGGATCGGTCGTGGTCTCCTCGTGGCCGAAGGCGTCGTAGGTGTAGGTGGTGGTCCGCTCAGCGTCGCCGCCGGTCAGGTCCTTGATCGTTACGATGAGCGTGTTGCCGTCGGCGTCGTAGCCATAGCTGGTCTGGGCGGTGTGCGTGACGCTGGTGATCTCGTTCTTTACGCCGGGTGCTGTCGAGGTGGTGGGTCGACCGATGGCGTCATAGGCGAAGGTGGTCGTGACACCGTCAGGTTCGGCATCGGAGATCTGGGTCTGCGCGGTCAAGCGGCCCAGCGCGTCGTGTTCAAACCTGGTAACCAGCCCGGACGGATCGCTCTGCTCGGCCAGGTCGCCGGCCGCGTCGTAGCGCAGCTCAATGGCGTTCTCCTTGGGGTCAGTGCGAATCTTGACCAGGCCGGGCGGGGTGGTGCCGCCGCCGAGGGCGGGTTCGCTGCCATCGGTATAGGCGATCGTGGTGGAGCGGCCGTTGGGGAAGTCAGTGGTAGCAGGGGTGGTCTGCTTGGTCACCTGGCCGTGTGTGTTGTACTCCCACCTGGTGGCGTAGGTGTTGCTGGTTGCATCGGAGGAGCGGCCGTCGCGGAAAGCCAGTCGCTTGCCGTTACGCGGGTCGAGGTCGTCGTCCTCGTTGACGTAGTAGTCGTAGTAGGCGTACTGGCAGTCGTTGGCCTTGCGGCAGGATTTTGCCTTGATCAGATTGCCGCGTTTGTCGTTCCACCCTCTAAACACGTTGCCGTTCGGGTCGGTTGTCTTGATGGAGAAACCGCCGGTGTCGTACTCGAAGCTGGTTTTGGCGCCGACCTGGTCGGTCATGTACGCCGGCTGCTCGTTGCGCAGCGAGTCGTAGGCGTAATCCAGGGTGCCACCGCGCGGATCGGTCAGCGTGATCTTGTAGAGTTGCTCGACCCAGTCGATCTCGAAATCGCCCAGCTGCCAGAGCCCGCCGTGTCGGTCGGTGTAGGTCAGGAGCCGGTCGGTTGCCGGGTCGTAGGTGTTCTTGGCCCAGATCCGTCCAGACGGCAGCGTGACTTGAGACAGTTCGTGGCTGACCTTGGTCCGAGCCGCCCAGTGAGTTTGAATTTCGGCGTCTGTCAGCGGCTTGTCGTAAAGCGCGAACTCGTCAATCGTGCCCTGGAACGGCCAGGCGCCCTTCGCGGTGGGGCCGCCGGGGACATCGGACCACGAGCTGGCCCGATCGCCGCTGCCCACGAAGGCGTACGCACGGTTCGTGCCCTTCAGGGCGCCATTCAGCTCGCCGACCACCTGACCGTCGAGGTAGAGCTTCTGCTTGTCGCCCGCCACGGAGAGCACCACATGATGCCACTGGTCGTCATTGACCGGGCCCGCCGACGTGATCGGCGTATACCCGGACTCGCTCAGCTCGCCCAGCTGCCCACGTAGTCGCCCATCCGTCCCCACGTATAGGACCGGTTGTGCCGCACCGAGCCCAGCGCCGGACCCATCGGCTGAGAAGATCAGGCCGGGCTGTGTAGTCTTGATCCAGCCTTCGATGGAAACCTGATTCCGGACGCGGTCCAGCATGTTCACCGGCAGCATCATCGTGGACTTAGTGAAGCCTGCGGCGGTGTCGGCGCTGCCCTCCAGCGCTCCCGGTTGGCCGACCGTCACGTTCGTGTATTGGCCGCTGATTCCCTCGCTGCCGAGGTTGGCGGCCGGCTTGTACTGCGCATCGCCCAGCCGCCAGTAGCCCAGCGGTTCGGAATCGAGCACCAGGCCCTTGTAACGGGACCCATCGCCGTAGCTGTAAGTGGTACAGTTCGGCGCGGCCAACGGCGTGCACACCGACGTCAGGTTGTCGCCGGTGTAGCCGTAGGTCCAGGTTTGCGTTTTGCCGTCTACCGGGTCGGCAGACACGGTGGCTACCCGCGGACCGTTCCAAGTGAAGTGCAGTTTTCTGCCGCCGGCGCCGGTCACCGTATCGAAGGTGCCGTCGGCGTTGTAGTCCAGCGTTTGCGCCCGCCCCCGATCGTCTTCGAGCTTGAGCAGCCGCCCGGCGTCGTTGAAGACGTACGTCGTCGAGGTGGTGTCCTTCAGGCGCCACCCGCCGCCGTCTACGTCCGCCAGCGCGTCCTTCATGCCGGGCGGTGGCTGGTAGGTGCCATCGCCCCTGGTCGCGAACCGGACCCGGCGGCCACTGGCATAGGTCATCAGCAATCCGGTGATGGATGTCCCCGACCGCTCGGCCACCACATTCATGTCCCAGGCCGTTGACCAGCCGGCCCCGAAGATCCCGTCAGCGCGTGAGTCGGAGCTGTTGTACGTGCGCGTCACCGCCAGGGTGGGACCGGCCACTTGCACCTGTGCATCCACCGAGGTCGTGGTGTAGTTACCGTTGACCAGGGAGAACTCCTCCTGGTCGCCGACACGCTCACCCAGATGGGAGCTGTTGAACGGCTGACGAGCCCCGGTGGTGATGAGCTGCTTGGCGCTCGTGGCGACCGCTTTACTTTCCGAGTCCACCACACGGACCCACCACTCGTACTGCTTACCCCACTCCAGCGTTCCAGCGGGGACGAGCCACGTGTCCATGTCCGGTTGGGCGCCGGAGTCCCAACACGGCGGAGTCGGAAGAGGAGTGCCCGCATCTTCCTCGTCCTCTTCCGGCTTCTCACAAATGTTGTACGTGTACTTCATAGTGCTCAAAGGATTTTCAGGCACACCCAGGCGCTTAGCCCGGACGGTGAGCAGCGGAGTCGTTGTTCCCACCAACGATCCCGCTGCGGGATACGCGTCATTGATCAACGGGAAGGTGCCCGCCGCGGTCGCTTGATCCTGCTGTTCGGCACGTTGAATACCTGCCGGCAGATCCGACCCCGACTCAGCTTTCAACGCCGTCCGCGGCCACGCGCCGCCATCTCGCGGCAGGGCGCCCTGCACGGGCGGATCCTCCGCCCCATTCGATGTCGTTGCCGCAGCGGACGTGACCGTCAGGCTCGGCAAGACATCCGCCGAACCCCGTTGCTGCGTCGGCGTCGCCACGGTGCCCTGCGTGACGCTCGCCTCACCGCTCTGGGCCGCCTGCGCGGAAACGGGCACTGCCGTCAGCGAGAGCAACCCTGGCAGGCCGGCGACCAGCACAATGGCCGTCGATCGGGAGAAAAGGGCACGCGAAAACAACCGGCGCAAAGCCGTCACACTCCGAACCACAACGAGGGACACCACGACGGGTGCCAAACGTCGCTCCACCCACCCGGCAGGTGCGACCTGACTCGTGCGGCTCTGGAGCCCTAGGAAACGGGAGAAGCGTAGCTTACGCATGATCAAGCGACAAGAGTCAATTTTATGGGGCAAGTAGGACAAGATGTGACGTACGGGATGGCGAGGCGATTAGAGCCTCATCCAGGCTCGCGCTTACATCTGTCAGGGCACGGAGGAGCGGACCCCTGCCAACCATCCACAGGTAAGAGCGATCATCGTCAGCCGACGCCACGACTACCCTGTGGGGCTCAAGAACTCGAATGGGTGTAGCGCTTCCGTAGTGACTGGTTCGATCAAAGCCTGAGGGTGTATTCGTCCTGGTGACGGTGGCGGACGCTGGTTCTCTTGGTCGACGTGGAAGGTTCAGTACGGGTCTAGGTCGTCAGCGAGATGAGGCGGACGACCGATGACTGTCATCGTTCTCGTGGCCGCCCCAGAAGGGATCTGCGGGCACCTCACCCGCTGGATGGTGGAAGTCCGCGCCGTTATGTTCGTCGGCAACCCCAGCAAGCGCATCCGCGATCACATCTGGAAACTTCTCGCCTACCGGATCGGCGACGGCCAGGCCATCCTCGTCGAACCCGCCTCCACGAACAGAGCTGGGCAGTCCGTACCGCTGGGAAAGACCGCTGATATCCCGTCGACTTCGACGGACTGATTCTCTCTGCCCGCACCGGGTCGGGCGCGGCATGTACGCCTTCCACACCACCTTCCAGGACCAGCCCGCCCTTCACCGCCTGGTCGCGGCCTATCAGGCTCCGCTGTCCGCTCTGAAGGGCCTGGATCTGAACCCGCACCGGTGGCTGCACCTGACCATGTAGGGCGTCGGCTTCACCGACGCGGACATCACCGCCGTCACCGAGGCATCCATGGCCAGGCTGGCGGCGATGGGTCCTGCCCAGCTCACCTTCACCCGCCCTGTCACCGACCCCGAAGCCCTGCAACTCCACGTTGAGCCGGCCGACCACATGCGGGAGCTTCGGCGAGCGGTACGGCAGGCCATCGCCGACGTCTGGGGCCAGGAACGCGTCCCAGACTCCGAACAATGGATCCCACACGTCAGCATTTCCTACAGCAATTCCGATGGTCCCGTTGAGCCGTACGCGAAAGCGCTTGGCAGCGTGCGAGCCGAACCGGTCAGTATCGCCGTCCGCCATATCCAGCTCATCATCCTGGACCGCGACGAACATGTATATCGCTGGACCGCTCGGGTGGACATTCCTTTCTTTGCGACAGCAACCAACCAGCAGTTCTGAAGAGCCTCCATTTAGTCGTCAGGGTAGGAGAAGTAGGTTGTATGATCCTCGTCTCTTTCTGTTCGACTGTGTCGTGTGCCGCTGCCCCATGCCGCCTTGTATTAGCGGCTCTCGCCCCGATGCCGCTAATACAAGGGTGTCGGCACTTACTTAGAACGACAAGCTACATGTCACCTTCGTGCCCGTACTGAACCACGTAACCGGCAGGTAGTAGACATAGAAGTGATGAGTCCGAGTACCGTGGCCCCCCTTGCCGAGGGTTGAAGTGTATTGATATTCCCATTCGTAGGTTCCGTTGCCCTGGCTCTGTGCAATACATTGAGGCGGCGGGATGGCCGCAGGTGGTATGGGGCTGGCTGCTGCGGGGCCGGCTTGTGTTGTCAGGGCGATACTGGCTGCGGCCAGCGTCGATACCAACAGAGCGATCTTTTTCATGGAGCTAAAACTCACAGATCGAAAGTACTGGGACCAGGGCCATGACAGGGCATTAATAGGGCATTGACAGGTCATCGGGGCAGACGGGTTCCGTTGCGGCCCCTACGTGGCGAGCACGCCAGGCGGACTCTGGATCGTCCTGTCAAGGCGACCTCGTCGGGTTGACGCCAAGAAGCAATGCGGCTTCGGCCGAGACGGCCGCTCAAGTGCGCTCAGCGCGCCTTGACGATGTATCCGTTACCGCCTTTGCCTAGCGGATCTCTATGACATGCGTCCTCCGGTCTGGCCATGCCGTCAGTTACCCCATTGGACCCCCAGGTAGGCGTACCAGCGCCTCTCCCAATTAAGTCGCAGAACTGCTCAGGCGCAAAAGCCCAGTTCAGGAGCGCGTTTGTAGCCCTCTGACCGCTCCGACTCATGTCGCGGGAGCACTGCCATAAAGGTGCGGACCAGGAAGCAAGATGTCGTATCTCTTTCGATGAAAGCACGAATAACTACTGGTCCATCCTCAATAAATATTCTATTCAATGCTATTGAGAGTGGCGTTTTGCTTTTAGCGTTTGTCTTGAATGTCGGAATATTCTTTGCATCGACTTCGTTGATTCGATCTCTATTTTGAGATTTAATTGAATTGGTCAAAAGGTGAGGTGCCCGTGATAAGCCGGGCGCGAACGGATCGGAGAGCGGTCATGGGGAAAAGCGCAATCGCGAAGTCTGTTCCGACGAGCATTCCGGGCGGGAGCCTGACGCCCGAAGACATGGCGCGCGTCACGCCGGAGGACTGGATGGAGATCCGCAAGCTGGCTCGCGGCTACTGCCGCACGGTGGACGCCACGCGATCCCGCAAGCGCATGGACGGAAGCGCCACGATCGTCAAGGGCGGCCACGCCCCTTACGGCACCGACGACGTGTCCGACGACGTCAACCAAGACGCCATCCTTCTGTTCGCACAACGGCTCCGTGACGTGCTGAACAAGTACCAGGAGGCTCCCGGCAGCGGTGCGACGCGGGAAGCTCAGGCGTGGATCTACGTCCGGCGCGACGGTACGGAGATGACCATCACGCGAACCACGCTCTCCCGGTGGGCCGTCCGCGATGCCGCCGCTCGCAACGGCTACCGCGTGGACGTCCCGCCGGCTGAGATAGACGCGGTCCCGGGCGCCCAGCTAATGCGTGGGCTGCCGCACGCAGAGAACGTGACCCGTGCTGCGGTCGCGTTCTCTACAGCTCAACACAGCGCTGAGATCTTCCGTCAGGCATTCGGAGACGGGCAGGAGTTCCCCGTTCTTCGCGAGATCATCAAGAAAGCGGAGCAGGCAGAAGATCTAGGCCGCGCGGGGATTCTGGCCAACGTCGCCCAGAGCCGTGAGGGTGGGGCTTACGGCTCCCGCCGTGCGGTGATCCGTGTCAGGGACGCTGCACGCGCGGAGCTCCGGGAGCTTTCAGGGCGCCTCGATGATGCGCGAGGCTCGATGGTTTATGCGGCAGGGGAAGAGGCCCCTGCGAAAGACTGACGCGGTCACATAAGGGCTCCAGAGTGCGTTGCACTCTGGAGCCCTTTAGCATTTCCGCAACAAAGTGCTATGGGTGTGGACGGTCGAGCTGGTTCTAGGGCCGTATTTAAGTAGGAGCCCAACGTCTCATCGTGTGGAAAGGAATGCGCTCCGCGTCTGCATGGCGAAGTATGCGTACGTCGTCAAATAATTACGAAAACGCGGACGGTTGAGCTTGCTCTGCCACCGTATTTAAGTGAGGTCGAAGCACTGAGCATCGTCGCGTGTCTCCTGAATTGTGGCGCGTGGTCCGATGATGTCTACCGGGTAAGCGGGGCTAGCACCGGTCACTGCGCAGAGCCGGTCGCTTATCGCGTGCGAAGCTTCGCATTTCCCCCTGCTGATATTAACCGGGCGGTATGGCAGGCCCGCCCGGCGTCCCCATGCCTGTAAGGAGGTCCCTTCATGGACGCCGCCCCTGCCGAACGAATCACCATCGTGGTGCTGTGCCCGCAGTTCGCACCCGTTGCCCACGGGCAAGAGTGCTCCTTCCGGCATCTCTTCCTGGGTCCTGGACCTGATCGACCGGGGGATTGGAGCGGGACGGTCACCGATCTCAATCAGATTCGCGAGCTCTTCCCCGGTGTGCTGTTCCACAAGTGCCTGCTTGACGTGTTGCAACACGACATCTCGCAAGCCAGCTCTACTCCACCGGGTCAAGAATCGCCGCCACGTCAGGGTGAACATCGCCCGCGAGGAGGACACCCCTATGGCCGTTCTTGACGGCATCGCCCTTCCGCCGAAATGGCTGATCACGTCTCGGCTGCTGGCAGGCTGGCCGATCGACGCCGATCACACTCTCGAACTGTGGCCACACGGTCGTACGGCCGATGGACGCATTCGTTGGCTGTATCGGTTGGCTCACCGCAACCGCACGATCTTCTCTGCTACGGACATCGCATCGCCGGTCGGCATCGTGCTGTCCACCAGCGCTCTGATCTCATCAGCCATGACGGTGCTCAACTACCTGACTCTGCGCCCAGGAGATACCGAGGCCGAATACTTCGACGGCTACACCCGCACGCAGATCACCTGGCGTGATCGCTTCGCTGAGGAGCTTTCGCTGTACGCCCTGGAGGATGCGTGCGGGTATTGCGGCGGCAACCATCCTTCATCCGGGTGCGGGACGGAGTGAGCGTCATGCCGCCAAGCCCTCGTTCCACTCGATTCCCTGCCATCAGGATGGCCCAGCGCACTGCCTTCATCACCACTGGCGGGCTTTCGGCTGTATGCCACCCTCCAACCGAAACCGGGCGCCTTCCCGTCGAATGGGTGCACCGGTACGAAGCTGACTCACCGCACCTCGTGTACGTGGTGTTGTCCTACGCCACCCCCATCGCCTGGGTCCGCGTGGATGGGGAGGTGATCATCCCTGAGTGCCGCTACTCCTTGATCACCACCCGCCACCAGCGGCTCTGCCGTGCCTGGCTTTGATATTGGAACGTTCCAGATCGATTTTGTCCGGCCTTTGCCGGGTCTGACCTCGCCACCACATCCAGTCATCGGGCCGCGCTGGTTCCCTCACCGATTGCGCGGCCCGCTTGCTGTTCCCGCTCACAACCGCTGTCTCCAGTTCCGGAGGTGTTCTGCCGTGCTCGAAACCGTGCGTCTTAGCGACCCTGTCGACTACCTCGCGATCGCGCCTTACCTACTGGGCTTCCACCCGACACTGAGCCTGGTCATGCTCGTGTTCCGTGGGCAGGCTCTGGTCACCGGGGTCCGACACGACCTGCCCCGAAGGCCCGACGAGGCTCGTGACACCATCACCGCTTGCGGCCACGTCCTGGCTTGTAACGAGGCCGACGCGGTGGCAGTGATCGGGTACGGTCCAGCCGACCAGGTCGCCCCGCTGCTGGATGGCCTGCAAGAGGCGATCGCCTCCGCCGGGGTAGTCCTCGCACAGATGCTTCGCTGCGAGGGCGATCGCTACTGGTCGCACCTCGACACGGATCCGTTCGACGGCATCCCGTTCGACATCAGAAGCAGCCAGGCCGCCGCCGGTGCCGTCTTGGCGGGCTTGTCCGCCTGTCCGGACCGGGACGCCTTCGCCGCCTGCCTGGGGGCTACGGAAGGTCGAGACCGTGCGGCCGTACAACAGGCCACCCACGCCGCACGCGAGCGCGCCGCGACTCTCCTCACCAGTGCTCCTCCGCGCTATTGGTACGACGAAGGGTTGCGCCAGATCCACGACGCATTCGCCCGCAGCGCCGAAGATAAGCCGATCACGCCGGAGCAACTGGCGTGGCTGAGCGTGCTACTCACCTCCATCCTGGTACGCGATGCCGCGATGACGCTCCTCGGCACCTACACCGAAGCAGCCCACATCAAGCTGTGGGGCGAGGTAACCCGCCGAGCCGAACCCGGCTACGTCGCCGCCCCCGCGACCCTGCTGGCCTTCGCCGCCTACAGCACCGGCGCCGGAACCCTGGCCCGCATCGCACTCGACCGCGCCCAGGCCGACGACCCGCGTTACCGCCTCGCGGTTCTGCTGGACTACGGCCTCAGCAACTGCGAGTCACCGTCGGTAATCCATGCCATGCGAGTGACCGAGATGGCCGAGGTGATCGAGGAACAGGTCGTCAAGTGCCCGCTTGCCGCGCTGCCGCGGCTGCCCGAGTCCGTCGAAGGGCGGTGAGCGCGGTGACCTTCGCCGCGACCTCCTCAGCGGTCGTCATCGGACTGTCCGGACACATCGTCCGCATCGAGGCCGACCTCTCCATGGGGCCAAGCGGTTTTCACCTGATGGGCATGCCGCTCACCACAACCGCCGAAACGCGGGACCGTGTACGTGCCGCCATCATCAACAGCGGCTGGGAATGGCCTGACCAGCAGGTCACGGTCAACGTCCTCCCCGTTGGCATGCCCAAGTACGGTGCTGCCCTGGATCTGGCCATCGCCGTCGCCATTCTGGCCGCCGACGGTAAGATCCCTCTCCATCGCCTGACCGACACGGCGTTCCTCGGAGAACTCGGCCTGGACGGCTCCATCCGGCCAGTTCGCAGCTTGCCCTGCGCCATCCGAGTGCTGATCATGTCCGGAATCCGATGCGTCGCCATCCCGTTCGGCAACGCCGGAGACAGCCCCCGATGCGCCCTCATCCCGGCCACGTCATTGACCGAGCTGGTCCAACGCCTCAATAGCGACAGGCCGGCACCGCCCGGCTCGGGTGAGGATCCTCCTTCACTCGACCTCGCCGACGTTTCCGGCAACCATGCCGCCCGCCAGGCGCTGGAGATCTGCGCAGCCGGTGGGCATCACCTGCTCCTGCTCGGAGAAGGCCCAGCCGCGATGATGGCTGAACGCCTACCGGGCATCCTGCCGCCACTCGACGACATCACCGCCGCTCAGGTGGCCGATATCTACTCGCTGACGGAGAGCCTCAGGAACAGTAGGCGACCGCCGCTGTGCGCTCCGCACTACACCAACACCGCCGCCGCGATCTTCGGCCGCCGGAAAGCGAACGTGCTGCGGCCTGGAGCCGTGTCGCTGGCGCACGGAGGCGTACTGTTCCTGGACCAGGCGCCCGAGTACGCCCGCAGCATTCTCGACGGTCTGCACCTGCCTCTGGACAGCGGCGAAGTCATCCTCGCCGATCAAGCAGGCATTCTGCATCTACCCGCCCGCTTCCAACTCCTGCTGGCAAGTTCGTCTTGCCCATGCAGCGGTTCCTGCGTATGCGGACAGACGGGACGGCGCCGCTACCTCAACCGGCTCGCGACCCTACGCGAACGCATCGAGATCACCGCGCCGATCCACCCGCTCGACCGGCACGCGAAGCCGGGTGAGGCCAGCAGCACCGTGGCCGAACGGGTGGCGGCCGCCCGCGCCCGCGCTGCCCACCGGCTCGCCGCCTCCTGCTGGCGAACCAACGCTCAGATCCCGGCCATGGAACTGCGCACCACCTACCGCCTCAACCCCGATGCCCTCGACCCGCTGGAAAGCAGGCTCAGGTCCGGCGCGCTGACGCCCAGGACCCTGACCCGGCTTCTGCGGCTGGCCTGGACCCTGGCAGACCTACGCGCCGCCAACCGCCCGACCAGAGACGACACCCAGCAAGCCCTCCAGCTCTGGTACGGCGAGTCCGCCTAGCCCACACCACGCGCCCCGGTGGTCCACCTCCACCGGGGCGCCTTCGGCATGTCCACACCGCGTGATCGGAGAACTCATGTCTCGCGAATCTCTGACCTGGCTCAACCAGAACACCCTCATCGGCTTCACCGCCAAGCGTGGCTGGGTTGCGTCTGACTTCGTGATACAGATCCCGGAAAGAATCAGACAAGATCGGCGTGCTCCGAGAACTGCTACAACAGCAGGTCAAGGAGGCTCTGATCATGACCGATCTCGACCGTGGCACCGACCGCAGGGGACGGCGGGCCAAGCGGATACTCACCCCGCTGCAGAAGTACGAAGTCTGGTTGCAACTGATCCGTCAGGAGACCACAGTCGCCGGGGCGGCGATCAATTGGCAGGTCGACCCGTCCACGGTCACACGGATCAAGGCGGTCGCCAAGGAGGGCGCGCTGACGGCGTTGTCGGAGTCCAAGCCCGGCGCGCGAGCGCGCGAGCGGGACTGGGAGGTCGAGGCGTTGCGGGCCGACAATGCCCGGCTGGCCGAGGCGGTCAAGCAGATGGCGGTGAAGCTGACGCTGATCGAGGGAAAAGAGGGCTGGGGCTGAGCGGTCCCATCCCGGTCCGGGTGGAGGCGGCTGTCAAGGACGCGCTGCTGGACCTGGTCGAGCACGCCCAGCGCGAGGGCTGGAGTTTCCTGGACGCCTGCCGGGTGCTGGAGATCACTCCGCTGCGGGTCTATCGCTGGGCAGAACGCCGCGAGCGCGGGCAGTTGACCGATCAGGCTCCGGGCGGCGGGGCGGTGCACGGCCTGCTGCCGGCCGAGGCCGAGCAGATCGTCGCGCTGTTTCACGAGTGGGGCGAGGTGGACCGTTCGCACCGCAAGCTCGCCCATCGCGGTTCCTATCTGGGCCGGGTGTGGGTCTCACCGTCCTCGGTGCACCGAGTGCTGGAGGCCCACGGGTTGCGCGTGCGCGCCCGCCCACGACCGGGGGTCTCCAAGCGCAGGCCGTTCCCGGACTGGGTGGAGTACCGGCCGTTGCAGATCTGGATCTACGACACGACGCATTTCTCAGCGTGCGGGATGGCCGCGCTGGCGATCATGGATCTGGTCTCGCGCAAGTGGATCTGCGAGGTGGTCTCCGTCGAGGAGACCCACACCCAGGTCATCCTCGGCTTCACCGACGCGCTGGAACGCGAGGGGCTGCTGCCGTTGATCGCCGCCCGGGCCGACGGCCTGGTCGACGTCGGCACCGACCTCGACAACCCGGCCCGGCCGGTGCTGCTGGCGATGAGTGACAACGGGCCGCAGATGACCGCGGGCAAGACACGCGAGTTCATGGCGCTCTCGGCGATCGCCACCCACTTCGGCCGGCCCGGCACGCCGACCGACCAGGCCTGGATCGAGACGCTGTTCGGACACCTCAAGGCCGAGTTCCCGCACCTCACCAAGATCACTGAACCGGCGGTGCTACGGGCCGAGCTAGCTCGCGTTCGTGTCTTCTACAACGGCACCCGCCTGCACGAGGGACTGGGCTACGTCACGCCCGACGACGAGCACGAAGGCCGCGGCCCAAAGATCCGCAAAGCCCGGCAGGAAGGTCTTGAAGAATCCCGGCAGCACCGCCTGGAATGGCACCGGGCACACCGGGGCACATCACCCACACGGGGAGCCGACGATGCTGGCTGAAGAATCCGCGATCTGCATCATTAAGTCAGAAACGCCTCATGGCTCCGCCTGGCATTACCGCGCCAGCCAGCAGGGCGACGAGCCCAACCACTACACTGGCCCGATCCCGGTGGCCGACGTCAACCGGCGGTTGTTCAACTGGGAGCCCGTCGAGGGCACCCTGGAGACGAGTTATCTGACCGGTGACGGCGTCACCCGCGTGGCCGACCCCAGCCGCAAGACCATCATCCGCCCCGACACCGGTCACATACTCGGCGTCTTCAAGCAGGGCTTCCGCATCCACGAATACAAGCGCTGGCTCGTCGAGCACATCGAGACCATCCTGGACGACGATCTCGCCATCGGCTCTGCCGGCCTGCTCAAAGACGGCGCGGTGGCCTGGGTTCAGGTCGAGCTGCCCGACACCTGCACCACACCGGAGGGAATCGCGTACCGTCCGTTCCTGTCGGCCGCCACCTCCCTGGACGGCTCTCTGTCCTCGACGTACCAGACTGGCGCCCAGTTGATCGTGTGCGACAACACCCTCTCTGCGGCCCTCGCCTCCAGCAACGCGAAGCGTGTGAAGATCAAGCACTCGCGCAAGAGCCTCGATCGCATCGTCGACGTCCGCGACGCCCTCGGCATCATCCACCAGGCCGCTGACGACTTCGCCGCCGAGGTGCGCCAGTTGTGCAGGGTCGACGTCTCGCCGGCACACTGGCGCTCCTTCCTCGACCTGCACGTCCCCGTCCCCAAGGAGCGCGGACGGGGACGCACCATGGCCCAGACCAAGCGTCACGCCCTGACACGTCTGTGGGATCACGACGAGCGCGTCAGCCCCTGGCGCGGCACCGCCTTCGGCGTGCTCCAAGCCGTGAACACCTTCACGCACCATGGGCAAATCGTCAGGGGAGCCGTGCGTGCTGAGCGCAACATGCACCGTATGGTCACCGGAGACGTGGACGGGCTGGACCTCGCTACCGTTCAAACGCTGGAGAAGGTGCTCAGTCGCCCCATCCTGGCCAAGGCGGTCTGACTACGTGGGGGTGCGGGTCATCGTAATCGGTGGCCCGCACCCTGCCGTGTCGTGGCAGGATCTGAGGGAAAGCGGGGGTTCGGAGGACGCGATGAACGATGAGACGGCTGCGTTGCTCTTCGACGTGGTCGAGCGACTCGAAAAAGGCATCCTCGCCCGTGAGTGTCCAGCGATCGTCGCTCTCCAGGGAGAGCGTCGCCTCCTGCTCAGCGACTATGACTATCTTCGTGATGAGCAGTCCGCTACCGCTTTTGAAGCGCGCGCGGCTACGAAGGCCAAGGAGATCGCGGCGATTCGATGGATCTTCGCCGTCCCACAGGTGTGGCTGATCACGCCGGACTCGGTCTTCAGCCGCGCGGTTTCGAACCACCCTCTCCGTGCAGGTGAACAAGAGGCGATCACGTGGATGAGCTTCGATCACGGTGACGGCGTGGACTATGGGCGGGTGCCGTATACGCGCCGTCCCAGCGGAGAGCCCGTGTTCGACGAGCCGGAGGCATTCACGGTAGGGGTGCGACCCGCTGAGCACATGCCGGGCTACACGCTCCTTCAGGCGTGCTTCCCAGAAGATTAGCCTTCCGTCGCGGCTCCTGCAGTTGCGGTTACCAGAAGCACCTCAGTAGCAACGAGTATGGATCGTGCCGTGCGTCGGTCACCGAGGCTTTCGGACTTTCCGCGCGAGTACAACGGCAAGCCATCTGAATTTGGCTTCGATAGCCTGAGCGTCAGCTACGCATTTTGCCTGCGGATGCGATAGCCTCCCGCTGCAGTTCCGTGTGTAGTTCAGTGGCAAGGAAGCCCAACGCATGGGCGAATGATTTCATAGCCCAGTGCCAGTTCGCTGACTCGTTTCGTGGGCACGAAGGTGCTAGGCGGTTGCTGCCCTACTGAAGACCGTTGCAGTACACATCAGTCCGAATCGAGCGTGGAGCGCCAGCATGGCAAAGCAGATCATAGAAAGCTTTATTGACGACCTCGACGGAAGTAAGGCGTCTGGTACTACGAAGTTCTCGATCGACGGCACGATCTACGAGATCGACCTGTCGGGTCAGAACAGGAAGAAGCTGGAGAAGGCACTGGCTCCCTTCCTCAAAGCGGCCCGCCCTGTGAAGGGAGAGCGTAGCGGTCGTGGCCGGCGCGGGGCAGGGAGTAGCAACCGCGCCATAAGCCGGGAGAAGTCATCCGAGATCCGGCAGTGGGCCAAGGCTCAGGGCCTGACGGTGAATGAGCGAGGCCGTATCGCCGCCGCCATCGTGGAGAAGTACGAAGCCGCCCACTAGGACGTGTGGCAACAGTCCGCGAATCGGCCGCCGTGTTTCCGGAGCGCTGAGCACCGCGATGAACTAATGCCACATAGCCGCAAGCACGGAAGGGCCCGCGCCCGTGGCGCGGACCCTTCCGCTGACCTACTCATACCAATTGGTCAAAAGGTGAGAGCGGTCGGCTTCAGTTTACGCTGAGATCATCCAGGGCGTACTGCCCCTGCGAACTCGGTCTCTCGCTTCTCTGTCCAGTGCCCCACCTGTACCGTGCTGCCGGTGGTCGGAGCATGCACGTAGCGCTTGCCGTCGATGTTCAGAACCACGTGATGGATGGTGGCCGGGTTTTTCGGGTTGGTGGCGAAGAACACTAGATCGCCCGGCTTCAGTTGAGAGCGCGGCACGCGGGCACCCTTACCCCATTGGGATGAGGTGTGTCCGCCAATTTTCACGCCGGCCTTGGCCCAGGCGTATTCGGCAAGACCGGAACAGTCGAAGCCCTTCGTTCCGGAGCCGTGGCCGATGCCGTAGCTCGGCCCCATCGGACCGCCGCCGCCCCAGGAGTACGGCACTCCGATCATTTTGAGCGCGGCAGCAAGAGCGACCGCGCCGCGGCCGGACGTTCGGATGGCCGCGAGAGTTTCTGGGTCCAGGACTTGGCTGATCTTCTGTGACAGCTCCTTGCACAGGCGATCGGCGATGGTGTCGACGATCTTCTCGGCAAGTTCGGAAGTGTCCGCTCCCGCCTTGACGCGCTTGACCACACTGCGTAGGGCACCGGCCTGCAAGGCCATCTTGACATCGGCGACGACGGTGGCCCGGGGCACGCCCAGTGACGTCGCCAGTTTGATGCTGTCTGCCACCGCTTTGGCATCCGCCGGGGACAAGCCAAGGGTGTTGTGCGGTCTTCCTTTCCCCGGTGGTTTGGCGAGCGTGGCGACGAGGCGTTTGGCGTGGGCTTCATGCTTGGCGTAGGTGTCGGGGAAGGCTGATCGTTGGACGGCCTGGGCTACGTCGGTAAGGGGCCTTTTCGTCCAGTTCTTGATTTCGATCAGCCGGGAGAAGAAGGCCCGTGCGGCATAGCGTGGGTTGGAGACCTGGGCCCGTGTGCCCCAGCCGTACTGCGGGTGCTGCTGGAAGATGCCGAAGGCCTGACCGTGATCACGCTCGGTGTCTCCGATGAGCGCCGATTCCTGCAAGGCCGTGGCGATACCGATGACTGCGGCGCGGCGCGGTAGTGCCAGATCATCGGACGTGTCGATGATGATCCGTGCGTTGGCTACCTGCTTTGAGGTGAGGCGGAGTTCCTTGCGAGCTGCGTCGATACGTGAGGACTGCGTCTTCTTACTGGTGTAGGCGCAGACCGCTGAGGCGAGTTGTGCGGGGTCGGCCTGGGCTTTGGCGTACTGGCCTCCGCCGGCCATTCCAGCGATGACAGCGACGCTGGAGATCAGTCCTCCTCCTGCGGCGATGGCTTTGACGAGTCCGGCTTCGAGGATCATTCGCTCGCCTCCTCGGCCGTCTCTTCGGGGGCAACCTGCGGTCCGAGACCGGGCCAGTGCTTGGTCAGGTCTGCCAGCCGGCATCGGGGGTGGTCGAGGTCGGTTGGCATCCAGCGGGCTCCGGCGGGGCCGTCGTTTACCGTGCCGTCGACGGTGGCGGCGTGGCCGGTGGCGATCGGGACGAACATGTTGCCGGGGTGGTGCTTGAGCTTCCTGCGGAGATTGGTCTCACGGCGCTCACCCTGGACCCAGAACAGGACGGGGGTGACGATGCGGCTGGACTCGGTCAGCCTGGCGTAGCCGTCGAGTTTGTGGGCCACACGGTCGAGGGGCTCGGTGCCGGTGTCGTATTCGAGGAAGAACTCGATGTTGTGGTTGCCCTCGGTCCAGCGGCCATAGCCGTCCGGGCGTGCCATCGATCCCCATTCGGCGGTGCAACGGTGATCAGGCCACCAAGTGGTCAGTTCCGCGTTCGGATGACGGCGGGCGAAGCCGTACAGGCTGGTGGCGATCCCGTTGGCGCCCACGGTATGGGCCAGTCGCTGGCTGTAGACGATGCTGAGGACTCGGTCGCGGCGATATCCGAAGTCGCTCAGGTCGACGCCGTCCTCGGAAGCGAGCACCGCTGCGGCGGTCTCGCCGATGACGTAGTGGTACGGGGCGGTGCCCATGGCCGGAGGGAGGTTGGGGCGGAAACGCTCCAGGACACCCATGCGGGTCAGCGCGAGCAGTCGCCTGCGTGCGGCGTCGTCGGTGTCGAAGAACATCTCGCCGACCTGGGGTGAGGTCAGTACCCGGAAGTCGCGGATGAGGCGGATCAGGGTGCGGTCGCGCTGGGTGAGGCGGGCGGCCAGCTCGCCGAGCATGCGGGGGGTGTAGTGGGTTCTGGACATGGTGGTTCTCCTTTTCAGAAGGTGCGCCGGGCGTCCGGCTTGGGGGCGGTTGTGGTGGCTGTACGGCCGTGTGCCTGCGCCGCGGCCACGCGGATGCGCTTGGCGACGTCGTTGGAGGGTTCAGGCAGGGGCCTGGTGCGCAGGGTGAACGGGGGTGCCTCGGCCGAGCGCACGACGAGGCGGGCGGCGGCCTGGTAGGCGTCGAAGTTGGCCAGGTCGTGCGCCGTGAGGAAGGGCGTGAAGTGGTGCTCTACTTCGCGGGCGTCCTCGGGGGAGAGCGAGAAGTAGACCTTGTTGCGGGCGTCGGAGGAGATGGCGTGGCGGAGCTGGCGGGGGAGCTGGGCCAGGTGCTGGTGGGCGAGGGTTAGGGAGACGCGGTAGGCGCGGGCTTCGGCGAGCATGTCGGACAGGGCGTGCGGCAGGGTGAGGAAGTTGTGGCATTCGTCCACGTAGACCGCGGCCGGGCTGCGGGTGTGGCCGAACTTGGCTCGGCGGGAGGCGGCCTGCCAGACCTGGGCGAGGATCATCGAGCCGAGCAGGCGGGCGGAGTCGTCACCCAGCACGCCCTTGGGCAGCCGGACGAGGAGGATCCCGCCGTCGAGTACCTCGCTCAGATCGAACGTCGAGCTGGTGGAGCCGAGCACATCTCGGACGAAGGGGCGCAGGAGGAAGGCTCGCAGCTTGTTCATGATGGGGGCGGTGACGTTCGCCTGGGCTGCCTCCGACAGGGCGGAGTACCAGCTCCAGAAGCCGCGCAGCAGGGGATCGCCGATGGCGGCGGTGTGCCGCCTGCGGAAGGCCGTGTCAGAGAGCAGGGTCGGGATGTCGGCGAGGGTGCCGCCGTTGCCGGCCAGGGTGAGGGCGCAGCCGCGCAGGATGTCGTCGGTACGCGGACCCCAGTAGTCGGCGTAGATCTGGTGGAAGATGCCGACCAGGTTGTCCACGCCCATGGCGATGTCGGGTCCACCCAGGACGTTGAGTGCGGGCCGAGAGTGCCGGTCGTCAGGGTCGATCAGGATGACCTTGTCGGCGCGTTCTTCCGGGATCAGTCCGAGCAGGTCGCGGACGAGGTCGCCTTTGGCTTCGATGACCACCACGCCGCGGCCGGCCTCGACGTCGGACAGGATCATCTGGGCGAGGAGGGTGGACTTGCCGGTGCCGTTCGGTCCCATCACGTGGACGTGATGGAAGGAGTCCGCGACCCGGAGGGCGACCGGGCGATCGTGCCCGGCGTCGGAGAAGCCGAGCACTTTCGCGTGCGATCCGCCGTGGGCGACTTTGGGGGATGGCGGGGCGGTGTTCGCTCCTGCTCGCTGAAGTCCTGGCACCGCGTCGTCGAGGGGAAGGTGCGCGATGGCGGACAGTTCGGGCACCGACAACAGGTAGCCGCGGTTCATCCGTCGGGAAGCGAGGCGGCTCGCGGGCAGGAACAGCCGCCGTCGCTCCAGCCGGTTGTGGCCGCTGTAGAGGGCGAACGCCGAGGCGAGGGCGTGGGCGCGCCCGCGGATGCCGTTGTTGCGGATCTCGTGGGCGGCTTTCGTGGTGGCGAGGTCTGCGGATATGGGCTTGTCTGCCTGTACGGCGTAGCGGATGGCGACCTCGTATCGGGAGTGATGGGTCTTGTCTCTGATGGCCTGGGCTTCGGCTGTCTCCTCCAGTCGGGCGACCCGGTCGCCGGCGGGCTGACGCACGTGGCGGGGTCCAGGAACTATGAGGTCGAGGAGAGACCTCAGCAGCCGAGCCATGGCGCCGCCCCAGACGCTGGTGAGCCGTCCGCCGGTAGCTGGACGGGCGAGGATCTGGACGCAGGCGTGCTGCCAGCCGGGCATCCCGACTGCCGCACCGATGAGCGCGCGGAGCGGATCGCTGCTGTGGTGGGATCGGATCGGCAGGCGTTCAGGTCGCGCCAGGACGAGTTGGCCGCCGGTCGCATATCCGTCGGTGGGTACGGGCGCGTCTGCCGTGTGGACGGCGGTGCGAGAGGAGGGCCAGGCGGCTTCGATCGCATGCTCGACGAGGTGTTGCGGGATCGAGCCGGGCACCCACATCATGATCTTCACGCCGCCGGAGCTGAAGGCGTACTCGAAGGCGAGGTGCGGCTGTCCGAAGATCAGCCGTTTCCACGCGGGACGGAGCAGCCCGATGAGGTTGCCCCAGAGTGCTTCGGCGCCTGGCATGTTGGCCACCGGGGGTGCGAGGATCTCCACACATCGCGCGCCTCGTACGAGCCGGCGGTGACGCAGTCGCACGGCGCAGGCGCGGAGCAGGACACCAAGCAGCTCGATGGCGAACAGGATCGCGACGATGTGCCAGCCATGAACGGCCAGCCAATCGAGCACGTGATCCAGGACGGCGTCGGGGTCTTCGAGAAGGTCGTAGATCATAGGTCGTCCTCCTCGTAGTCGAGCTCCGCCAGCTCTTGCGGCGAGGAGGTGACGAGCTGGTGCTCGCGCGGGCTGGAGATGACCTGGAGTGGGCAGCGCTGGCCGCTCGTGCCGGCGGTGAGCAGGCCGGTGCCCTTCTCAGCGGATAGGAGCAACTGTCGTTCGCCGTCTGAGAGACGGAAGGCTTCGGTGACCTGGTCGATGGCTTGCGGTGCCTGGCGCAGGAGGATCTGGGTGGTGGAGTTGGCGACGATGGCCTGGCCGAGTTCGGAGCCGAGCAGGTCGGCGGCGTCCTGGGTCACCACGGACAGGCCGGCCCAGTGCTTGCGGGCGGACTTGGCCATGCGGAGCAGGAACTGCGCGCCTTCGGGGATCTTCATCAGCAACCAGGCCTCGTCGACGACGACCAGGCGGGGACGGCGGTTGTAGGGATCGGAGACGCGGCGCCAGATGGCGTCCAAGGTCAGCAGGGTGCCGACCGCCTTGAGCTCTTCCGGTAGATCGCGGAGCGAGAAGACGATCAGGTGGGAGTCGGGGCGAGTGGTCGTGGGGCCGTCGAAGAGCTGGCGGTGGCTGCCGGAGACATACGGCGCGAGGCCGGCGGCCAGTTCCTTCGCCATGGGGTCGGAGTCTTCTGCGAGGGTCGCGGCCAGGTCGCTGAGGAGCGGGGGTCGTTGGTTCCAGGTGCTCGGGGAGGTGGTGATGCCTGCTTTCCGGTAGGTGGCGAGGATCGCGCGGTCCAGTGCCGCTTTGCCGGTGTTGCCGAGGGGCTCGCCGAGCATGACCGCGATGAGGGTGTGCAGGAACAGCGCCCGCCGGGTGAGTGGGTCTTCGCCCCGCTGGTTCTTCGGAGGCAGGTCGAGGGGGTTGAGGCGGACTCTCGGGGCGCCGAGGTGCACGTAGGCACCGCCGACCGCGTGGGCGAGGCGGGCGTATTCGTCCTCGGGATCGATGACGGCCACCTCGATGCCCGCGTACAGCGAGCGCAGGACTTCGAGCTTGGTCAGGTAGCTTTTGCCGCTGCCGGAACATGCCAGCGTGACGGAGTTGTGGTTGTCCTGGGCGAACCGGTCCCAAGCCACCAGAGAGGCGCTGGCGGTATTGGCGCCGTACAGCACGGCGGTGGAGCCGAGCTCCGTGGTGAGGTCGGGGCTGGTGAAGGGGAACGCCGTGGCCAGGGCCGGGGTGTCGAAGGTGCGGCGCATGGCGAGGTTGTCGTAGGCGAGCGGGAGCGAGGAGATCCAGCCCTGCAATTGGCGGAAGGTGACTTGGCGCGCGTCCAGGAGCAGGGAGGCGGCGAGCGCGCGTACCTGGGCACAGGCGTCGTCCAACTCGCTGACAGAGGTGGCGTGCACGGTGAGATAGATCGAGGCCCGAAAGAGCTTGGCCTGCCCACGCGCGATGCGGGAGGCCAGCTCCTGGGCATCCTCGGCGGCGGCCTCGGCGCCCGGGTCCAGGAGCCGGCCGTGCTCGTGATCGGAGCGGAGACCGGACTCCAGCCGGGCCAGCTGCTTGCGCAGGCGGTCAGCGGCCACGAGAGAGGGGACGGGCTCGATGTGCAGGGAGACATCGAGCCGGCCCGGATAGGTGAGCAGCGGCTCCAGCCAGCCGGGGGCGACCTCGCGGGGGTAGCCGGTGATGGCCAGGGTCGCGCACGGGCTTTCGCCGACTGTCACGTGCCGGGCCTCTACTTCCACCGCCTGGGGACCGAAGCCGGGTGAGCTGGGCGGATTGCGACGGATCTTCACCAGGTGTCTCCTGTCGTGATGACCTCACCCGGCAGGGCCATGCCGTCGTCGGGCAGGGGCGGTCCTGAGGGGTCGAAGCAGGAGGCCAGCAGGGCCGCTGTGGCTCGGGCGTCCAGGAGCCGCGCGGTCAGCCCGCAGGAGCTGAGCACTCTGGCGGCCTCGTCCAGGCGGCGCAGCGCTCGCGCGGCCGACACGTCGCGGCTGTTGGCGCCGATGGCGGGCTCACGGATGATCAGCAGCACCTGGCGGCGCAGCAGGTCGTGGCGGGTGGACAACTCGTGGAGGAAGTCGGCGTGTTCGAGTGCGGCGGAGGCGAGCGCAGGATGGGGGAGTTGGTGGGCGTTGTCCTGCAGCGACGCGATGGTGTCGGTCAGGTCGACGCTTTCGGCTCGGACGAGGATCTGAGCGGGGCCGGACAAGGAGTTGAGCCAGCGGCCGAAGACGGCGACGAGGGCGTCCTGCTCGTCGGGCGTGCGCAGGGCGAAGCTGACGGTGGAGACCTCGGCGACGGCGGCGACCCCGTCCGGCCCGAGGTCGATCAGGCCGTCGCCGGCGACACCGCGGGCGGGGAGCTTGAGCGGAGCGGGCAGGCGTTGCGGGCCGGCCGCTATCCAGGTGGGTGGCATGGGGATGTCCTCGGGGGATGAGACCAGGCGCTTGGCGGAGCGCTGGTGCCGGATGGCGGCCAGCAGGTAGCGGTCGAGGGAGATGCCGTCGCGTTGCCCGATGGCCAGGAGGATCGCGGCGATTGCCACCGGCAGTGCCACCGCGGCACAGGCCACGAGCGGCACGTGATCTCCGACCGCCATGTAGGCGCCGTACAGCGTGGCGCCGGTGCCGAGCAGGATGGCCACCTGCCGGGCGGTGAACGACCCGATGATCTTGTCGGGCTGTTCCACGTCGGCCGGGATCCGGGCGACCGACTCCTCCCAGCTCATTTGCTGCCACCCCCTCGCGGTTTGCGTGGGCGGCGACGCGGCGGGGTGGGCGTACGGCCACGGTTCTCCGGCCACTCCACCTGGCCGGGGATCGGCGCGTTCGGCGAGACGATCGGCCGGACGGGACGCTGTCCCTTCGGAGGCTCGACGGCTCGGCTTGGGCTGGAAACACCGCGGTTCCGGAGCGCCATCATCTGGCCGAGGCCGGCCGGGCCGTTGGCGTAGTAGGCCGGACGCGGATAGCCGTACACCGGAGTGTTGGGCTGCACGGGCGGTTTGGGGCTCGGTGCCGGCTTGTACCTGCCTTGGATGGCCGGTCCGGTCGGAGCATGCTTGATCGGCGCGGGCAGCCAGTCAGAGGCGCGTACGGGACGCCGGGCCCAGGTCGGCGCGTGCTTCATCGGCCCAGGGCCGCCGCGCGCGGCAGCAGCGGCAGTGAGGGCCGTTGCCGCGGTAGCGCCGGCGGGACCACCGATCGCGCCGGCGACGACCTTGCCTGCCAGCGCCCTGGTTGCCGTCCTGCCGACGCGGCCCTTGCGGCCTCCCTGGCCGCCTCTGAGATGCAGGGCCTTCAGGACGGGCGTGGCGAGCTTGGACACCACGGCGTACTTGACGATCCGCATGAGCGTTGAGCCGCGGCTCTGGATGAAGATGTGCCGCGAGATCCAGGACGGGATCCGGACCAGGATGATGAGCAGGCAGAGCGCGAGGATCAGATTGATCAGTTGTCCGGTGGGAGCGAGGCCGAGCAGGAACCTGCCGTCTTGGTTGAAGAAGATCCGGACTGCCAGCACGAGCGTGAGCGACTGGGCGACTTGGATGACCAGGAGACCGATGAAGGCTCGCCACCAGAACCGAGCCACCCCGTTGGTGTGTGGCAGCGCATGGCAGGCCATGGCCAGCGGTGCGGCGACCACGAGAACCAGCACCAGCGCGGATCGCATCACGAAGCTGATCAGCAGGAGGATCAGCAAGATGATCGCGACGAGCTCGAGCAGGATGTAGAAGATCTGCGTGTTGCTCGGTGGCAGGATCAGCATCCGAAGCTGGGCGGCGGCTCGTTTGGTGTCGAAGTCCTGCCCGAGGAGTGCTTGCGACAGGGCGTTGCCGACCTGGATCGCCTTTCCACAGATCAGGAAGCTCGTGTTGGACGCCACGATGGCCATGGCCAGGCGCGGCAGGACCTCCTTGACCGCGAAGCGCGTCTGGACGGTCTGGTGACCCATCGCGATCATGGCGCCGATCGTGGCGAGCAGGACGAAAGCCGAGTCCGCCATGGCCGTGGTGACCTTCCACAGGTCGAAGACCCGGCCGGAGCCCGAGACGTCAGGCGTGGCGAGCAGCGTGATCGCGAGCGCGTCGAGCAGCGGCTTGATGGCCGAGGCGGCGAGATTGGCGAACCAGCCGTTGATCTGCTTGGTGATCCAGTCGCCGAAGCCGAAGGTCACTTGCGGAGGGGATGGCAGCAGGTCCGGGGTGGGGGACGGCGTCGGGGTCGCCCAGGCGCTGCCGGCGGCAATTCCGAGTGCCGCTGCGGCAACGGCGGACACGAGCAGAGCGCGAGTCATTGCCGTGGTCGATCGAGGTGATGTCATGGTGGTCACCCGCCGCCGACGATGCGCTTGAGCACGCTGACGAACAGCGGAGCCAGCACGGCCAGGCCGTAGCCGAACGCGGCGGCCTTGAGCGCCGCTTTGGCCTTCTGGACTTCGCCCGGATCGCCGCCCGCCACCAGGTAACGGAGACCGCCGACGGTCAGCATCAGCGTTGCCAGAGCGGCAAGCAGCCCGATGAGCCAGTTCCGCAGGTTGTCGAAGACCGCGTTGAGATCCTTCGGCGGCGCGGCAGCGCGCAGGATCAGGGTGGACTCGGCCAGCGCGTCCGCTGCCGCGGCGGCAAGGACGATGACGACCGCTGACGCCACCAGAACGCTGCGGAACGTACAGCGCCTGCGGCAATGCCGTGATGAGAAGGGGTTCCGCGCGGAGCCGGTGGGGCTGCCCCAGCCTCCCTTCGGGTCGGTGGTGATGGGCTCCGGATCTGAGGTGATCCGGCTCCGCGCGGAAGTCTCGGAGGGGTTCTCCGCCCTTTTACGGAGAGCGGAAGCGATCGCACGCGACCGCACGGGGTCGGCGTCTCTTGCCAGAACGGCATCGGCAAGGAGCAGCTCGGCCTTTTCCTCGGCGGTGCGCCGGACGTGCTCGCCAGTCAGATGGGTGGCGGCGCACATCCGGGACAGGAGGTCAGGCGGATCGAGGTCGATGGTCTTCACCGCGGCGATGAAGGCGGTCAAGACCTCGGTGTCGATGTTCGGGGACCCGCCGGCGACAGGGTAGAGACGGAGCCGTCCGCAGATGCGCCGCAAGGCGGGCACGGCCATCCCCACCGCTCCTACCAGCCACTGTGGCCCGTCGCGTCGAGCTCGCATCACGAGCTCGCGCCAGACGACGTCGCGGGTGGCCGTGCACAGCGTGGGAGAGGCCAGAAGGTCACGCAGCTCCGTCAGCAGGATCTGGCGTTGAGGCACACCTGGGGAGAGTTCGCTGCCATCGAGTGCCAGGCCGCCCGGAGCACATGAAACGAGCTGGAAGGCGCGCTCGGCGACGTCGAGGGGTGAGCGGTCCGGGAAGGATGTGTCGCGAAGGTCGGTGCTCATCGGCTTGCTCCACTGCGAGGGGGATTTCGGTCTCGCAATCAGGTGTAGGAGCCACCTCTGGCCGGCCTAAGGCGGCCTCGAAGGTCGAGCTTGCGCGGGAGCTGAGAACTTCGATCCGCCAGAGATCAATTGCTGTCCGCCACTACCTGCTAGAGCTGCGCCAAAGGCTCGCCGAAAGTCTTTGGTCGTCTGTGAATGCGCTCCACGGCGGTTCACACGCCGGCGTGGGCGTTGCGGATCTGAGGCCCGCCCCAACTGGCGATGACGACGCGAACCAACGCCGCATCACCGATTTTCCTGATCACCGATCAGTCCGATCCGGATGGCCGCAAAGGCGCAAGGCCATCCCCGACCCCGGCTCTGCGACTGCTGTCGCCGGGCGCCGAAGTGCCATCCACGACGCTCTCCATGGGCAGCGCCGACGAGAGGACGGCGCGATGAGGCACCCCTACTGGACCAACGGCCCTTCCAGCCTCTACCTCGGCGACGCACGCGAGGTGCTCGCCGAGCTCCCTGCCGGCTCCATGGACTGCATCGTCACCAGCCCGCCGTACTACGGCCTTCGCGACTACGGCGTGGAGGGACAGTATGGTCAGGAGCCCACGCCGGCCGCCTACGTGGAGACGCTCAGAGTCACCTTCAGCGAGGCGCGGCGAGTGCTGGCCGACGACGGGACGCTCTGGCTCAACCTCGGGGACTGCTACGCCGCGAACTCAGACGGCTGGGCACGGGGCGTCGACTACAACCCCTACCAACCCGCTGTCCGCCCCCGCTCCCGGCTGGCGGTGCCGCCCAAGAACCTCCTCGGCATGCCGTGGCGAGTCGCCTTCGCTCTCCAGGAGGACGGCTGGATCCTGCGGAATGCCATCGTCTGGCACAAGCCGAACGCGATGCCGCAGTCCGTCCTGGACCGGGTGTCCACCCGCCACGAAATGATCTTCATGCTGGTGAAGCAGCGCCGGTACTGGTTCGACCTGGACGCCATCCGGGAGTCGCACACCGGAGACCGCCCGTCAACCGCCACGACCGCGGCCGGCTCGCCCGTCTGCGGCAAGTACCGCGATGACCAGGGTGCCTTGCGCGGCAAACGCTATGGCACTTCCATGCAGCCAACGGGACGAAGGCACATCGCCGCGCACCCGTGTGGCAGGAACCCGGGAGACGTGTGGTCCATCTCCACCCGCCCGCTCAAGGCGGCGCACTTCGCGGCATTCCCCATCGATATCCCGCTGCGGGCCATCGCAGCCGGCTGCCGCCCCGGCGGCACCGTCTGTGACCCGTTTGCCGGAGCGGCAACCACAGCGCTTGCCGCGCGGCAGCTCGACAGATCATTCATCGGAATCGAGATCAGCGAACCGTTCTGCGACCTCGCTCGGGCACGCATCGTGGCCGACACCGCCGCCGCGGAGCCACCGACCAGAGAAGTCGGACAGTGACGGAAAGGCTACAAAGGGCCTGCTCAGGGCCTCCTGAATCGCCTGCGGCGGCGTACTCTTCAGGCTCTGGCCGACCTCTGAATCGTCGGCTGGGGGTGCGTATAGAGATCGTCACCGTTGGCGGAGTCGAGGGTGACGAGATCGAGGCGCGTCAGCTCGCCGTCATCATGGAGGTCCTGCGTTGCCTGGTCGAGCGGCAGAAGCCGTGAGCTTTCCGTGGGATGACGCCGATGGCGTCGCAGCCGTCCAGGCCACCGGGATTCCTCTCTCGGTGGCCTGGCTCGGCCGCACCTCCACCGACGACCAGCAGGACCCCACCCTCTCGTTGCCGCGGCAACTCCGCTCGTCCAGAGACGCGCTGCCAGAGGGCTGTGTGATCGTCGCCCACTTCTACGACGTGGAGTCCGGGCGCATGGATCTGGCCGCGCGTGGTCGCGGCCGTGCGCATGAGGCTTTCGACATTCCCATCGCCCGCGACGGGAGCATCAAGGATCTGCTGGCCGAGGCGAAGCGGCCGGACCGCCGCTTCGCCGCCGTGATCTGCGAGTCGGTGGAGCGGGTAGCCCGGCGGACGTACTTCGGGACGAAGATCGAGTACGAGCTCGAACAGGCCGGAGTGATGCTCCTGGCGGCCGACGAGCCGATGCCGTCGTTCGACCGCCCCAAAGGAGGCCGTTCGCGCAAGCGTGCGACTCCGGTGCTCACGCGGCGCGTCAAGCAAGCCGTAGCCGAGTGGTATGTGCTGCAGATGCTGGAGCTGTCCTGGGATGCCTTCTGCGAGCACACCGAGCAGGGTTGGAACGTCGGCAAGCCCTGTTACGGGTACCGAGCCAAGAAGATTCCGCACCCGGTGGCCGCCAAGCGCGCGGAGGGCAGGAGTAAGAGTCGGCTGGTGCCGCATCCTGTGGAAGGGCCGACGGTCACGCAGATCTTCCTGCTGCGCGCCGTCCACAAGCTCGGCTACGACGCCATCGCCGACAAGCTCAATCTTGAGCCCCAGAAGTACCCGCCGCCGGTACCGGTGGACCCGAGGCGTGCTCTGGGGCGGTGGAGCGGCTCGGCGGTCCGGGAGATCCTCTCCAATCCGAAGTACACCGGCTACATGGTGTGGAATCGCCGCGCCACCAAGAAGGGCGGCAAGTGCAACCCGCTCAGCGAGTGGGTCTGGTCACCCCGTCCCACGCATGAGCCGCTGGTGACCAAGGAGCTGTTCCAGTCGGCCTCGACGATCGGCCGCGCGCGGCAGGGCTCACGGACTGCCTCCGGGGCCAGCAGCCATCCGCAGGCCAATCGCACGTATGAGCTGCGCTCGTACCTCGTCTGTGAGATCTGTGACCGGCGTATGTGCGGCAAGAGCCGCCGGGACACCCAGTACTACGCCTGCGAGCCGGACATGCGGCATCACAAGGATCGCAGCGACTGGTACGCGAGCCATCCCAAGAGCCTGTGGGTCCGCGAGGACGATCTGCTTGATCTTGTGCATGAGTTCTTCGCCGGCCGCGTTTTCAGCGCTGCGCGCATCGAGGCTCTACGCAGTGAGCTCCCTCAGGCGCCCTCACAAGGCGACACCCGCGGGGATCGGCTCAAGGGGGAGATTCTTGATCTGGGGAAGCGGCAGGACAACGTCTTGACCCAGATCGAAGAACAAGTACCCAGCGGTGACGAGGACATTGACCGGGACTTCCGTGAACGTCTCCAGCGCCGGTACGCCGACCTGGCCCGTATGCGGAAGGCGAAGGCCGAAGAGCTCAAGGCATTGGCCGCGAGTGCTCCGCCTAAGGAGGACACGGAGTTGCTCGGCGAGCTCCCGCAGCTTGCCGCCAACCTGGCCACCATCGGCGAGGAGCTCCAGCGCAAGCTCTTCGACGCGTTCAATCTCGAACTGCGCTACCGCGTGGACACCCACGAAGTGCTCATCCGCATCACCGTCAAGGAGGACAACTTGCCCGCGATCAAGGCCCTGACCAGCAAAATCGCCGACCCTCCCGGAGGAGGATCGGCGATCAATGATGTTTCCCTTGTTCTGGGTGCCCCCTGTAGGATTCGAACCTACGCACCCGGCTCCGGAGGCCGGTGCTCTATCCCCTGAGCTAAGGGGGCGCGACGACTGAAAGGCTATCAGTTCCGCGGTACCACTCGGCACCGGATAACAGTCGTCGAACGCATCCGGGGAAAACCGCCCGTGACCACCCCGCTACAGGTTAGCTTTGCGCCCGTGGGCGAGGTTCTTGGCAAAGTACTGGTCGTTGACGATGACGAGGTCATCCGTCAGCTCATCGCGGTCAACCTGAACCTTGAGGGGTTCGAGGTCGAGACCGCCACCGACGGGCAGAACTGCCTTGATCGCGTGTTGGACGTCATGCCGGATGTCATCACGCTCGATGTGATGATGCCGTGCCTGGATGGATGGGCGACGGCGCAGAGGTTGCGCACGCAGGAGGCGACCTGTCACATCAAGGTCGTGCTGATCACGGCGCGGGCGCAGGATGATGACAAGCTGAGGGGGGCGGGCATCGGGGTGGACGCCTACCTCACCAAGCCGTTTGATCCGGCGGAGCTCATTCAGGTGGTTCGGGATCTGGCTTTGGAAGCTCAGCGGTAGGGGTTCTCTGCCTGGTCTGGCGGCGGTCAGCTCGACTCGGTGAGCCTGGCGTACAGCGCCACCGCCGCTGAGCACGTCTGCCGAGCCTGAGCACGTCCGCTGAGCGCGGCGCTGGATGCGGCTGGGCGACGGTGGATGAGGTTGCGGTCGTCGCGGAAGCCGGCAGGGCGTGAGGGTATGCGGTCGGTTGGTAGAAGCGCGTGAGCAGGTGGAGTTCCGTACGCTATCGGCACCATTGTCTCGCGATCGGCAGGTCTCACCGTGCGTAGCTCCATCTTCGGCAATCTCAACACGCAACAACTGCCCGGCGGCTTCGCCTTGGAGAACGGCAAGATGCTCCGGGTGCAGCTCCCGCACGAGGTGCTCGCCAAGCAAGGCTCGATGGTCGCCTTCCAGGGGCAGATGGACTTCGACTACGAGGGGTCCGGCGGGATCAGCAAGTTGTTCAAGAAGGCGATGACGGGGGAAGGCGCCTCGTTGATGCGCGTACGCGGTGACGGGCTGCTCTATCTCGCCGACAATGCCGACGACATCCACCTGTTCTTCCTGGAGAACGAGGGGATCACCGTCAACGGGCGTAACCTGCTGGCCTTCCAGCCGCAGCTCACGTGGGACATCCAGCGGGTGCAGGGGGCCGGGATCGCGGCCGGCGGGCTGTTCAACACGACCGTCACCGGGACGGGCTGGGTGGCGGTGACCACGCATGGCACGCCGGTGCTGCTCGACGCCGCGCGTATGCCCACCTTCGCCGACGGGCAGTCGGCGGTGTGCTGGAGCACGGGGCTGCAGGTCGGCGTCAACCGGACGATGAAGGTGGGCTCTCTGATCGGGCGGGGGAGCGGGGAGGCGATGCAGCTTTCGTTCAGGGGGCAGGGGTTCGTGCTGGTGCAGGCCAGCGAAGGGGTTCCCGTGGTGACCGCCTCCTCCTGAGCCGGGAGCGGGCTGGACGAGGGAATTAGCTAATTGCCATACTGGCTTGGTGCTTGATGTCGACCTGGTCAAAGCGCTGGCCAATGACAAGCGCCTGCTGATCCTGGAGTGGTTGCGCGAGCCCGAGCGGCACTTTCCGCCGCAGCGGGACGGCGATCTCGTACGCGACGGGGTCTGCTCGTTGTTCATCGCCGAAAAGCTCGGCGTGAGCCGGCCCACCTGCGGCGAGCATCTCAAGGTGCTGGTCAAGGCCCGGCTGATCCACGGCAGCAGGATCAAGCAGTGGGTGTTCTACCAGCGCGACGAGGATCGCATCGCCGAGGCGAAGGAGTTGTTGAGCAGTGACTGGTGAGGAGCTGAACGGGTCCGCGTACGACCGGCTGATCGCCGACCTGGACGGCGCGGGGGCGCGTTACCGGTTGATCGACCACGCGCCGGAAGGGCGTACCGAGCAGGTGAGCGCGCTGCGCGGGAACGACGTCGCGCAGGCGGCCAAGTGCCTGATCGTGATGGTGAAGGTCGGCAAGAAGCAGACCCGCCACGTGCTGGCCGTCGTGCCTGGTGACGCCCGGCTCGACCTGCAGGCGGTCAAGGCGATGCTGGACGGCACGTACGTCGCCTTCGCCGCCAAGGAGAAGGCCGAGGAGCTGGCCGGGAGCGTGAGCGGGACGGTGTTGCCGTTCAGCTACGACCCCCGGCTCGAACTGGTCGCCGATCCGGCACTGCTGGACCAGCCCGAGCTGTACTTCAACGCGGGACGGCTCGATCGCTCGATGGCGCTGGCCACCGAGGACTATGTCCGGGTGGCCGCGCCGCGCGTGGCCGCCATCACCACGCCATAACTAGGAGCAGGTGGGGGCTGGGGCGGTGTTGGCGCCGGTCCAGGAGGCCAGGAAGCCGAACGTGGCCGTGGCGCCGGGCGCGAGAGAGCCGTTCCAGCTCACGTTCTTCACCGTCACGGCGGAGCCGGTCGCGCTCAGTGTCCCGCCCCAGATCTGGGTGATCTGCTGGCCGTTGGCGAACGTCCACGCGGCCGACCACGCGCTCATCGCCGCGCTGCCGGTGTTCTTGACGGTCACCTCGCCCTGGAAGCCGCCCTGCCACTGACCGGCGTTCTTGAACGTGGCCGTGCACCCGCCAGGGGGAGGCGTCACGGTCGGGGTGACGGTCGGTGTGATGGTCGGGGTCGGGGTGGAGATGCCGGACAGGGCGTTCACCAGCGGCGGGTACCACTTGTCGGACATCTTCTGGTCGCCGGCGGCGTTCGGGTGCACCCCGTCGTAGGTGTCCGTGCTCGTGCTGAACCCCGTCCACTGGTCCACCACCGTGACGGGCGACTGCTGGGTCGTGGTGGTCGCCGCCCAGGCGGGGATGGCGTTGTTGAAGGTCACGGCCCGCTGGGCGCAGTCGGCGCAACTGGACGGGTTCATCGGGATGATCTTGGCGACGAGGATCTTCATGCCGGGGTTGCTGGCCCGCATCTGGCCCACCAGCGTGGTGAACGCGCTGAGGATCGTCGCCGGTGCGATGTTGCTCCACACGTCGTTGGTGCCCAGGTGCATGATGACGATGTCGGGCTTGGTCGCCGAGAGCCAGCCGGGCAACATGCTCTGGTTGGCGATGTTGGTGGCCAGGTAGCCGCCGTGGCCCTCGTTGTCGCCGTCGTGGGTGACTCCGCAGCCCTGCGGCGGGAGGGTGCCGACGAAGTCGATGTTCGTGTAGCCGGTGCTCTGGAGCCGGTTCCAGAGCAGGGACCGCCAGCAGCCGGGGGATCCGGTGATCGAGTCGCCCAAGGGCATGATCCTGGTGGCGGCGGCACTGGCCTGCGTCGTCGTCGCGAACATGATCGCCGCCACCAGTGCCACCATCGCCGCCAGCAGGGCGCTGATCCTGCGCATCGTCTGCTCTCCCGTCGTCGCCTGCGCAGATCGTAAGGAGCGCTGCCCGCAGCGGGAAGGCGGCCGGTGCCGGGGCGCGGACGACCTGCGAAGACGCCAGGTCCGGCGTGTAAGTTTCAGCGGCGCGCCGAGCGCGGGTGTCCGGTCCAAGCCGCGCGCGGTCGTCCGGTGTCCACCGAATTGCGGACGTGATTTGTCCATTCTTCGCCGGTTACCGTCGGGCATGACGACGGTAACCCGCAAGGAGAGACCATGACGTCCACGCTGGAGACGGGCCGCACCGGGGCCGTCGTGCACGAGCTGCTGCGCGCCGGCCAGTCCGAGCTGGTGTCCCGGTTCGAGGAGTACGACGGCGCGGGCCGCTTCCGGGTCTCGGAATGGCGGCGGGACACGCTGGGCAGCGGCCGGGCGTGCGTGCTGGAAGGCGGGCGGGTGTTCGAGCGCGCGGGGGTGAACGTCTCCCTCATCCACGGCGACCGGACGCCGCAGACCATCACGCAGACGCTCCCGCAGGCCGAAGGGCGTCCGTACGTGGCGACCGGGATCTCGATGGTGCTGCACCCGCTCAACCCGTACGCGCCGGCCATGCACGCCAACTTCCGTTTCTTCACCGTGCCGGGGGTGGCGTGGTGGTTCGGCGGGGGGTGCGATCTGACCCCGATGTACGGCTTCGCGGAGGACGCCGCGCACTTCCACCGTACGCTCAGGGCCTGGTGCGACCGGCACCCGAACGGCCGCTACGCCGACTGGAAGGCCGCCTGCGACGACTACTTCACCATCGCCCACCGGGGCGAGATGCGCGGTGTCGGCGGCGTCTTCTTCGACCACCTCGCCGAGGGCGGGTTCGACCGCTGCTTCGCCCTGATCGGGGACGGCGTCGCCACGGTGGTGCCCGCTTACCTGCCGATCCTCGACCGGCGCCGCGACATGCCGTACGGCGAGCGCCAGCGCGCGTGGCAACTGGCCCGCAGGGGCCGGTACGTGGAGTTCAACCTCGTCTACGACCGCGGCACCCGCTTCGGCCTGCAGACGAAGGGCAACATCGAGGCCATCCTGATGTCGATGCCGCCGATGGCCAGGTGGGCGTTCGACCTCGTACCGGAGCCGGGCAGCCCGGAGGACGAGGTCGCGGACTTCCTGAAGCCACGGAACTGGGCCGGCCTGTAAGGAGCCACGGAACTGGGCCGGCCTGTAAGGGGCCGGCCCAGAGGTCACTCGGCGGCGGTGGCCCGCGTGTAGCGCAGCGCGCACGCGTGTGCTCCCCGCACCTGCCGCAACATGACCTCGACCGTGATGTCGGGGAAGGCCCGGCTGGTGGCCTCGCCGGACATCTCGCAGTGCAGCGACGGCGGATCGGTGATGCCGAGGTCCATGGCGGCGGCCCGGCACAGGCAGGTGCGCGTGACGACCAGCGCCACCTCGTGCTCGGCGGTGGAGCAGTCGACGACCTCCTCCTGCAGCCCGAGCTCCTCGAACACCGGCAGCACCTTCGCGATCGCCTCCGGCAGCGTGCTGTTCTCCAGGTAGGGGGCCATGCAGGCGTACTGACGCGCGGGATAGCCCTCCATCAGCGCCTCGCGCGCCTCCCGCTCGCCGACCTTCTCGCGCAGCTCCAGATAGCGGCTCATCCGGTCGCGCATCGACGCGCGGAACTCGGTTTCCTTCTCGTTCATCGTTCCCTCATTCCGGCCGCGGGCGCGGCCTTCTCCGTCACCAGCCGCTGGGCCACGACTTGGGCCAGGGCGTGGGTGAACGACGGGCGGTCGTTCAGCGCGGGGGCGCGGCGCAGCTCGGCGATCCCGGCCTGCCGCGCCGTCTCCACCAGCTCGATGTCGATCTCCGACAGCGTCTCGATGTGGTCGGAGGTGAACGACACCGGCACGATCAGCACTCGGCGCACGCCGCTTTCGGCCAGTTGCTCGACCGCGTCCACCGTGCTCGGCCGCAGCCAGGGCAGCGGGCCGACCTTCGACTGGTAGGCGAGCAGGTGCGGGTTCGGGATGCCGAGCTCGGCCATGACGGCCCGGACGGTCGCGCGGATCTCCATCGGGTACGGGTCCCCGCACGAGACGACCCGTACCGGCAGCGAGTGCGCGCTGAACACCACGTGCGCGTCCTCGAACCCCGCCAGCCCCGCGCGCACGGTCTCGGCCAGCGCCGCCACGTACGCGGGATGCGTCGGCCACCGGTCGATCACGCTCCACTCGAACGCGTCCTCCAGTCCGGCCCGCCCGACGGCCCGCCACAGGTCGGCCAGGCTGGACCCGGTCGTGGTGACGGAATAGTGCGGATATTGCGGGAACGCCACGGCCCGGCGCACCCCGTCGGCCCGCATCGCGGCCAGCGCGGCGTCGGCGCCGGGCTCGGCGTAGCGGAAGGCGAGGTAGGCGCGGTGCGGCGCGGTGCCGGGGGAGATCGCGTCGAGTTCGCCGATCATGGCCGCGGCCTGCCGCTCGGTCCAGCTTCGCAGCGGTGAGCCGCCGCCGATCAGGTCGTACTGCCGCCGTACCCGGGCCAGCCGGGCCCTGATCAGCAGCGGGGACAGGACGGGCTTGGCGGGCAGCATGTCGAGGTCGGCGAAGAGCCGGCGCAGGAACGGGCGCACGTCGTCGAGGGTCCAGGGACCGCCCATGTTGAGCAGGACTATGCCGGTCGTCATCGCAAACGTTCTCCCGGAGCTGATAGGTGCCTGCGAATGATGAAATGCCGGACAACACCCGCACGTCATGTCGGCTTTTTTGCTGGCATGACAGTGAGTGCGGCGACTGTCAGCCTTCAGGCATGGTGGACCCGAAGCGTGTGCCCGAGATGTTCCCCTGGCCGCTCCGGCCGCCCGCGCGGCGGCTGATGTGGCTGGCCCTGGCGGTTCTGGGCGGCACCCTGTGGCTCGTGGTCGCGGCGGCTCTGCGATGAGGATGTTGTTCCAGAACACCCGTGTCGAGTGCGGGATCGCCTGCCTGGCGATGGTCCTCGGTCACCACGGCCACCACACCTCCATCAGGGAGCTGCGCGACCGCTGCCGCCCCGGCCGGGCCGGCGCCAGTGCCGGCACGCTGGTCAAGGCCGCGCGGGCGCTCGGCATGACGGCCACCGGCTACCGCGCCTCGCCCGAGCTGATGCGCACGATCGTGTTGCCCGCCATCGCGCACTGGTCGGGCGATCACTACGTGGTGGTCGAGCGGATCGGCCGCCGGCACGTCCGGGTGGCCGATCCGCAGACCGGGCGGCGGCGGCTGACGCATGCGGAGTTCGCCGACGGGCTCGGCTCCGTCGCCCTCCAGCTCGTGCCGGGGCCGGACTTCGTGCGGGCCAGGACCACGCAGGCGCCGTACTGGCGCACGTACGTCGGCAGGCTGCTGCGCGTGCGGGGCGTGCGGTGGCTGCTCGCGCAGGTGTTGCTGGCCTCGCTGCTCATCCAGCTCCTCGGCCTGGCGATGCCGCTGGCCGTGCGCGTGGTCGTGGACGACAGCCCCGCGCTGCGCGACCCCGGCCTGCTCGGGCTGGTGGGGGCGGGCATCGCGGTGGTCGCGGCGGCGCAGCTCGTCACCGCGTACCTGCGCTCGGCCCTCGTCCTCTACCTGCAAGGCCGGCTGGACACCCAGGCCATGCTGGACTTCTGCGCCCATCTGCTGCGGCTGCCGCTGCGCTACTTCCAGCAGCGCAGCACTGGCGACATCGTGGCCAGGATGGGCGGCATCGTGCTGTTGCGCGAGCAGCTCACCGGGCAGACGCTCGGCTCGATCCTGGACGCGGCGACCGTGCTGGCCTACGTCGCGGTGTTGTTCACGATCGACGTGACGACCGCGCTCGGCGTGCTCGCCGTCGTCGCCGTGCAGCTCGCCCTGCTCGTACGGACCGCCCAGCTCGTACGTGAGCGCATGGCCGCCGACATCACCACCCACGCCCAGGAGCAGGGCCACCTGATCGAGATCCTCCAGGGCATCGAGACCGTCAAGGCGTCGGCCGCCGAGGAGCGTGCCCTCGACCGCTGGACGGGGTTGTTCCTCGCCTGGATGCGGACCACGATGCGGCGCGGGCACACCGGCGCGGCCGTCGAGTCGGCGGTCGGCTCGCTGCGCGTGCTCACCCCGCTGGCCGTGCTCTGGCTGGGCACGGCGCGCGTACTGGCCGGGGACATGTCGCCCGGCACGCTGATCGCGGTCACCTGGATGGCGGCCTCGGTCGTCGCGCCGCTGTCGGTGCTGGTCGCCAGCGGGCAGCGGCTCCAGCTCGCCGGCGCCTACCTCCAGCGGCTGGCCGACGTGCTGGAGTCCGAGCCGGAGTTCCCCGCCGCGCCGCCGCCCGCGCATCCGCCGGTCCGCGGCGCGATCGAGCTGGCCGGCGTCACCTTCCGCTACGACCCCGACGGGCCGCCCGCCCTGCGGGAGGCGTCGTTGCGGATCGAGCCGGGGGAGCGGGTCGCCCTGGTGGGCGCCACCGGCGCCGGCAAGACCACGCTGGCGCTGCTGGTCCTCGGGCTCCACCAGCCGCAGGCCGGCGTCATCACGATCGACGGAACCCCGCTGCCCGACCTCGACCCCCGGGTGCCGCGCGGCGCGATCGGCGCCGTGCTCCAGGAGCCGTACCTGTTCAGCGGCACCATCCACGACAACATCGCCTTCCACGACCCCTCGATCCCCCGCGAGGACGTGGTGGCCGCCGCGCGCGTCGCCGCGCTGCACGACGAGATCGCCGCACTGCCCCGGGGCTACGACACCCGCCTGGCCGAACGCGGCGCCGGCCTGTCGGGCGGCCAGCGGCAACGGCTGGCGCTGGCCAGGGCGCTCGTCCGGCGACCGGCCGTGCTGCTGCTCGACGAGGCGACCAGCCATCTGGACGCCGTCACCGAGGCCAGGGTGCACGCCAACCTGCGCGCGCTGCGCTGCACGCAGATCGTCATCGCGCACCGGCTGAGCACCGTACGGGACGCCGACCAGATCATCCTGCTGGACCACGGCCACCCGGCCGAATCAGGCACCCACCCGCAGTTGCTCGCGCTCGGCGGCCGGTACACCTCGCTCGTCGCCGCCCAGGTCGATCCCACACTGGAAGGAGGTGATCGGCATGGAAAAGCTCACGAACCCGCATGAGGCCGAGGTCGAGTTGAGCGATGAGGAGCTCGACCAGATTCACGGCGGCTACCCCGGGCTCAGCGCTGACGGTGGTGCGTGCACGCGAGGCATGAGCGCGGACCCGTCGCTGCCCGGCGTCTAGAAGGTGACATTCGCGGGTGGGACGGGAGATCTCCCGCCCCACCCGCTCGCTCACTTACCGCGTGAATATCTGAACAGGCACGCGTACGCGCCACGCGCCTGCTGGTGGGTCACCTCGACGGTCAGCTCGGGGAACGCCCGGCGCGTCGCCTCGTTGTCCAGCTCGCACAACACCGACAGCGGCTCGGCCACGCCCGCGGCCTGGCACGCGGCCCGGCACTCGCAGGTCGAGAGCACCTCGACGGCCGCGTCGACGCCGTCGGCGGAGACGTCCACGATGTCGATCCGCACGCCCAGCTCCGCGAAGGCCCCCACGACCATGCCGAACCCGCCGGCCAGACTCCGGCTCCTGATCAGCGGCCCCATCCGCTGCTCCTGCAGCTCGACGTAGCGGGCCAGCAGCGTCTCGCGCGCCTTCTCGTCGCCGAGCTCGTCGCGCAGCCTGAGGTAGTCGACCAGACGGTCGCGCATACGTTCGCGGTACTCCTGCTCGTTCACGGGGGGTTCCTCTCCGTCTCAGTAGAGCTGCTCGGCGGGATCGTCCTCGCGCAGCCGCGCGGCCAGTTCGAGCTTCGTGTACGCGGGCCGCCCGGCCTGCTCGTACTTGGCCTTGACCCGCTCCAGGTACGTCTTGGCGGTGGCGATGCTGATGCCGATGTGGCTGGCGACGGCCTTGAGCGTCATTCCCGAGCCGTAGGCGAGGAGCACGGCGTGCTCGCGGTCGGACAACCGCGGGCGGCACGGGAGCGAGATCGTGGCCAGGAACTGCCGGGGACAGACGGCCTCGCCGGTGGCGACCGCGCGGATCGCGGCCGCGAGGGCGTTCAGGTCCTGGTCCCGGTGGACGTAGCCGTGCGCGCCGGCCAGCAGCGCCGAGGCCATGCGCGCGGAGTCCGCCGCCGCGCCGTAGACGACGACCCGGTGACCGGTGCCGACGAGGCGGCGGACGTTCGTGTCGGGAGCCGAGTGGTCGGGCAGGAAAAGGTCCAGCACGGTCACGTCAGGCAGGGAACCGGGATTGTCGCCGAGCAGCTCGCCGACCGTCCGCGCCTGGGCCACGAACCGCAGCCCGCCCATCCTGGCCGCCCAGGCCTGGAAACCCTCGATCAGCATGCGGTCGCCGACCATACCCACATGAATGACCTGTTCCATGGTTGTGTCACGTCCCCGCAGGTGAAGGCGCCTCAGCGGCTCGCCACCGTTCTATTCGCGCAGCAGCCGCGCATGGACGGGACCTTGGGGAATCGCTCCGGAAAGGGCTCGACCGCAAAAGCCGAAATGTCGGATGAACGGCCGACGCTAGCGCCGGATCACGGCCAAGGGGCCAGGCGCGTGGTGCAGCAGGCCCTGGCTGATCGAGCCGATGAGCATCCCGGTGAGCTGGCCGTGCCCGCGCGAGCCGACCACCAGCAGGTCGGCGTGCGCCGCCGCGTCCTTCAGCACCTCGATGGGATGGCCGTGCACGACCTCGGCGATCACGTCGACCGCAGGATGGCGGTCATGGTGCGGGGCCAGCGACTCCTTCAGCGTGCGCAGCGCGTCCTGCTCGCTCGCGCGGTCGGCCGGCTCGAAGCCGCCGGCCCGCGGCCAGGCCCACGCCTGCACGGCTCGTACGCGCGCGCCGCGCAGCTCGGCCTCGGCGAAGGCGAAGTCGAGGGCCAGCATGCTCCCCGGCGAGCCGTCGACCCCGGCGACCACCTCACCACGCGGCATTTGGGGCGGATAGCGGACCAGGACGACGTCGATGGTGCCGTGCGCCGCCACCCCGTGCGCGACGGACCCGACCAGCAGCCCGCGCACGCCGCCGACCCCGCGACTGCCCACGACCAGGAGCTCGGCCCCCTCGGCCGCCTGGAGCAGGGCCGATCGGGGGTCGCCGGGCAGCAGCAGGGTCTCGATGGGCAGGTCCGGCTGCTCGCGGCGGGCCCGGTCGTGGGCGGCGGCGAGCACGGTGTCCGCGCCTTCGCGCATCCACCGGCCGACCTCGGCGTAGTGGCCCCCGGGCTGCTGCTCGCACACCCATTTGGGCACGACGTGCGCCACGGTCAGCGCCGTATGGCGCAGCGCCGCTTCGGTGGCGGCCCAGGCGGCCGTTTCCAGGCCCGTACGCGAGCCGTCCACCCCAGCGATGATCACGACCCCAGCTCCTCAGGTCAGTGTGTAGCACTCCACTTCGGCGCGGCGGAACGCCAACCCCTTCTCGGTGGAGTCGCGGACGCACGCCCGCTCGGCCTTGCTCAGCTTGAGCGTGCCGCAGACGGACGTGCCGGAGTAGGTGCGGCAGTCGAGTGAACGGTCGGTTCGGCCGACGCGGTACAGCTCCTTGACCGTCGCACGGCACTTGGCGGGGCCGGTGTCGGCGTAACGGCACTGGGCGATCAGGGTGTCGTATTGCTCCTGGCTCACTTCGTGCTGGTCGATCCCGTCCCCAGAGGCGGCGGCCACGCCGAACGTGCCCATCACCACGAGTCCTGCGACAGCGGCGATCTTCTTCATAGTCCCCCTGAGAGGACTCGTACCGCTGAGGGCGATCGTCAAACCTGATCACTTTTCGACCCTGTGCGTAAAGTGCTCAATTGGTGAGCACTTTGCCCGGGAGGATGGTCACATCAGCCCGCAAGAGAGGAACCGGACATGCTACGAGGACTCACCACCGTCTCCTTCTACTCGCCCGACTTCGAGGCCACCAAGCGCTGGTACACCGAGCTGTTCGGCATCCCGCCGTACATGGACAACCCCGCCTACATGGAGTGGCGCATCGGCGACTACCAGCACGAGGTCGGCTTCATCAACAGCTCCTACGCCGGGAGCGAGCTGGCCATGACCCCGGACCCCGGCACGATCGGCGGGCCGGCCGGAGCCGTGGTGTTCTGGCACGTGGACGACGTTCCCGAGGTCCTCGGCAAGCTCGTGGCCATGGGGGCGAAGCAGCACGACGCGCCGCGCGACCGGGGCGACGGCTTCATCACCGCCTCCGTGATCGACCCGTGGGGCAACGTCCTGGGCCTGATGTACAACCCGCACTATCTGCGGATCCTGGCCTCTTTCCAGGGGGCTTAGCCCGACTCCAGGGGTCTTAGCCCGACTCAGGGGGCTTAGCCCGACTCAGGGGGGTTTAGCCCACGAAGCCCTGTGAGCGCAGCCAGTCGCGGGCGACCAGGACCGGCACGCCGCCGTCCACGTCCACCTTGGCGTTCAGCGAGCGCATCACGTCGTCGGTCAGCTTGGCGCTGATGGGCGCGAAGATCGCCGCGATCTCCGGATGCGCGTCGGCGAGCTGCCGCCGCATCGTCACGGCCGCGTTGTAGCTGGGGAAGAAGTGTTTGTCGTCTTCCAGCAGCACCAGGTCGAGCGCCTTGACCCGGCCGTCGGTGGTCGTCACCATCGCCATGGCGCACTGGCCGCTCGCGAGCGCGTCGTAGAGCACCCCCGTCGAGACGCGGCGCACGTTCCCGGCGGGCACGTCGGTGCCGTACTTGAGGCCGTAGCCCTTCAGCATGCCGAGGAAGCCGTCGTCGCGGCCGAAGGTCTCGTGGTCGACGCAGTACGTGCGCCGGCCCACCGGGATCTTCGTCATGTCGGAGATCGTCTTCATGCCGTATTCGGTGGCCGTGGCGCGGGTGACGCCGATCGAGTAGCTGTTGTTCAGGGGCGCGGGCGGCAGCCAGACGATGCCGTTGCGCTGGAGGTCGAGGTCGCGGACGGCTTCGTACTGCTTGATCGGGTCGGGGATGGGCTTCGGCCGGCCGAGGTAGGTGATCCAGCCGGTGCCGGTGTACTCCCACATCAGGTCGGCGTCGCCGCGGACCAGCGAGCGGCGGGCGTTCACGCTGCCCTGGACGTTCGTCTGGTCGGTCACGTCGGCGCCGGCGGCGGCGAGGGCGAGCACCGCGATCTTGCCCAGGATGAGCTGCTCGGTGAACTCCTTCGACGTCACTCGCACCGGCGTGCCCTCCAGAGAGGGCAGCGGCCGGATGCTGCCCGGCTCCACCGGCGGCACGTACGACGACGCCGGCCGCAGCCCGCACCCGGCCACCACCAGCAGCAACAGGGCGGCGAAGTGTCTCACGTCGTCAGCCCCTTCGGCGAGAGGAGCCGCTGCGCGAGCCCGCCCAGCCAGTCGAGGATCAGGGCCAGCACGGCGATCAGCACGCAGCCGGTGATCAGCACCAGGTTGCGCTGCGTGCTCACCCCGGTGGTGATGAGATCCCCCAGCCCGCCCGCGCCGATGAACGCCGCGATGCCGGCCGTGCCCACGTTCAGCACGAGGGTGGTCCTGATGCCCGACAGGATCACCGGCGCCGCGATCGGCAGCTCCACCTTGAACAGCACCCGCGCGGCCGACATGCCGATGCCGCGCCCGGCGTCGACCAGCCGCGGATCGATCTGTTCGAGGCCGACCATCGTGTTGCGCAGCGTGGGCAGCAGGCTGTAGGCCGACAGCGCCGCCACCGCCGTCCAGAACCCGATCTCGAACAGCACCGCCAGCAACACGACCAGGCCCACCGCCGGGGTGGCCTGCCCCAGGTTGACCAGCACCAGGACGAACGGGGTCGCCTTGCGCAGCGCGCCCCTGGTGAGCAGGACGCCGAGCGGCAGCGCGATCGCCAGGACCAGGACGGTCGAGACGAAGACCAGCTGGATGTGCTCCAGGATGCGCCGCAGGATGAAGGGGAGGTTGAGCGAGCCCTGTTCGATGCTGTCCAGCTTGACGGTCTGCGTATAGATGATCATGGCGACGGCGACGGCGAGATAGCAGAGCGGAGGGAACAGCACGTGCCAGGAGCGCCCGATGCTCGGCTCCGGCCGCGTGGCCTCCTTGGCGGCCGCGGTGTCGACGCTCACCCGCGGGCCTCGCGCCTGACGCGGCGTTCGCGTTCCCTGATTTTGATCGACTGGATCGCGTTCTGCACGGTGGCCAGCGACAACGCCCCCGTGTACGCCTGCCGCCGGCCCACCACCGGGACGATGTCGTGCTCGGCGTTCAGCAGTTTCTCCAGGGCATCCTGCAACGTCGCCCGGTGCCCGATCGTGTCGCCCACGAGCGTGCCCGCCGTCCCCACCGGCCCGTCGCGGCCCGCCAGGTCGTCGGCCGACACCCAGCGCAGCGGCCGCCGCATCTCGTCGAAGATCAGCGCGCTCCCGCGCCCGTCCCGCTCGATCTCCTCGCGCAGCTCTCCCGCGTCGGCGTCCTCGGAGGCGAACGGCACCCGGTCCAGCTCGATGTCGCCCACCTTGGTCAGCCGCAGCAGGCGCATCGACGACCCGGCGCCGAGGAACTGCTCGACGTGCTCGTCCGCCGGGTTCGTGAGGATCTCGGCCGGGGTGGCGTACTGCACGACGTGCCCGGGCCGCTGCATGATCGCGATGTGATCGCCGATCTTGAGCGCCTCGTCGACGTCATGGGTGACGAACACGATCGTCTTGGCGAGGTCGTCCTGGAGGCGCAGCAGCTCGTCCTGCAGACGCTCGCGGCTGATGGGGTCGAGCGCGCCGAACGGCTCGTCCATGAGCAGCACCGGGGGATCGGCGGCCAGCGCCCTGGCGACCCCGACCCGCTGTTGCTGGCCGCCGGACAGGCGCCGCGGATAGCTGTCGCGGAAGAGGCCCGGGTCCAGCCCGACGAGCGTGAGCATCTCGTCCACCCGATCGGCGATGCGCCGCTTGTCCCAGCCGAGCAGCTTGGGAACCTGGGCGACGTTCGCGGCGACGGTCATGTGCGGGAACAGGCCGGCCTGCTGGATCACGTACCCGATGTTGCGCCTGAGGCGGTCGGGGTCGATGTCGCGGGAGTTCTGGTCGCCGATCCGGATGTCGCCCGAGGTCGGCTCGATCAGCCGGTTGATCATGCGCATGGTGGTCGTCTTGCCGCACCCGGACGGGCCGAGCAGCACCACGATCTCACCGGCCGGAATGTCGAGATCAAGCTCCTGTACGGCCGCCTCGGCGACGCCGGGGAACCTCTTGGTCACCTTCCGCAGCTCGATCGGCACCCCATGCTGAGGCTCGTCACCCACGTACGCCCCCTGGAATCGTGAACCGGCCGAGCAGCACGAAGAACCCGTCGAAGATCAGCGCCAGGATCGCCACCCCGATCGTGCCCGTCAGCGTGGCGTTCACCGCGTTCGCGCCGCCCAGCCTGGCCAGGCCGGAGAAGATCTGCTCACCCAGCCCCGGCCCCGAGACGTAGGCGGCCACGGCGCCGATGCCCATCGCGAGCTGCGTGGACACCCGGACGCCGGTGAGGATCACCGGCCAGGCCAGCGGCAACTCGATCCTGGTCAGGGCCCTGGCCCGGCTCATCCCGATGCCCTTGGCGGCGTCGACCAGCATGGGGTCGACGCCGCGCAGGCCGACGACGGTGTTGCGGATGATGGGGAGCAGCGCGTACAGCACGATGGCCGTCACGCTCGGCGCCACTCCGAGGCCGAGCGGCGGGATGAGCAGGCCGAGCATGGCCAGCGACGGGATCGTGAACAACACGCCCGCGCTCGCCGTGGCCAGGGCCGCCGAGCGGGGGTGGCGGTAGGTGGCCACGCCCGCGAGCACGCCGATGATCGCCGCCACCAGGACGCATTGGGCGACCATGCTGGCGTGCTGCACCGTCTCGAAGACGATGAGATCCCACCGATCCTCGACGTACTCCCAAAGACTCATCACGTGGGTAGTAACCCGAATCCCACGTCTCAAACACCACATACGTAACTTCAGTCACATGAGTTGTCAGGATTTTTTCTGTCAGAGTCGATCTCTACAGTCCCTTGTCAGAGGGTCGGCCCCTCTGAGAGGAAGCTCTGATATGACCGCCTGGGACGAGATCCGCCGCCTCATCGACGCGGGCGACGCCGACGATCTCGTGGACCGGCTGATCGCCCTGGACCCCGGCGAGCGCAAGGCCGTCGCCGCCGAGTTGCGCGAGCACATCCCCGTCCTGCGCGACCACGCCGACTCCCAGCAGTCGCGCTGGGCGGACGACGACTGGGTAGACCTGCCGACCCAGCCCTGGGAGCGGTGGCGCGAGCAGCTGCGCCTGACCGGAGCGGGCACCCTCGGCCCGGTCACCGCCGTGGTGTCCTGGCTGAACCGCCGTGATCTCCTGATCCTTCGCCGGTATGAGCCGGAGGGCGGCTTCGGCGAGCCGGCCCCGATGATCCGCCTCCTCGGCCACCGGCCCGCCGCCTGGCAGGCCGACCTGGCCGTACGCCTGGCCACCAGACTCCGCCCTCCGCGCGACCCCGGCACGCCCCTCGCCCTCGCGCTGCTCCGGCACACCGGCGTCGAGCCGCCCCAGCACGATCCCCTGGTGGTGGCCTGGGTGACGAGCGGCACCGCCACGCACGCGGACCCGCTCTGGCCGGCGCTTCTGCCGCGCTTCTTCGAGGCGGAGGGGGTCGGACGCGTGCTCCAGCACGAGCGCGTCACCCACTCCACGGGCTGGCTCACAGCGCTGGACACGTGGGGTGATCGTCAGCTCCTGTTGGACGGCTGCATGCGCCGGTTCCTCCGTGGTGGCACGGCCCAGGACCTCCGCTTCTTCGTCCGCCTGCACGAAGTCCTCGAACCGTCGGACGCGGAGGTGGTGCCGTACCTTCGCGACTACCTGCGCCTGCTGCCGTCCGCCCCCGGTCCGGTGGCCCAACTCGCCCTTGATCACCTCCGCCGCATCGTCGTTCCCGACTCTGACGTCGCCGACCTCGCCGACGCTCTGTCCGGGTTGTTGTTCCGGGCGGAGGTCAAGCTGGTGCGGGCCGGTCTGAGCTGGTTCGACGAGATCGTACGGAGATCGCCTGCCCTCGCCGACGACCTGGCTCCCGCCCTGGTGATGGCCTTCGGCCACGACTCCTACGCCGTCCAAGGCCGAGCCGCCCAGCTCGCCCTCAAACACCGCTTCGGCGACCTCGGCACGAAACACATCCGAGCCGCCCTCCCGACCCTGCCGCCGGCCCTCGCAACCCGCCTGACCAAAGGCTTACAACGCTGAGACCGCCGCCTCACCGGCGCCGCCGGCCTGGCGGAGGGCGTCGCCGAGCGCCTCGGTGCTGGTCACACCGACGATCAGCGTGCCGTCGCCGAAGACGAATCTCGGCACGGTGGTGACGCCTTCCCGCAGCGCTGCGGCCACTTGCTCACGTACCTCGGCACTCCCCTCCTCGGAGGCGAGAAAGGTCCGCACCCGGCCGCCATCCAAGCCGACCCGCTCGGCCAGCTCGGTGAGCCGCGTGTGGTCGGCGATGTTCACGCCGTCACGGAAGTACGCGTCGAAGAGGGCGGTCGCCAGCGTGGCCTGCACCTTGGCACCGTGCTCGTGCAGGGCGAGCCACCGCAGCCGGTGCGCGGTCATGGTGTTGACCGCCACCGCACGGTCGAAGTGGTAATCGACTCCTTCACCGGCACCGATCCGTGCCATCTCCGTGAGCATCGCCTCGGCTTGTTGCGGACCGAACATCTCGACCACCGTGTCCATCAGTGGCCGGGGCTCCTCGGGGGCGTCGGGAAGGAGCTGGTACGGACGATGGACGAGTTCGACGTCCGGCTCCGCACCGGCCGCGGCCACCGCGCGGTGGAACTGGTGCGTGCCGAGGCGGCACCACGGGCACGCGATATCGCTGTATACCGCTACTTTCATTCTGGGGTCCTTCTCGGTGTGTCGGGGAGGTGCGTGGATCAGGTCGGCCCGGAGTGGACACCGGCGCTCGTGGTGGGATCCCGCAGCACTCGGAGGGCTTGGGACCAGGCGAGGACTTCATCCAGCATCAGGGTCAGGGCGGCTTCCTGGCGTTCGCCGGGGGCACAGACGCCGGCCTGGGAGTCGGTGAAGTCGAAGTCGACGTACGGGTTGATCGCGACTTGGGCGTGGACGTCGGCGATTTGGAGCTCACCCATGGTCTGCCGTAGTTGTTCGGCGGCGCGGGTGCCGCCGTAGACGCCGTAGCTGACGATCCCGGCTGCCTTGTCGTTCCATTCGGCGTAGAGATAGTCGATGGCATTCTTCAGCGCGGCGGGGATGGCGCTGTTGTACTCCGGGGTGACGAACACGAACCCGTCGAACCTGCCGATCGTGGCCGCCCACCGCTTGGTGTGCGCATGCTGGTAGGAACCGATGACTGCGGGCGCGGGCTCATCCAGCAAGGGCAGCTTGTAGTCGGCTATGTCGACGAGTTCGAGGCCGGCCTCTCCGGCCTTGACAGCGGGATGCCGGCCGGCGGCCTCGGCGACCCACCGGGCCACGTCCTCTACGCGGCGCCCGGGGCGGGTGCTGCCCAAGATGATCGCAATCTGGATCATGGGCCTCCTCCTTGAGATCTGTCTCGTCAGGAAGCGCTCTCACCGTCGGTGAAGGTGCTCATGCCCACGAGTGTCCCGGCACTGGGCGGGTCCGGGGAGGCTGCGGTTTTCCTAGCCCTGGCAGGGCCAGGCTCGCCGCGATTACACTCGCGGTTGATGACGGAGACAGAGCTGGGCGCGTTTCTACGCGCGCACCGGGAGGCCGTCCCGCCGGCCGCAGTCGGGCTCCCGAACGGGAACCGGCGCCGCACACCCGGGCTGCGCCGGGCTGAGCTGGCCACGCTCGCCGGCGTCAGCGTGGATTACCTCACCCGGTTGGAGCAGGGGCGCGACCGCAGCCCGTCCGCCCAGGTGCTCGACGCGCTCGCGGAGACGTTGGGCCTGGCCCGTGACGAGCGGATCCACCTGCACCGGCTGGCGAAGACCACCGGCGGCGGCGCGTGCGACGGGGCCGCCACAACGCGGGCCCGGACGGTCCGCCCGACCGTGCAGGCGCTGCTGGACCGGCTCGAGCCCGCGCCGGCGCTGGTCGCCAACCGACCCGGCGACCTGCTCGCGTGGACGGCCGGGTTCGCGCGGCTCGCCGGCCCGACCGGGCTGCTGGAGGCCGAGCCGCCGAACCTGATCCGGTACGCATTCACCGACCCGCGGGTGCACGATGCCCACCCCGACTGGGACGCGGTCGCCGGCGAGCGGGCCGCCGCACTGCGGGCCGCGGCCGCGCTCGGCGACCCGCACGCGGCGCTGCTCGCCGAGGAGCTGACGATCACCGCCGGCGCCCGCTTCCGCGACCGGTTCGAGTCCTCCGCCGCCCTGCCCGCGCGCACCGGGGTCGAGCGGTGGGCGCATCCGGAGGTGGGGGAGCTGCGGCTGGCGTACGAGAGCCTGGAGCTGCCCGACCCCGATGAGCAGCAACTGGTCGTCTACCTCGCCGCCGACGAGACCACCGCCGCCGCCCTCGACCGCCTCAACGACCATCACCCCGCCGCCTGATCCGCCTCCGAGAGCTGTCTTACGTGACCAGCGAACGCGCTGCTGCTACTCGCCAGCAGAACCACTAAGTCGATCGCATATCGCGGGTAAATGCCGGCCTCGGCCTTCAGCGTCAGGGGCTGGGTGCGTGACGGGCTATGGTGGGGCATCCTTTGCAGGCTTCGACGCTGATCTACCCACGTGGTGGCTCGGCGTGAGGATCGACCGCGTGAGAATGGATGGTCAGCCATGGTGAGCAAGCCGGAACGACGGCAGGTGGCTGTGTTCGGTGCGGGATACATCGGTCTGGTGACCGCCGGCTGCTTGGCCGAGCTCGGCCACCGGGTGGTGGTCCGGGACATCGCGCCGGAGAAGGTCCGGCTGCTCAAGTCCGGCGATGTGCCGATTTACGAGCCTGGACTGGGCGACATGATCGTCCGGAACAAGGAGCGGTTGTCCTTCACCCTGGATGCTCAGGAGGCGCTGGAGGGCGCCGAGATCGCGTACGTGTGCGTGGACACGCCGCCGACGGCGTCCGGCGACGCGGACCTGTCGCGAGTGTGGTCGGTGGTGAAGTCGCTGGAGGAGGCGGCTGAGCTACGTGCGGTGGTGGTGAAGTCCACCGTGCCGGTGGGCACAGGCGCACGGGTACGGGCCGTACTGGATGAGGCCGGCCTCGAACATGTGGGGTATGCCTCGAACCCGGAGTTCACCGCTGAGGGAAGGGCGGTCCACGATTTCCTGCATCCGGATCGCGTTGTCATCGGCACGTCGGATGAGGCGACGGCCCGCCTGATCTCGGAGCTGCATGAGGGTGTGGACGGGCCCGTCGTGGTGATGGACGTGCGGTCCGCTGAGATGGTGAAGCTGGCGTCGAACGCTCTGCTCGCCACGAAGATCAGTTTCATCAATGAGATCGCCACGCTGTGCGAGAAGACCGGTGCCGATGTCGAGGAGGTTGCCCGTGCGGTTGGCATGGATCACCGTCTCGGCAGCCACTTCCTCCGCCCGGGCATCGGCTGGGGCGGCTCCTGCTTCCCGAAGGACTCCGAGGCGCTGCGGCAACTGGCCAGCAACAGCGGCTACCACCTGCAACTGCTGTCGGCCGTGATCGAGGTCAACAACCTGCAGAAGCGCCGGGCGATCCAGAAGCTCAAGGACGAACTCGGCACGCTTTCGGGTGCTCGGGTGGCTCTGCTCGGGCTGACGTTCAAGCCGGGGACCGACGATATGCGGGAGGCGCCGAGCACGGTGCTGGCGGCTCGACTGCTGGCGGAGGGCGCCGAGGTGCGCGGCTGGGACCCGATGGCGGCCCTGGGCGACCAGGAACCGTGGACGTCGACGAGCCGTCACGCGACTCCGGAGCTGGCGCTGGACGGCGCGGACGCGGCGATCCTGGTCACGGAGTGGCCGCAGCTCAAAGAGGTCGACTGGGCACACGCCGCCTCGGTGATGCGGCGGCCGGTGCTCTATGACGGCCGGAACCTCTTGGACCCGGCCGCGATGCGCGCTCTCGGCTTCACTTACACCAGCGTCGGGCGGCCGTAGCCTGCCGCCGCGCATGCTGCTGCCCTGAGGGCTGTGCGAGGCAGCAGCATGTTCAGGCCAGGCCGGCCCGCTGGGCGACGACCTCGACGGCTGCCTGCGCGGCGGCACGCCCGAGGCTGGCTCCGACCGCTGCTGAGGTGCAAATCCCAGGCTTACAACGCTGAGACTGCCCCCGCCTCCATGCTGCGGGTCGGACACGTCCTTGCTTCGAGCAGAAGCCCTTGCGGATCGTCCATCAGCTTCCGTCTGCGTCGAGAGCAGGGCGTAGGTCGTTCCAGTGGTAGGCGCAGTTCTCAGGAGGAAGGCCCTCGAACGTGTGCAGAGGATCGATTTCCAGGTCGCACAGTCGCCGCGCTTGCGAGAGCGCATGGTGGGCCAGGGCCTTGTTCATGGCGCTCGTCATGTCGGGTGCCACCACCACCCAGGTGTAGGGCTCCTCCCCATCGAATCGTTCGGGACCGGCAATGGTCACGGTGAAGGTTTTCATCTCCCACCGGGGGGAGGTCGGACAGCAGTTCATTGAGTCTCGCTCCGGAGGATCCGATCGAACCCCGATCCAACGCCGGACCTCTGCGACCCGCTCGATCCAGTCCACGATCGCAAGTGTAGAGCGATCTACTGGGCCAGTCGGGGAGATACAGTCGACCGGCCACCAGACACCATCGCGCACATCAATGCAGGTGTCTGGGCTTCGGGACCTCAAAGCTGGCCCTTACCCGCACGCCTGCGGGCACTAAGCCACCCAGCATCAGCCACGAAATCGCGTCGATAAATGCCACTCGAAGTAGCGGCGACTACTTTCCGAGAACGAAGAGCACGGGCGCCCTGCGAGGCTTGCAAGTCGATCAGCAAGCACACCGTTTGCCTCTACTGTGGAGGATATAATATCACCGTACTGATCAACGGATATATAGCCTGCTTCATAGAGGGCATCACATCCAAACTGACATGCAGGCATCGCGATATTGGCTAGATCGCGGCGTTCTTCGTCGCTGCATAAGCTTCGCATCTTAATATGCGCGGCAATCAGGAAGCGGACAGGATAAGTCTCACCACAGAGAGCACATGTTGCAATAGTGGCAGCGCCGAATAGAAGCTGACGCAAGGCGGATTGTTCGCGGCGCTGCGCTGCAGTCACTGGACGACTCAGATCGCCCTCGTAAGTGAGTGTCTTTTGAGACTCTGCAGACGCATCAGAGTCTGTAAGAGGGCGTACGGCGATGACCGGCGGTGTCCCACCTACCGACTCAACTCCCGGAAGAGTGAGAAGGACGGCTCCAACGAAGATACTACGGTATCCCACCTCGGTCGGAGGAAACTGCACGCGACCTGCAGTCCTGAGAGTTGCGAGTGCAGTCTCCACGTCAGCGATTGGCACCCGTTGTCCGTTCGGCGAGTCTTCGGTTACCACGAGGACATGCAGAGGCTGCACATCGATGATGCGATTGCTGCTTCCATGAAGCGTCGGGATGTCGTGACCAAGTAACCGTCGTAGCAAGTCGGTGGCGCTGTCACTCGCTTCAGCCGGTAGCACGACGGGGGTGTCTGGAAACAGATGACCAAAGCGCTCCATAAACCGCTCGAAAAAGGCATCGTCTATCTGAAATAGATAACCTTGGTTCACGCCACCTTTGCGGTTGAACGGCCAATTCGGCGACTGGATGGTGCGCCAGGACTGAGGAATGGCTGCTAGTGGAATTTCCTTCGATGCCTTTCGGTAGATGGACCGCACGAGTCTGCCGTCCCCAGTCCAGAGGCCGGGGATATCTCGCGGGCGTCGCGCGGGGATCGCGCTGGTTGTCGCGAGACTGAGCGCTTGCACTTGAAAGTCGGCATAGTGGATGACTGTGTCACCTGGATGCACCTCCACCATTGTTTCCCAGTGTGATTGGCGTCTACCAGACTGAGTTAGGGTAGGTGCCCAGAGGATCCCAGCCTCTAGCTCCTGATGAAATGAATGACGCTGATTTACCCACCAGTAAGCCATACGTCAGGTCCCTTCTCGATCTCTGGATCCCGTCCGAAGCCCCTCGGGCGGGAGATAGGTTGAGATGATCTTGAGGGCTGAGGCCGATTATAAGGTGATTTGCGCGGTTTGAGGGCTAGGGGCTGGATATACAGTCACTGCGCCCCTAGAGCGGGAACGCTTTGCCTCCTCGTCATGGCCGTCAAGGTCCGCCCTGCCATGTGCGATCTGGCAGGCCAGGCTGATTGGCTGATAGCGGGCGGCCCATCTTGGCGGCGCGCCAAGCCCGACCGGATCACCGCCGACCTGGTCGAGCGGGCGTTTACCCGGACCGGGGCTGCTCAGTTGTGGATTACCGACATCAGCGAGCACCTGACCAGCGAGGGCAAGGTGTACTGCTGCGTAGTGCTGGGCGTCTGGCTCGGGGCGTAGTCGGCTGGTCGATCGATCCGATCCAGACCGCCGACCTCATGAGGCCGCTGAGCTGCTGACAACGCCTCAGCTACCGGGAGCCCGTTCCCGTTCACAGGTCTATAGCCAACGATGACCACACCCCGGCAGTCCCTTGACGCGCACCCGAGCCACGATCAAGACATGCGCCAGGACCCAATCGCCCAAGCGCTCGGATCGCGTCCGGGGGGTGTTCAGGTTGGAGCAGGATCCCGCACTCCGCCGACTCACCAAGGAAGGCGAAGCCGCATGCCGCCGTCATGACCAGCCGCGCCTCCATCGCGGGCGCAGACGCTCGCGTGCTGCATGGCATCGTCCGCACGCCCAGGTGATGGGCAAGATGACCCAAGCTGCCAAGAATGTGCTCCTTCGAGGATCAGAAGCCTCTTCTGTGAGATATAAGCGTCGTTGATCCCCTTCATCCAGCTGTCACCACGCTGGGACAAGCCGACTGAGGGATCTGGTCCCGGATCAGAACGCTCCACGGGTCGACTTTGTTGTCGCCGACCTGCCAGACGGGTCCGGATCTTCGGACGTGAACTGAAAGGATCCAGTACCGCCCCACCGCTCAACGGCTGTTTGGCTCGAGCCGGGCTCACTCTGGACGCCTCGGCAAACCCACGAGCGACTCTGCGAATTCAAACTGCGTATTGCCTGGACATCGGGTATGGAAACCGTCGTGGATCGATCTTCCCTTCGCGTTCCTGTGTGTGCACGATTGAGGGTGCGGCGAATGCTGAGAGCGGAAGAGCGCGCGAACTGACCGGTTTCCCCGCGTTTGGACGTCTATACGGGGAGGGTGGCGGTAGCATCCTCAACACGGATTCGCAGCTGATTGGTGGTGAATGTAGTGGACGAAACGGTCAAACTTCGCATAAGTGGAGATTTCGCCGAACAGGAACTTCGGTCGCTCTACGACTGGCTGATGAGGGACCTCGACGCTCTTGACTATATGGACGTGCGTCTGCAGTCGAAGGATCCAGAGCCCGGCGAGATGGGTGACACGCTCGATCTCATTGCCTTGGTTATGACAAGCGGATTGCAATGGCCGGCATTCATCGAGACACTATCGCAGTGGCGTGGAACGCGGCGTCATCGTCCACAGGTGACCATTGAACGTGGGGGGACTGTCGTCGTGGTGTCTGAGGCAGAGTCGGAGCTCATTGTCCAGATTCTCAAGGCTATGAAGGATCACGGGTGAATCTCCCCGACCCATTGACGTCGCGTGCTGTTCTGATTGGCACGAGTAAGTACAGTTACCTTGGTTCTCTCCCTGCAGTTGAAAACAACCTACAGGCGCTGAGTGGGCTTCTGCAGCGATCTGACCTGTGGGGCTTGCCGGCAGAGCACTGCACGGTTGTCCATAACCCCACCTCGGTAGACGCAATGATGGATCCGTTGTGGCAGGCTCGAGAAGAGGCTAAAGACACCCTTCTAGTGTACTTCGCTGGTCATGGATTGATGCATTCCGTGGAGAGCGACCTGTACCTCACTCTGGTCGACTCACACAAAGAACGTATGTACACCGCGGTGGCTTATGACGCCCTACGAAATGAGCTTCGGGCAAGTCGTGCGCGACGTAAAATCGTGATCCTTGACTGCTGCTACAGCGGGCTCGCGCTTGGGCTGATGGGTGGCGAGGATCCAACGGAGCGTCTCGCTAACAGTGCCAGTGCCCGCGTCACAGGCACATACGTGATGACGGCGACGGCCGAGAACAAGACCGCGCTCGGCGGTCTGAACGTTTATACCGCTTTTACTGGCGAGCTGATCCATCTCATTAGTAAGGGAATTCCAGAACAGCCTGAATTCCTGGACATAGATACGATCTTTAAGCATGCTCGCGCATCGCTCCAAGAACAAGGTCTCCCCATTCCGCAAAAGCGGGAGTCGAACTTTGCCGCCCACATTGCATTGGTGCGTAATAGCGCACATAAGAATCAGAAACACATCGAGGTCAAAGAGTTCTATGGACCTATCGAGGGCATTCGGCCAGGCACTATCTTCGAAAATCGTCGGGCGTTGCACGATGCGGGCGTGCACCGACCACTTCAGGCGGGAATCTGTGGCACGGTTGAGCGAGGTGGCGCAGAGTCCATCGTCGTTTCCGGTGGCTACAAGGATGATGAAGATTACGGAGATGTGATCATCTACACCGGCCATGGTGGACGTGATCCTAATACTGGCGTGCAGGTCAAGGATCAGTCGGCGAACGATTCGGGCAACGCTGCTCTCATCAAGAGCATTATGACTGGTCTGCCAATACGGGTTATTCGTGGATCTGGCGGTAGCGAGAGATATTCGCCACCGGCTGGCTATAGCTACGACGGACTCTTTACTGTTGCCGAATACTGGACCAAGCGCGGTGCCGACGGGCCTACGGTGCTCCAGTTCCGGCTAGAGCAGATAGATGATGGCTCGCCTAAGAAGGACGCAGCGTACCGTCTGAGTCGCAAGCTTCCCCCCGGGCGTCGAGAAGAGGTCGCTCCCGGAGTCTATGCGGACAGAATGCTTGCGACCGAACTCAAGCAAGTGTACGAACATGCCTGTCAGGTGTGTGGCACCGTGCTTGCCGTGCCAGGCGGCCTGCGTTTTGCCGCCACTGTGCACATTCGCGGGCTAGAACAGCCTCATTTGGGACCCGACAACAAGGCCAACATGTTGTGCCTGTGCCCCAATCATCGAGACTTGTTCAAGTATGGAGCGATCGTCGTTGAGGACGATTTCAGCGTAATAGATCGGACGAACGGCGAGCCCATCGGCATGCTTATCGTGAAGCATGATATTGATCGCGACCATATCCAGTATCACCGTCAGCATCATACGCTCGGTCACCAACGGCACCACTAACAAGTGACGCCGACAACCGCGGACCTAAAGTGTCCGCTATAGTTGATGATGGATCGAAGTGCGCCGCGACGGGAGTCAGCGCAGTGGAGAATTAACATGCCCGGCCGCTCTCTGGTGTAGCAGCGCTATAGCGAAAGGCGCGGAGTTCAGTCGAAAAGTCGAACTCGCCTGCACGTACTCCCGGCTAGGAACGCCTGCCACTCCGCCTTGGTGTAGACGATTTCGTCGCCTTGGAGCTTGCTGTGCCGGACTGCTACACGATCCGATCCGTCGTTGAGGTAGGGATCGGGCCGCTCCGCTAGACGTCGCGGCTCAGGCCATCGAGAAGACCATGTTCCACTGAGGTAAGGCGTGTGATGCGCAGATTAATCAGTGCCATTGTGGTTGCAACGCTCTCAATGGGCTGCTCGGCAGCACGGCAGGCGGAGCGGGAGGCTCCCCCTGTTGCAGAGACCGACCGACCGCCTTCGTCTTTCATCAGCCCTCTATTCACGCCGCGACCTTTGGTGAACTTGAAGAAGAAAGTCAAGGGAAAGGTTGTCCTTTCGCACGCAGAAAAGAGGGCAGAGCGAACTTACTGGACCGAAGAGGTGAGGATTGGTAACGCCTACAAGGTTGCCGTGGACTGTGTGGGCGCTCAGGGAACACTGAGTATTCTGGCCACTAATGGGCTGAATATCGCCCGCCAATGTACTGCTGGCTACACTACGGTGACTCTCGATAACTATCCCGTGAAAGCATCGGAAACGCATCGGCTCACAGTGCAGGCGCCGCCTGGAGCCAAGTGGGCTATAGTCATCGCCTTATTGTGATGAATATTATTCTGGGCACCGTATGAAACTATTATTAGGGAACACGTTCCCAAGGGAAGTCAGGACAAGGAAGTGACTCACCAAAGCCCTCCAGTCACTTCCTAACTGGAGGGCTTTGTGATGCCAGAGGAAACCGGCGGATCCGTCATGGCCAGGCGCGGCCTGCGACATCTGATCGACAGCACTTCAGTCGAAGAAGTCGAACTCTCCGGTGCGTACTCCGGCGAGGAATGCCTGCCATTCTGCCTTTGTGTAGATGATCGCGTCGCCTTGCAGCTTGCTGTGCCGGACGGCTACGCGGTCCGTTCCGTCGTTGAGGGGGCCGGCTTCTACGCAGTTGCCGCCGCCATTGGCGCTGAAGCTGCTGATGTGCCAGGTGATCTTTGGCTCAGACATGGCCGGGACGGCTCCATCCCTAGGTGCTGGGGAGACTGTCCGCGATCGCCTCGATCAGTTTCAGCGAGTTCTCCGAGCTGAGCGAATCGTGGCGAATGCGGTCGTACTTCAGTTTAAGCCTCTCAGCAGCCTGATCTTCTACGTAGATCGAGCCTGCGGGTGTCGGCACGTAGGCGATGGCGGGGTAGGGATCGGGCAACTCGAAGATGCAGAAGGCGCCGTCCGGGCTGGCGAGGGTGCCTGTGGAGAGCGGGAGTACGCGCACTTCGATGGTGGGCGAGGAGGCGTACTCCGCGAGTCGGGCCAGTTGAGTACGCATGATCTCTGGGCCACCGGTTGGCCGGCGCAGGGCGTACTCGTCGATGATCGTGAGGATGTTGGGGCCGTCGTCGGTCAGGATCGCCTGCCTGGTGAGGCGGAAGTCGACCCAGCGGCCGACCTGCTCGTCGGACGCGTCCACGTCTTCGGCTCGGATGACGGCTTCCATGTAGTCGCGGGTCTGGAGGAGGCCGGGGATCACCAAGGCGTCGAAGGAGCTGATCTTCGTTGCGCGGGTCTCCAGCCAGGCGTAGTCCACGATGCCGAGTGAAACGTCGCCGGAGTAGGCATCCCACCAGCCGTTCTGCCAGACATCGCGGCTCAGGCGGATGAGACCGTCTCGCTGGTTCACGGCTGTGACGCCGTACAGATCGAGCAAGGCGAGGACGTCGGCGGTGCGGGCCGGATAGAGCCCGGCCTCGAAGCGACTCACCGTGGAGCCGTCCCGCTGGAGGTAGTCGCCGGCCTCCTTGAGGGTGAGGCTCGCGCTCTCGCGCAGCTCGCGGAGATGCTTGCCGAGCCATTGGGCTCGAAGTGTCACGCCACGCTTCCCGCTCATGATCACCACCTTGCTCAGTTGATCCGCAGGCAGGTTACACCTGCGAGGCACACATCGGAATTATTCAGTCTTCCACTATGCAGATTTGCAAGCTGCATGTCAGTATCGGAACGGCTGCGCAGCGTGACAACGGAAGCGGCCAGTGGGGTGGCGACGGGTGCCATCCGTGACTGAGGGGTGGGGCGATTGAACTGCATGGCATGGCGCTGTGAATTCCCCGGCGAACGAGCTCAGCTACGTGCCGTCCGGCGGCTCGCTGCGGCTCTGCTGGCCGACTGTCCGGTTCGTGATGATGCGATCTCGTGTGTTGCCGAGTTGGCCAGCAACGCGATCCTCCACACCAAGTCAGCCGGTGACTACTTCACAGTCGGAATCTGGCAGTTCCGGGACGCTGCTCGGGTCGCGGTGAAGGACGCCGGAGGATCGGGTGAGCCCGTGCTGCGGGTGGGGCAGCAAGAGGAGATGTCTGAGGGAGGCCGTGGGCTCGCCATCGTGGCGGCTCTCTGCGGCCGATTGGGCGTCGCGGGAGGTGAAAGCGGTCGCGTCGTGTGGGCTGACTTGTCCTGCGACGGCAGCGAGGCAGGGGCTGTGGATGCGGTCCATCCTGCGCCGAGAGGCGACGTTCCGCTGTGGTCGGAGAAGGTCTGCGAATGGTGCTGGAGTACGAGCGCCCAGTCCTCGATTCTGCCTGCGGGGGTGCCTTCGCGTGGGTGACCTGGGTTGGCATGGGCTCCATGCCGTACCGCTTCGGGACGGGTACGAGCGCCTTGTCTGGCGGCTTCCGACTCCTCGCACTCACGGGGTACGGGTACGCGCTCACACGTGCGAGTGTGAGTCGGTGGTGTTCGAGCTCTGCCTGGCTGGTGGGCTCATGTTCATTCGGCGGACCGTACGTTCGGCGAGTGGAGACGAGACTCAGCACGAGACCGCATGGCTCCCACACGCTCATACGAAGCGGCTCTGGGACCTTCTTCTTGAGGGGTTTGCTGGATAGTCCTCCCAAGGCCGACGCCGTAGTTCTAGCGAGCGGAGAGCGGGAGTCGGACGGCTGGTGGGAGTGGTGCCGGGACGGGGTTCGCCCGGAAGGATTGGATCATCAGGGCTGCGAAGCGGCGTGAGGCCGCCACTCTCATCTCAGGTGACTCGGCGCGGATGCCCTCGTTCGCCATCATCGCCAGGATGAAGTCCTCCAGAACGAAGTCCGCCCGCAGGTCGCCCGTCTCCTTCGCCCGTCGTACGAGCTGAAGCAGCAGGCGCAGCGTGCGGTCGCGGTCGGCGGTCAAGTAGTCGATCGCCGGGGGAAGGCGCGAGGTGAAGGCGCGGGAGAAGCCCCGGTCGAGGGCGTGCACCTCCATGAGCTTCTCGACCACCAGGCAGAACCCGCGCCACGGATCGGCCACCGCCAGGCCCTCCTCCACGACCGCCGAGCAGGTGGCCATCGGCTCGGCGAAGACCTCGGCGAACAGTGCTTCCTTGGTCGGGAAGTGCCGGTAGACGGTCGCGGCGCCCACCTGCGCGCGCCGGGCGATCTCCCGCATCGGCACGTCGAGGCCCTCGGCGGCGAAGGCCACGCGGGCGACCGCGAGGATGCGCGCGCGGTTGTCACGGGCGTCCGAGCGCAGCTTCTGACTCACTTGGGCCGTCACCACTCTCACTTTAGTCAAGCGGACGGGGTGTTCCGTTACCGTGCGACGCATGAGAGCTGTTCAGTTTTCCGAGTACGGACCGCCCAGCGTGGTGCATGTCGCTGAGGTCGAGGAGCCACACGCCGGACCGGGGGAGATCCGCATCGCCGTGCGGGCGTCCGGGTTCTCGGCGGGGGAGACGTACATCCGCTCCGGGATGCTGCGTGATGTGGTGCGCACGACGTTCCCGTACCGGACGGGGTTCGATGCCGCCGGAGTGGTGGACGAGGTCGGCGACGGGGTGACGGGCGTCGGCGTCGGTGACGAGGTGTTCGGCATGACGGCCACCACCGCGCGCGGCGCCAACGCCGACTACGCGGTCCTGGCCGCCTGGGCGCCCAAACCGGCCGCATGGAGCTGGGCGGAGGCGGGCGGCGCGGCCGGCAGCGTCGAGACGGCCACCAGGGTTCTCGACCGGCTCGCGGTCGGCGCCGGGCACACCGTGCTGGTGCAGGGCGCGGCCGGTGGGGTGGGTACGGTCGCCGTCCAGCTCGCGGCCGCCCGTGGTGCCACCGTCATCGGCACGGCCAGTGAGCGCAACCACGACTTCCTGCGTTCACTGGGCGCGGAGCCGACGACGTACGGGACGGGGCTGGTCGAACGGGTCCGCGCGCTGGCGCCGGCCGGGGTGGACGCGGTGTTCGACTGCGCCGGAGGGGCGTTGCCGGACCTGATCGCCATCGCCGGGGGCACGGCGCGCGTGGTGACGATCGCCGACTTCGCCGCGGCGGCGCACGGTGTACATATGTCGCATGGAGCGCCCGCCGACAAGGTGGGAGCCGCCGACCCGCTGGCGTTGCACGGCCTCGGCATCGCGATCGAGCTTGCCGGGCAGGGCCGGTTGCGGGTGCCGGTCGCGGCGGCGTTCCCGCTCGCCGAGGCCGCGGCCGCGCACGAGCTGAGCGAGAGCCGCCACGCTCGCGGAAAGATCGTGCTGGTGCACTGATCGGGGGCCACGGCGACCGCCGATTGAACGCGTTCGACTCTTTTCCCATCCAGCCCCGCACGAGTGGCACAGTTTGCGAAAATGGCACCGAAGTGGCAATCCGGGTACCCCCCGCAGCGACCCGAGTAAAGGTGCCATGATCGACCAAACCATCATCAGTCCGCTTGACCACGACGACCCTCGGCAGATCGCCCAGTACGCCGTCCAAGGACGGCTCGGCATGGGCGGCCAGGGCGTCGTCTACCTCGGCCGCGACCCCGGCGGGCGGGCGGTCGCGATCAAGGTGCTCAGGGGCGGCGAGTTGCCGACGCCGCAGGCCCGCGCCCGCTTCGCGCGGGAGGTGAACGCCGCCCGCCGCGTCCCCCAAGCCCACACCGCCGCGATCCTGGACTCCGACGTCCTGGGCGAGCGCCCGTACATCGTCAGCGAGTACGTCCCCGGCCTGTCGCTGCAGGCGGCGGTCGAACGCAACGGCGTCTTCACCGGCACCGCGCTGGAGCGGCTGGCCACCTACACGATCACCGCGCTGGCCGCCATCCACAGCGCCCGGGTGGTGCACCGGGACTTCAAGCCGGCCAACGTCATGATCGGGCCGGACGGGCCGCGCGTGGTCGACTTCGGCATCGCCCGCGCGCTGGAGTCCGACGGCCAGCTGACGAGCTCCCTCGTCGGCACGCCGCCGTACATGACTCCCGAGCAGTTCAACGAGCAGCCCACCGGCCCCTACACCGACGTGTTCGCCTGGGCGGCGACGGTGGTCTTCGCCGCGACCGGTCGGCCGCCCTTCGGCAAGGGGCCGTTCGCCGCCGTGGCCCATCGCATCCTGCGCGAGCAGCCGAACCTGGGCGAGTTGCCGCCCCCACTGCGCGACGTACTCGCACGTTGTCTGGTCAAGGACCCCGCCGAGCGGCCGACTTCCTTCCAGGTGCTGCAACTGCTGATCGGCCACGGCACCGTGGTCGAGCCGGAGATCCAGCGGCTCGCCCTCCAGCAGCCCGCCGCCCCGCCCACCGCGCCGGCCAGGACGCGCGGCGCGCGCAAGGGCCCGCTGATCGCGGTCATCGCCGCCGTGCTGGTCGTGTTCGGCGCCTCCACCGTGGTGATCATGCGGTACGCCGCTACGGGCGACGTGGCGGCGGAGCTCGATCCGAGCAGTCGCTGGCGGCTCGGCGAGGGCTCCGGTGCGCAGGCGGCCGACTCCGCCGGCGACTCGAAGCTGCTGCTGCGGCCCGGCGTCCGGTGGGAGGAGGGCGCGCTGCTCTTCGACGGGGTCAAGGGCTACGCCGCGACCGAGGGTGCGACGGTCGTCGACCCGACGCGGAGCTTCACCGTCGCGGCCCGTGCCCGCATCGACCGGCTTCCGGAGACGTCCGACTTCGCCGCCGTGCTGAGCCAGGACTCGACCGACGACGTGTTCTCCTACACCCTTCAGCACCTGCGGTGCACCGCGGCCAAGGAACCGGACCGCTTCTGCCCGGCTCAGGGCTCGTTCTGGGCGTTCTCCGTACACGGGACCAACAGCGTGGACGCGGAACGGGTCGTCGCCCGCACCGAGGCGCGACTCCAGACGTGGGCGCAGGTCACAGCGGTCTATGACCGCCCGCCGAGCCGGGCCGGCGAGATCCGGATCTACGTCGACGGGCGCCTGGGCGGCGCCCAGACCCTGACCGAGCCGGTACGTCCCGCGTCCGGCCCCTTTTACCTGGGACGCGCCACCTACGTCAGCCCCGTGGACTTCTGGCCGGGCACCATCGCCGACGTGGCGGTCTGGGACCGGGCACTGTCGGATGCCGAGGTAGGCGCCGCCGCCGGCTAAGCGGGATTCCAGAAATCCTGCGCGTAACGGGGTGTGAGATCGCGGGCGCGGACGGGCATTGACAGGGGCCTCGCCGGGGGTTGGATCGAAGTTGCCTACAACGCCCACCCACCCGGCGAGGTCGTGGTCAGTATGCGCCCGGTCAGCGTGTTCGCCAACGGTCCCGAAGGCTCGATCGAGCAGTTGCGCGTGGAACTGCGCGGTCGGTGGCGGCAGGCCCTGCGGGCGACGATGGTCTTGTTGTCGGTGCACGGACTGTCTGCGGCCCAGATCGCTGAGCTGCTGGAGTGCGATGCGAGCACGGTGCGGCGGTGGATCAGCCGGTACAACCAGCAAGGGCCGGCGGGTCTGGCCGATCGGCCCCGCTGCGGGCGGCCGCGGATCGGCGGGCCACGCCTGCTCGCCCGGATCGCCGCGCTGCTCCAGCAGGCCGGGCCGTGGACGGTGCCCCGGTTGTGGCAGTACCTGGGCCGGCCGAAGCTGAGCCCGCGCACGCTGTACCGGCGGCTGCGCATCGTGGCCGTGTGGCGGCGCCCCAGGCTGGTGGCGCGCGGCGATCCGGACCGCTGGCGAGCGGTGGCCGCCATCACCGCCCGGCTGCGGGAGTTACCGCGCGGCGCGCTGGTGTGGGCCACCGATGAGACCCATGTCAACCTGCTGCCGCACGTACGCGCCACCTGGACCCTGCGCTCGCACCGGCCCGAGATCGGCACGCCCGGCAAGAACCGGCAGGTGACGGTGCTCGGCGCGCTGGAGATGACCAGCGGCCAGTGGGTATATCGACTGGGCCGCCGCTGCGCCGCCGACTTCATCGCCCTGCTGGAACAGATCCGCCTGGCCGCCCCGGCGGCTCCGGCGATCGTGGTGATCTGCGACAACGACAGCATCCACCATGCCAAAGCCGTCACCGCCTACCTGGCCGAGCACCCCACCATGGAGGTGCTGTTCGGCGCGCGCTATAGCCCGCACGACAACCCGGTGGAGCGCATCTGGGCCGCGCTCAAGGCGTTCATCGCCAATACCGCCGTCAGCTGGCCCGGCCGTCTCAGACAGATCCACGCCTTCTTCCGGGCTCGCTCACCGAGCCAGTTGCTGACCGCAGCGGCGCCCTGGACCAGCCCCTGGCTACCTGCCGGTTACAAGCGGAACTTCTGGAATGCCGCTTAGTGCGGTGACCGATGCCGGGCGTGGCAGGTCTCTTGATCGGCGAAGAGGAATGGGGGATCGTGGCGGCTGGATGCTCATTCAGGGACGGAGCCGGCATGTACTCTCCCTACGGGGGCGAGGAGCAGCGTCCTCTGACCCCTTCGCAGCCTGTCCAGCCGCCTCCGCAGTATGGCCGGCAACCGCCTCCGCAGCCGACGTCAGGCGCCGCCGTCGCCAGCCTCATCTTCGGGCTCATCGGACTCTTCCTCAGCTGGTGCCTGTTCGGCATCCCGTCCATCCTGGCCATCGTCTTCGGCCATGTGGCCAGCCGGACTACCAAACGTGGCCTCAAGCCTGGGCATGGCATGGCGGTGGCCGGGCTCATCCTCGGCTACGTCGTCGTCGTTCCGGTTCTCATCGTCTCTGTTCTCGTCCTCGGCTACGCGCCCCCTGAGTCGATCGCCGACTGGATCAACACCTTCTTCACATGGTTGTTCGCGGTGGTGCCTTAGGACCAGGTCGGTGGCGCACGATGGTCGACCTGACGCGATACAGCACTAGCTGAGGTTGAGGAGGCCGGCGTCGACGACCCGGCGGCCGAACGGGCGGGCGAGGTCGGCGAGTCGCTCGCATCCGTCCTCGCCCAGTGCCGTGTACGCCGGCATCGCCAGGGCGTCGGTGCGTTCCTCGATGTGCTGGCGCATGGCCTGGCCCTCCGGGGTGAAGGTGTCGCCGTCGAGGAGGCCGCGGTCCTGGAGGCCGGCTTCGGCGGTGGCCCAGTCGGCTGCGGGCCAGGCGCGGCTGATCTTGAGGAAGGGGGTGGGGACCGCGCCGGTGGCGGCGTGGAGGATGAGGGCTTCGAGGCCGGTTACGCCCTCGGCGAGCAGGGTGGCCACGTGGCCGTCGCCGCGGAACTCGCGGAGTAGGGTTTGGGCGTGCCAGAGCTGGAGGAGTGGGTCGTCCGGCCAGGGGAGTGCGGCGTGGGCGGCGAAGAGGGGGCGGCCCTGCGGGTGTTCGCAGGCTGACTCGGCGGCGCGGCGGGCCAGGGTCAGGGTCTCTTCGAGGGTGGGGAGCTCGTGGATGGCCGCTCTGCGCAGGGCTTCGTCGGCTGCCGCATAGCGGGCCTGGAGGACCTGGTCCGGGGTGACGGTGGTCCAGGCGTCCTTGAGTGAGTCGCGTACGAGGGCCGGGCAGAAGTTGTAGAACGTGGCGATGACCAAGTCGGCGGAGGCGGGGCCGAAGGCGGCGCTGCGCGAGGTGAAATAGCCGGACATGCCGACCAGGCCCAGCTCGGTGTAGCGGCGGGAGGCTTCGGGGACGAAGTAGATCATGCCGTGGATCGGCTCCAGGCGACGCCAGGCGCGGCGGGCTGCTGAGACTGCTGACGATGCTGGGGCTGGTGCTGTGGTCATTACTTCGGCCTCCGATGGCGGGGGTGGCGAGGCTGGTGCTTTTGTCTTGGTCAGGCTTCTCTGAGGGAGTCGACGAAGCTGGACATTCCGCTTAGCCAGCGGTCCGGGTCCTCGGCCTTCCGGCGTACGTACTCCGCTACCTCCGGGTGGGGGAAGATGTGGAAACGCTCTGCTTCGAGACCTTCTATGACCTTGGTGGCCACGTCGGCCGGATCGAGGATGGCGCCCGAGACGCTCACCGCGCGGGCCGTGAGATTGTGCTCCTCCTCGCCGTGCTTCAGCATCGCCGTCCGTACGCCCTGCGGGCACAACACGCTCACCTTGATGCCCTGGGAGGCGTAGTGGATGGCCAGCCACTCGGCGAACGCGACCGCCGCCGCCTTGGTGACGGCATAGGGGGCGTCACCGGGGCAACTGATCAGGCCGGCGGCGGAGCAGGTGTTGAGGAGGTAGCCGCCGCCTCGGGAGAGCATGGAGGGTATGACGGCGCGGGCGGCGTACACGTGGGCCTGGACGTTGACCGCGTACAACCTGCTCCACTCCTCGTCGGAGGCGTCCAGGCCGTGGCCGCCGATGATGCCGGCGTTCGAGCAGAACAGGTCCACCGGGCCGAACGGGGTGTCCGCCAGGGCCGCGACCTGTGGCGCTTCGGACACGTCCACCCGTACGGGGACCGCGCGGTCGCCGATCTCCTTGGCCACGGCCGATGCTCCGGCCTCGTCGAGGTCGGCCACGACCACCCCGGCCGCTCCTTCCGCGGCGAATCTGAGAGCCATCGCGCGGCCGATTCCGCTGGCTGCGCCCGTGACGACGACGACCTTGTCTCGCACTCGCATGAGTGTCCCTCCTGGTCGAGGCCGGTCCGCCGGTGGTGAGCCGGGTGGCTGGTGACCTCCGGGCTGAGCAGCCGGTGTGCGGTGTCGGCCGGTAACTGAGGTGGTCGAGTGGTAAACCGAACATGATTCTACTGCGCCGGGGCTCGATCGGATGAAAGGTTTCTCATCTGGGCTTCAGGATGGTCTCCTCGAAGGGCGTCAAGATCGAGCACATGAAACGTCAGGCAGCGGTGATCCTCCTCCTGGCCTTGGGGACGGGCGCGGCGGGGTGCATGTCGATGGAGCTCGTGCGGGCCTCCGATGACGGGCCTGATCTGGGCGGACCTGTCGTCGTCGCGCCGACGGGCGGTGAGTCCGCGTCTCCCGCGTTGATGGTCGGCGGGTCCGCGTCTCCCACACCGACGCCGGCGCCGGCGCCGAGCCTGTCCCCGGCATCGGGGCCGGGTGGGTCTGACGCCGGACCGTCCGGGGGTGGCGGGCCCCCGTCGGATGAGGGGGAGGGCGATACGGGCGCGGCGGCGCCACGGGCCACGCCGCCGAAGACCCCTCGGCAGACGCCGGCGAAGAGTCCCAGGGCCACGCCTGCCGGTCGTGCGCAGACCGTGGCGCCGCCGCCGCGCAGGACGAAGGCCGAGCCGGTGAAACCGCCGGCCCCCAGACCGGGCGGCAGCGACGATGGCGAGCACGACGACGATGGTGCCGGTGAGGGCGATGACTGACCAGACGGCCACGGGCGCGTGAGCGCCCGTGCCCGGATCGTGGGCTGGATGCTCGCCGTCGTCGGCCTCGCCCTGTCGGTCTCGGTCTTCGCCACCTGGACGGTTCTGCTCGCCCGGCTCGACGACCGGGTGGGCCTGGAGCTCAGCAACGAGGCGGAGAAGTTGCGGCTGTACGCCGCGACCGCGCTTGATCCGCATACCGGGCGCATGGTGACCGATGTGGAGGAGTTACTCACTGGATACCTGGCGGTCAACTCGCCTGACCGGTGGGAGACCTTCTTCAGCATCGTTGACGGCCATGCCAACAAGCGGACCGCGATCCCGCCTCCGACGCGGCTCGACACCGACGACGAGCTGGTCGCGCGGCTGGCCACGGTCGTCACACCGACGCACGGCGCCGGAGAGAGCACGTCTGGAACGTTCCATTATGCGGTCATCCCGGTCACTGTGGCAGGTGATATGCGCAGAGGTCACCTGGTCGTGGCCATCTTCTACGACCTGCATCGCGGCGAGATCGTGGACGCGGTGGGGATTCTCGGGCTGTCCGCGCTGGCGGCGATGGCGCTGGCGGGGGCGGCCGGATGGTTCGTGGCGGGGCGGGTGCTCGCGCCGGTCCGGCTGATCAGTCAGACCGCGGAGCAGATCAGCGACTCCACCGACCTGACCCGCAGGCTCCAGGTGCCCGGCGACGACGACGTGGCCACGCTCGCCGCGACGTTCAACCACATGCTCGACCGGCTGGAGCAGGCCTTCGTCGTGCAACGGCACTTCATGGACGACGCCGGCCACGAGCTGCGCACGCCGATCACCGTCATCCGCGGGCATCTGGAGCTCATGGGCGACGATCCGATCGACCGCGCGGAGACCCTCGACCTGGTCACCGACGAGCTCGACCGGATGAACCGCATCGTCGACGACCTCCTCACCCTCGCCAAGTCCGAGCAGCCGGGCTTCCTGACGATCGACAACATCGAGCTGGCCGACCTCACGGTGAGCGTGGTCGCCAAGGCGCGCGCGCTCGGCAACCGGCGGTGGCGGGTCGACGAGGTGGCCGAGGCCCGGCTGCCGGCCGACCGCCACCGGCTCACGCAGGCGCTCATGCAGCTCATCGCGAACGCCGTGCGCCACACCGACGACGACGACCTGATCGCCGTCGGCTCGTCCATGCGCGACGGGTGGGTCGAGTTCTGGGTACGCGACAACGGCCCCGGAGTGGCGCCCGCCGAACGAGAACGCATCTTCGGGCGGTTCGTGCGTGGCGCGGGCCGTACCGGGACCCATGACGGGGCCGGTCTGGGATTGGCCATCGTCAAATCCATCGCCGAGGCTCATGGGGGCAATGTGAAAGTGACGGAGGCGGCGGGCGGTGGGGCCCGCTTTGTCATGACCCTGCCGTTCTGGGAGATGTGGAGGCTGCGGTGAACCGCATTCTCATCGCCGAGGACGAAGCCCGGATCGCCTCCTTCGTGGAGAAGGGGTTGCGGGCCAACGGCTTCGTGACCGCCGTGGTCGGGGACGGGGCCGCGGCTTACGACGTGGCCTCGGCGGGCGGGTTCGACCTGCTCATCCTGGACATCGGGTTGCCGCTGAGCGACGGGTTCACCGTGTTGCGGCGGCTGCGCGAGTCCATGGTCACCATGCCGGTCATCATCCTGACCGCCCGCGACAGCGTCACCGACACCGTGGCGGGGCTGGAGGGCGGGGCCGACGATTACATCGCCAAGCCCTTCGCGTTCGAGGAGCTGCTGGCGCGGGTGCGGCTGCGGCTGCGGGCCGACCGCACACCCGAGGTGACCATGTTGCGGGTGTCGGATCTCTCGCTCGACCTGCGCACCAGGCGGGCTTACGTCGGCGAGCGGGCGGTGGATCTGTCGACCAGGGAGTTCGCGCTGGCGGAGATCTTCTGCCGGCATCCCGACCAGGTGCTGACGCGGGAGCAACTGCTCAGCCACGTGTGGGGGTTCGACTTCGACCCCGGGTCCAACGTGGTGGACGTCTACGTGCGCTACCTGCGACGCAAGATCGGCGCGGACCGGATCGAGACCGTCCGGGGCACCGGTTATCGCATGAGAGTCGCCTAATCATCAGCTCACGGTCGCCTCACCGCCGGCCTTCAGGCTGGTCATCGACGGCACCACGGAGGGAGTGGTTGTGCTAACCGGACTGGTGATGGACCTCGGGGCGATCGTCATGCTCGCCTACTGCCTCTACTATCGGCGCCACCATCGGCGCGACCTGCTGTTCGCCTACGTCGCGCTCAACGTGGGGATCTTCGCGGTGGTGTCGCTGCTGCTGGTCCAGCGGGTGGACATCGCCGTCGGCTTCGGCCTGTTCGGCGTGTTGTCGATCATCCGGCTGCGGTCCAGCGAGATCACCCAGGAGGAGATCGCCTACTACTTCATCGCGCTCGTCCTGGGGCTGGTCAACGGCATCGCCGGATCGTGGCCGCTGAGCGCGTTGTTGCTGGACGGGGTGCTGCTGGCGGTGATGTACGTGGCCGACCATCCGGGTTTGCTCGGTCGCACCCGGCACCAGCTCATCACGCTGGACGTCGTGCACGCGGATCCTGACCTGCTGCGGGTGGATCTGGAGAGCCGGTTGCGGGCGCGGGTGCTGCATTGCGTGGTCACCCAGGTCGACTACGTCCGCGACGTGACCGTGGTGGATGTCCGCTACGTGGCACCCAATCCCCGGGTCGGGGTGCGGTGATGCGGGGTGCGAGGGCGTCGGGTGGGTGAGATGCGGGGCGGTTGGGGTGTGAGGGCTTTGAGCGAGTGGGATGCGGTTACGCGGGGTGGGTGGGGTGCGGTTACGCGGGGTCGGTGGGGTGCGGGGGCGTTGGGTGAGGGGTGGTGATGGCGGGGAGGGATGCGGGGGTGCTGCTTGCGGGGATCGCCGCGATGGTGCCGCCGATCGGGCTGGAGGAGGTGCCGGAGTTGATGAGCCGGGTCGACAGCAAATACATCGTGACGACCGGGGTCATGGCGCGGCTCGCGGCCGAGTTGGGGGAGCGGTTCTCCGTGCTGCAGATCGGGGCGCGGCGGCAGTTCCGTTATACCTCCACTTACTTCGACACACCTGACCTGCTCACCTTCCGGCAGCATCGGCAGGATCGGCGGCGCAGGTTCAAGGTGCGCACACGTACCTATCTGGACGGTGGCGGGCGGTGGCTGGAGTTGAAACTCAACGGTGCGCGGGGCTGCACGGACAAACACCGCATTCCGTACGACGGCGCGTCCGAGCGGCAGCTCACTCGGGAGGCTCTGGACTTCGTGCGGGACACCCTGCTCGGCGAGTTGCGCCTCATCGCGCCGGAGACGCTGGGGCCGGTGCTGGCGACCGACTACAAACGGGTGACGCTCATCGACGGCTCCGGCGCGGCCCGGCTGACCTGCGACACCGGACTGCTGTGCCGCGACGGGAGAGCGAGCGTGCTCGCCCGGCACGATCGCATTCTGCTGGAGTCGAAGTCGGCCGATGGGAAGGCCGTGGTGGACAAGGTCCTGCGTGGGATGGGGGTGCGGCCTGTGAGCGTGAGCAAGTACTGTCTCGCGGTCGCCGCGCTGCACGAGGTGCCGGCCAACCGGTGGCAGCCGGTGTTGCGCAGCTATCTCCTCAACCGGGGGCCGGCCACTCCCCGGAAATCGGCGGCAAGGAGATCCGTAGAGCGGCCGCCGCTGTTCGGCAGGAACGAAAGCCGAACCGGGCCGTGAAAGGAACATTCGGCGTGGAAGGCGTGGCAGCTGTGGAGGAGGCCGTGGGGCTGGTCAGGATGAAGCTGGGGGCCTCGGCGGTCGGCGGCTGAGGTGGGGCTGGTCGGGATGGAGCTGGGGCCTCGGCGGCCGGCGTTGATACATCCTGCGTGGTTGATGACGGCCGAGCGAAGAAATACGACATAAGGTGTCAGGTTTTTGATCGAGCATGATCTCACCGGCCGGCGTCGATGGCGGACGTGAACCGGACCTACGCCTAGATAAGGACCTCAATGCGCGAAACGCCAGAAGATCTCAAAGAGCTCCAGGGCCTCCTCAGCTCCTCCCTCTCCCGCTCCACCTCGCACCTCCGCTCGATCTTCACCGAGCGCACCCTGACCGCGGAGCAGCTCACCCAGGTCCTCACCGGCATGTGCACTCTCGCCGTGTCAACGGTGACGGCGAAGGGTGAGCCGCGGATCAGCGGCGTGGACGGGCATTTTCTGCACGGCAAGTGGCACTTCGGCACGGCGCGCAGCGCTGCCAAGGCCCGCCACCTCGCCGCCCGCCCGGCCGCCAGCGTCGCGCACATGCGCGGCGAGGACTTGGGCGTGTTCACGCACGGCACTGTGGAGATCCTCAACCCCCAAGACGGCGAGCCTGCGGCGGACTGGCCAGACCTGCTGGCCTACTTCAAGGACTTCTACGGCAGCGCCGCCTTCGACTGGGACAACGATGTGGTCTACTACCGGCTGCGCCCGCACTGGATGACCGTCTACGCCCCCGACGTCGACAAGCTCACCGCCAAGTGACCCCAGGCTCAGGCGATGGCGTTGGCCAGGATGAGGAGGTTGGTGATGGCGTGCGCGCCGACGCACAACAGGAGGTTGCGGCGCAGGTAGTAGAGACCGACGAAGAGCACCGACCCTACGGCGACCATGCTCAGCGTCGTGGCCCAACCTGAGCCGGGCACATGGGAGCCGACGAACATCACGTAGGACACCAGAGCGGCCAGCCAGGGCCGCTGAGTGAGGGAGATGACCCGTTCGATGAGGAAACCGCGAAAGAAGAGCTCCTCGACGACCGCCGCGTTGACGATCAGATGCACGCTCTCGGCGACCGACAGCCTCGACATGATCTGCGTCGACTGTGACTGCTGGTCAGGGGCTCCGCTGACGAGAACGGTGTACAGGACGACGCCGGCCACCAGTGCCAGAACGGCCAGCCCGATGGTGACCAGGACATCCTTCCAGCGAGGGGCGCATATCCCCACGGACGACAGCGGCTGCTTCTCCACCACCAGCACGAAGCCCAGCAGCAGCGCGGCGGCGAGCCAGCGTGAGACCAGGACGAGGTCGAAGTTCAGCGTGTCATCGCCACTGAGCAGCCAGACGGCACGCTGCACGAAGGTGGGGACGAACCACAACACCACGCCGACGGCCAGCGCTACGAGAGGCGGAACGCGGACGGCAGCGGTCGTGTTCATCTCGCTCCAGTCGGGTTCGCGCTCACGACCTTGGTCTCGGTCAAGCGGTCGAGCACCCGCCGCCGGTCACCCCACAGGACCGGCGCCCAGTCCAGCCAGGCGAACGGTCCCACCAGCAGGCTGAGCCGCCGCACCACGCCGACGGCCGGGTGGATACGCAGCCCGGCTTCGGTCACGACGCGTAAGTGCATGAGGCGTTTGCCCGGAGTCACGCCGGTCCATGCCTCCAGCAACCCCAGCCCGACGATCGACCAGGTCAGAGCGAGCGGAACGCCCAGGCCGTACAACAGCCCGGCGTGGTCGTAGGCGCCGGTGGCGCACTGCAGGGGGGCAAGGGACACGCAGCCGTCGCCTACCTTGGCGTACACGAAAGGCGGGAACGCCAGCGTGAACCCGCCTCCCCCCGTGGCCGTGCGAGTGATCCCCTGCACGAGCAGCGCGATCGTGACACCGACGAGCGGGAGGTTGTCGATCAGCGCGGCAGCGAACCGCGCCCCCATGGGCGCGGGTGGTGCCGCGCCCAGTTCGGCGAAGGTGGCCGCAGCCGCTTGCGGAGTGCCGAGGCGGCTCAAGGCCTCGGCTAACTCTCCCGCTTCCGCGGCGTCGGACAAGTGCTCGCCGAGCTCGGCTTTGGCCCTGTCGCGGGCCGGGCCGCTCAGGTGGCGCGCGACCCTTTCCGTGTAGTCGTCGATGGTCTGTCGCTCATGGCTCATTCCTGTACCTCGCCAAGGGTGTCGAGTAGCCGTCGCATCGCATCGACCAGCCCACTCCACTCGGTACGCAGCAGGGCGAGGTACGTGCGGCCGTCCGGCGTGATGACGTAGTACTTGCGCGGCCTGGAACGCCCTTCCGCCTCCCAGGTCGCGAGGATGTGCCCGGAATCCTCCAGCCGGTGCAGCAGCGGATAGAGCGTGCCCTCCTTCACTTCCAGGACGCCCTCTCCCGTATGCCGCAGCACTTTCAGCAGCTCATAGCCGTACCGGCGGCGACTGCTGAGGACGGACAGCACAGCCAGCTCGGTCGTGCCACGCGCGAGCTCGCGACGCAGGCGGGCGATGGTGATCGAAGCCGATGCCGGCGTCGTCTCAGCGTCCTCAGCCATGTGACCACAGTACGACCCGATACCTTGCATGACAAGGTATCAGGTCGAACGAGGATGCCGGTCGCTGCGAGTGGTGGCAGAGCACGCAGGGGCCGGCTGTGGGAAGCGGATGCTTGCGCGGAGCCTGCTGACGCTTGGGTATGGCTGCCGAGAGCGAATAAGTCTGCGGTAATGTGCCGTTATTGGGGAAATATGCCTTTGGGTGCGGCGACATGAAGGCCGATTCTGCGTGCCTTTGCCGGTGGGGCTCGACAGCGGGACTTCGCGGTGATAGGCAGGGAACTCACCTGCGAGTATGAGCAGCGACTGCCGTCGGATGTATCCATCGGCCACGATGAACGCTAATCGTTTTTCGCGGAGCAGGCTGCTCGTGGCCAAAAAGGATATTTCAGATGCTTGAGCGCATTCATGAAATTTCGGGCGAAACTCTGAGTGCGGACGGGTATCTCGACGATTTCTGGCCGAACTTTCGGAAAATCGATGACGTGTTCTGGAAGCTCGAACGCATCCAGAGCTTCCGTGAGGCCGGGGAGCCGAGCTGGGTCGCGATGATGGAGGGTGACTGGGCTCGCTCGTTGCGGCTGATCGACGACAAGCGGGGTCCGCTGCGCGAGCGCGAACGCCGTGCCGAGAGCTTCACGCGCCGGCGCATCCGCGTCGTCGAGCAGCCGATCACGCCCTACCTGCAGTGGGAGATGCACGTCCTGGCGCTGCGCGTCGCGGCGGCCGAGCAGGTGCGGGTCGTCGACGCGCAGGCGGTGGCCGACCTTGAGATCGGCCGGCGGCTGCCGGAGCTCGTCATTCTCGGCTCGGTGGTGATGTACGAGGTGACGTACGACGCCTTCGGGACCCACAGCGGTGCCCGGCGGATCGATGACCCCGAGGTGATCGCGGCCTGCCGTGGTGAGCTGGACAAGCTGTACTCCGCCGGTGAGGACTTCCAGTCGTACTACGAGCGGGAGATCGTGCCGCTGCCTGCGCCCCGGGTCACCGTCTGAGGCGTAGGCGCCGCCTGCACCGGCCGAGGTTCTGCCTGCGGTGCGGCGCCGCCTGCACCGGCCGAGGTTCTGCCTGCGGTGCGGCGCCGCCTACGCCGATCGAGGTGTTGTCTGTGGTGAGGCGCCGCCTACGCCGATCGGGGTGTTGTCTGTGGTGAGGGGCCGGTTGAAGCTATGGCTCCGCACTGCCTGCCTCGGTCAGGACATGTGGTGGATGTGGGCGGATCCGTGTTCGTGGTTATGCCGACGAGTTCAGCCGGCGTTTGCGGCCGGGCAGAACTCGGCGGCGAGCACGTCGGTGAAGACGCTCAGGGGTGCCCAGTCGCCGTTGGCCTGGGTGGTGAGGCGGTGCTTGCCGTCGCGGGTGCCCATGGAGTAGCTCCAGGAGCCGTAAGTGGCACCGGCGTTGCCCCAGACGCTGGTTCCGCAGGGGAGTTTCTGTTCGAAGATGCCCAGGCCGTACCGCGTTTCCGGGATCCAGTTCGCCCCCTCGGTGGAGACGGTGGTGAGCATCTCGCGCAGCTGCGCGGCCGGCAGGACGCGCCCGCCGAACAGGGCGCTGAAGAACCGGTTGAGGTCGGTGGTGGTGGAGATGACGCCGCCGGCGGCCCAGGCGAAGGACTGGTTCATCTGGGTGGCGTCGTGGATCGTGGGCTGGGGGTCGCGGGAGAACAGGGTGGAGTAGTGCACCGGGTGCGGACCGCGGATCTTGGAGTCGGTGCCGGGCAGGGAGGTGCCGGTCAGGCGCAGCGGGCGGATGACGGTCCGGATGAGTTCCTGTTCGAACGTCCTGCCTGTCGCCTTCTCGACGATCATCGCGGCGAGGATGTAGTTGGTGTTGGAGTATTTGAAGCGCTGACCCGGCTCGCCGGTGGGCGGGTGCGCCAGGGCGATCTTCACCAGTTGCTGCGGGGTGTAGGTGTCGTAGCGGTGCTTGAACCACTCGGCGCCGACGCCCGTGGCGAAGAACTCCTCATCGTCGGAGTAGGCGTAGACGCCGCTGGTCTGGTTGAGCAGCTGCCTTATGGTGATCTTGCCGGGCTGGTAGGCGCTGCCGTCGAACAGGCCTGGCAGCCACTTGTCCAGGGTGTCGTCGAGGCTCAGCTTTCCCTCGGCCGCGAGCTTGAGCACCACGGTGGCGGTGAAGGCCTTGGAGGCGCTGCCGATGCGGAACCGCTCGTTCTGCCGGCGCTGGCGTCCGGTTCCGGTGTCGGACACGCCCGCTGAGCCGAACCAGGAGCGGCCGCCGTCCCGGATCTCGGCGACCATCCCAGGGGCGAGCTTGGCGGCCACGGTCTGGTTGAGCACTCGCTGCACCTTGGGATGTACGGGAGCGGACGATGCGGCGGCGGGCAGGGCGGTGGCGGCCAGGGCCGCGGTGACGAGCAGCGCCGCCATGGCGGACTTCGATGCGATCACGTCGATTCCCTTCGAGAGGTGAGGTTGGAGAGGTGCCGTCCTGGGGGCGACGGCCTAGGAGGCGACTTCGGACCCGTTCGTCCCGCAGCCCGCGCGTGCCCGTTCTGCCGGCTCACACGTCGGGTGGCGCTGACTTGTGTTCACGATAGTCGAAAAGCTAACTTGCATTTACTAAAGTGTCAATTCAAAAAATGCCTTCATACTGCTAATTCTCGCGAAACTTGCAATGAAGATGATGGTGAATGCAAGCAAGGCAACTTGCAATGAGGTGGGTGCGAATGCAAGAATGCCCTGTCGGACCGCGTATGACCAGGAAGGCGTCGCCCATGCCCGGAGGCAGGCTGACCCACCAAGACCGCCGGCAGATCGCCGACGGACTGACCCAAGGGCTATCTCCGACCGAGATCGCCGCTCGTCTGAACCGGCCGCTGTCCACCATCACGCGCGAAGTCGCCCGCAACGGCGGCCCCGACGGTTACCAGGCCGACCAGGCGCACCAGGCCACCCGGGACCGCGCCCGCAGGCGTCCGCCGACCCCGGGGCAACGCGACCCCAAGGCGGTCGGCGCACTGGAGGAGCAGTTCACCACTGTCATGATCAACACTGGGCTGTCGCGGATGACCGCCCGCGTCCTCACCAGCCTCTACCTCACCGACAGCGGCAGCCTCACCGCGGCCGAACTCGCCCGCAAGCTGCAGGTCAGCCCCGCCTCCATCTCCAAGGCCATCGGCGAACTCGAACGGCAAGAGCTGATCCGCCGCGAACGAGATCCCCGCCGGCGGCGCGATCGCTACGTCATCGATGCCGATGCCTGGTTCCGCGGCTGGATGGCCAGCGCCCGCCAGAACACGCTGCTGGCCACCTTCGCCAAGCAAGGAGCAGCGACGCTCGGCGCCACCTCGCCCGCCGGAATCCGGCTCCGGGACATCAGCGACTTCTTCGACCACATCAGCCACGCCATGCTGGAGGCAGCCGAACAGTGGCGCCAGGCTTACGGGCGTTCCCTGCGGGAACGCCCCCCGACTGGCGCGGGATCGTCAGCGTGGCCACCGTGACCACGGGCGCGTCCTCCTCGCGCCAGTCGGCGCTGCCGTTCTCGATGGGGGTGCGCTCGGCGTCGGCGTAGCGCTGCACGCACAGGTCGAAGACGACGTCCGCCCTGGCCAGCCGCGCGACGAGCTCGTGCCGGAGGTGATCGGGATCGCGCTTGTACGCGGGAGGCGCGGTCGCGGCCGGGCGGAGCCGGTAACGAACCGGCCCGGCCGGACCCCACAGGATCGCACCCTGGCTTCAGTACGTTTCGACGGCGAGGCTGTTCACCTCGCGGGCGGTCTCCGCTCGGCAGATCCGCCGCATGCGCGCGGCGGTGGACCGGCCCACCTCCAGCGGCAGCCTGACGTACAGGGCGATCTTCCTGCGCAGGGGCGTGTTCGCACCGGCCATGACCTGGGCGAACTTGACGTACTCGCGTGCGTTCCTGGCGCGGGACACCGGATGGTTCACCATGAGCAGGTCGTGCGCCTGGTCCGGCCCCACCTGGACGCGCAGTGCCGCACCGCGCCGGTCGGGGACGAAGTCCGGCCGGCGGACGCCGCCGGCGTTGGACAGCCGGACGGTGACCGGGTAGTCGGCACCGGGCTGGGCGAAGCCGGTCCGCAGGTCGTCGGGCAGGTCCGGGCGGAAGGTCAGCCGGGCGTTGTCGACGCCGAGGATCGCCTTGGCGTGGAAGGTGCGGTCGATCCCGGCGGCGCCGCTGATCCTCAGCTGGACTCGCATGAGGTCGCGGGCGAGCTTTTCGAAGACCGCCCGCTTTTTTTCGGGAGTTCCTCCGACATGACGCTCATATTGCTCGGCTGAATTTTTGTCGGCAAGGCGTTCTGCCCGCTGGTCATGGGGGATCCCTCCCGATACGCGCCCCTAACGCATCAAGAGCGGATCGGGTGCGGTGCAGGAATGTTTTCTTTCGCTATTCCCCTGGGCCGGTCGGATGATGCATGAGTTTTTGCTGACCGGCCATTCTTGTCGGCGGAAAATGGCGCATATGCCGGGTCAGCCGGCGTCGACGAGTCCGTTCTCGTAGGCGAAGACCACCGCCTGTACCCGGTCGCGCAGGCCGAGTTTGGCGAGGATGTGGCTCACGTGCGTGCGCACGGTCCCCTCCGACAGATACAGGCGCGTCGCGATCTCCATGTTGGACAACCCGGTGGCGATCGCGGCGAGCACCTCTCTCTCACGGCGGCTGAGCCGGGCGGCCCGCTGGTCGGGCGTCTTGCCCGCGTCGGGCATGCGGGCCAGGAAATGGGAGATGAGCCGTGTGGTGGTGGACGGCGCGATGATCACTTCGCCGCTGTGCACGACCCGGACGGCCTCGGTGAAGAAGCGCGGGCCGCTGTCCTTGAGCAGGAATCCGCTCGCGCCGGCCTTGATCGCGGCGAAGACGTACTCGTCGAGGTCGAAGGTGGTGAGGATGAGGACCCGGGGCCGCGCGGCCCGCTCACAGATGAGCCGGGTCGCCTCGATGCCGTCCATGCCCGGCATCCGCACGTCCATGACCACGACGTCGGCGGGCACCTGCTCCGCCAGGGCCACGATCTCCGCGCCGTCCGCGGCCTCCCCGACCACTTCGATCCCCTGCTCACGGCGGAGCACGAGCCGCACCCCCGTGCGGACCAGTTGCTGGTCGTCGGCCAGCAGCACGCGGATCAGGTCCACGGTAAGGTCGCCTCGATCTGGAACCCGTTCGCCGACGGAGTGATCCGCACCGTGCCGCCCAGAGCGGTGGCCCGCTCGCGGATCCCGGCCAGCCCGTGACCGGGCCCATCCGGCGTGGCGGACCCTTCCGTGGAGCCGAACGGGGTGGTGGAGCCGGTCCGGCGAGGTCCTCCGTCGTCGACCAGCCTGATGTGCAGCCCGCTTGCTGTGTAGTGAAGTGACACGGTGGCTCTGGCGTCCTTTCCGGCATGCTTCAGCGTGTTGGTCAGAGCTTCTTGCACGATGCGGTAGGCGGCCAGGCCCACGGGTGGCGGCACCTCGCGGACTTGTCCTTCGACGCGTAACCGTACCTCCATCGGCAGCCGTTCAACCAGATCCTTGATCGCAGCGATGCCGGGGTGCGGCGCCATGGGCGCCTGCCGCAGGATGCCCAGCAGCAGGCGCAGCTCCCGCAGCGCGGCCCGGCCCGACTCGCCGATGGCGTCCACGGCCTCGCCGGTCGCGTCCAGGTCCCGATCGAGCAGCGCGGCGGACGCGCCGTCCGCCTGGATCACCATTGCGCTCACGTTGTGCGCCACGATGTCGTGCACCTCGCGCGCGATGCTCACGCGCTCCTGCGCCAGCATGGCCTCCACGCGGCTCTCCTCGCCCCGCCGGATCGCCTCGGCCTCCGAACGGCGCAGCCTGCCCAGCCCCCACGCCCCGGCGCACAGGGCGAACGACGTCACCAGCAGACCGACGGACATGTCGGGCAGGGCGAGCGGCAGGGCGGACGGGCCGAAGATGTCGCGGATCAGCACCAGCACCGCCGGCAGCAGCGTCCCGGCGACGAACAGCCCGGGCCGGCGGGAGGCCGACCACCGGCCCGCCGTGTAGGACATGAACATCAGCACGGTGGGCGTGCTCAGCTCCGCCCAGGAGGCGTTCCACTCCGTCCAGACGTCCCAGCGCCCGGAGAGCAGCCAGAGTGTCCACACCAGCGCGAAGACCGCGACCGGGTGCGCCCGCCGCCACGCGACGCTCGCGTAGGCCAGCAGATCCACCCAGAACCAGACGGAGACGCGGTCGAGCTCCGCGATGCTCTGATCGTGATAGGGCACCTCGATCAGCAGGTACGCGCAGGCGGCCGCCGCGAGGAGGGCGTCCGCCAGACGCTGATGACTGTTCCACCATTCGAGAACGCGCCGGGGCATGCCACGACGCTACGGCCTCGGCCTCTGCACCGCCTCATCCCTGCCGCGCACGCGTGGCACGCCGTGTACGCGTCGGCGCGGACGACACGATCAGCGGTCAGGCAGACGCGGGTTCACCCGCCGATCTTCCACTCTTGCCGGTGGAGGCGGGCCTCTGACCGAGGGTGGCTAGTTCGTGCAGGTGGCTGAGACGGTGACGTCGTAGATGTACCAGACGCTGCCGGGAGCCGACCAGACCAGCGCCGCCGTGGTGGTCCAGCCGGTGCACGCGACGCCGGCCGCGAGGATCGCCGCGCGGGCGGCCTGGGAGCCGTTCTGGATGGCGATGGTGGAGTTCGCGCCGCCGGCCTGGCGGGTCTCCGAGCGGGGGACCGTGTACGACGGCGGCGGGGGCTGGGGCACGCAGGTGCCCGACGCCGTCGCCTGGAAGACGTAGGCCGAGCCGTCCGGCGCCGTGTAGACGTGGGTGGCGGAGGCCGACACGCTCGGGCAGGTCTCGCCTGCCTGGGCCGCCTGCTGGTTCAGCGCCGCGCGGGCGTTGGCCTCGGCGTTGGCCGCTCCTGCGTACCAGGTGGGGCCCGAGCCTGACGCCGTCGCGGTGCGATAGGTGTCCGCTCGCGCGGGGGCCACGATCAGAGCCGTGGCGGTGGCGAGCGCGAGCACCAGCAGCGGGCGGAGGAGGTGGCGGGGTGCCATGGGGGTCCCTCTCACGTACGTGGGTGGGGCGGCACCCGTCACCTTAGGGGCGGCCGGGCGGGCGGGCCAGCATCGCGCCCGCCCGCCCACGTCCGCGCATGTCAGCGTCTGAAAGTTTCAGCGCTAAAGCGGGAGGCCGCCGGTGGCGGAGCTGGTGGAGCCGGTGGCCTGGTAGGCGGCGATGGTGCGCTCGGCGATGCGCATCTGGTGGATCTCGTCGGCTCCGTCGGCGAAGCGGGCCCAGCGGGCGTGCTGGAACATGTTGGCCAGGGGCGTGTCCGTCGAGTAGCCCAGGGCGCCGTGGACCTGGATCGCGCGGTCCACGATCCGGTTGAGGCTGTTGGCGACGAAGTGTTTGGCCATCGACACCTCCGTACGGAAGTCCTCGCCCTTGTCGATCTTCGAGGCGGCGTGCAGCACCATCAGCTTGCACTGGTAGAGCTCCATGGCCGAGTCGGCGATCAGCCACTGGATGCCCTGCTTCTCGGCCAGCAGGGAGCCGTGGCTGTAGCGGTGCAGCGCGCGGTCGACCATCATGTCCAGGGCCGTCTCCGCCTGCGAGATCCAGCGCATGCAGTGGGCGAGGCGGGCGGGGCCCAGGCGGTACTGGCCGAGGCGGTGGCCGTTGCCGCGACCGCCGAGGATCTGGCTGTCGGGCAGGCGCAGGTCCTCGATGACGATCTCGCTGTGGCCGGTGGAGCCGTGCATCGTCTCGACCTCGCGCACGTCGTTCCAGCCGGAGGTGGGCAGGTCGACGAGGAACGCGGTGTTCGCGCCGCGCGAGCCGGCCGGCACGTCCGGCTCGGTCCTGGCGATGAGGATGGCGAAGTTGGCGCGGCGGGCGTTGGAGATGAACCATTTGTGGCCGTTGATGAGCCATTCGTCGCCGTCGCGGACGGCTTCGGTGCGGATGAGGGTGGGGTCGGAGCCGGCCACCTCCGGCTCCGTCATGGCGAAGCACGACATCTGCAAGCCGTCCAGCAGCGGCCGCAGATACTTCTCCTTCTGCTCGTCGGTCGCCCAGTGCAGGAGGGTGTGCATGTTGCCCTCGTCAGGGGCGCTGCAGTTGAGCACCCAGGGGCCGATGCGGGTCTTGGCGGCCTCCGACTGCACCATGGCCAGCTCCACGTGGCCCAGCCCCATGCCACCCCACTCTTTCGGCATGTGCGGCAGCCACAGACCCTCGGCCTTGGCCTGGGAGCGGAGGTGGAAGATCGTCCGCAGGTACGCGTCGCGGTCGCTCTCCTTGACCTCCTCCATCGCGGGGATGACCGTGCCCTGGATGAAGGCGCGCACCCGCTTGCGGATCTCCTCGTGCTCAGGGGCGAGGGTGAAGTCGATGGCCATGTTGCTCCTTAACGGTGGATCAATCGGGAAAGTGGCAGGCGAGCCAGTGGTCCGCGCCCACCTGCCTGATCTGGGGCTCCTCGTCGGCGCACCGCGCCGCCGCACGCGGGCACCGCGTACGGAACCGGCACCCCGCAGGCGGGTCGACCGGCGACGGCGGCTCGCCGCTGATGAGCTGGTCGGCCGGTGGAAGGTCGTGGCCGCCGCCGGGGATGGCGGCGATCAGGGCCCGCGTGTACGGATGCGCGGGATGAGAGATCAGCTCGGCCCCGGGCGCGATCTCGCACACCTTGCCCAGGTACATCACCAGGATCCGGTCACTGACGTTCTTCACCACGGCCAGGTCGTGGGCGATGAAGACGAGCGTCAGCCGGTAGCGCTCCTTCAGGTCCTCCAGCAGGCCGAGGATCTGCGCCTGCACCGAGACGTCCAGCGCGGACACGGGCTCGTCGCAGATCACCACCTCCGGGTCCAGGATCAGCGCCCTGGCGATCGAGATGCGCTGGCACTGCCCGCCGGAGAACTCGTGCGGCCGCCGCTCCGCCGCCGCCCCCGGATCGAGCCCGACCGCCTCCAGGACCTCGTCCACCCGGTCGCCGGGCAGGCCCCAGACGCGGGGGCCCTCGCCGACGATGTCGCGGACGCGGCGGCGGGGGTTCAGGGAGGAGATCGGGTCCTGGAAGATCATCTGGAGGCGCCGGCGGGTTTTACGCAGCGCCTCGCCGCGCAGCGCGGTCAGCTCCTGGCCGTCCAGGCGCACGGAGCCCGAGCGGGGCGGCGGGAGCTGCACGAGGGCGCGGGCCGCGCTCGACTTGCCGCAGCCGGACTCGCCCACGATGCCGAGCGTCTCGCCCTTGGCCAGGTCGAAGCTGACCCCGGAGACGGCCCGCACCGTGCGGCCACGGCCTGCGGGAAACTCCACGACCAGATCCTCCACCCGGAGCAGCACCTCGTCACGGGGGCGAAGGTGGGCATTTCCGCTACCGGCCACTGCGCTCAGCTCCTTCTGCGGTTTCGGCGGTGGCCGGCAGGGGGGTGCGCGGGAACCAGCAGGCGTACTGATGGCCGCCGTCCTCGAACAGCGGCGGCGCCTCCTGGGTGCACCGGTCCTGGACGTACCGGCACCGGGCCTGGAACGAGCACCCCGCGGGCAGGTCCACCAGATCCGGCGGCCGCCCGGGGATGACCCGCAGCCGATGGTGCACGGGGTCCGTCAGCTTGGGCGCGGCCTCCAGCAACGCCTCCGTGTACGGCATCCGCGCCCGCTCGAACACCGTGGCCGCCGGCCCCCGCTCGACCACCTTGCCCGCGTACATCACGATGACCTCGTCGGCCCACCGGGCCACCACGGACAGGTCGTGACTGACCAGCACCACGGCCATGTCCCGCTCCTCCCGCAGCCGGTAGAGCAGCCGCAGCACCTGGTCCTGGATGGTCACGTCGAGGGCCGTCGTCGGCTCGTCGGCGAAGAGCACGCCGGGCGAGCACGACAACGCCATCGCGATCGTCACCCGCTGCCGCATCCCGCCCGAGAGCTGGTGCGGGTAGCGGCGCAACATGCGTTCGGGGTCGGGGATGCCCACGGAGGCGAGCAGCCGCCCGGCCTCCGCCCGCGCCTGCCGGCGTCCCATGCCCAGGTGCACCCGCAGCGGCTCCATGACCTGGGTGCCGATCGTGCGCACGGGGTTGAGCGCGGTCATCGGATCCTGGAAGACGGTCCCGAGCCGGGGCCCGAGGACGGAGCGCATCTCCGTCGCGGTGTAGGTGGTCAGGTCGTCGCCGGACAGGTAGACCTTGCCGCCCCGGACGGAGTTGCCGGGCAGCAGCCCCAGCACCGACCGGATCAGCATGGACTTGCCCGACCCCGACTCGCCCACGATGGCCAGGGTCCTGCCGCGTTCGAGGGTGAAGGAGACCCCGTCGACGGCCTTGACGACGCCGCGCGGGGTGACGAAGTGCGTGTGCAGGTCCTGCACCTGCAGCAGGGAGTCGCGGATCGGGTGGGTGGCGGTGGGCATCGGGAGGTCGAGCGGCTGCCGTACCGGCTCCAGGCCGCTCTCGCGCACGTCGCTCAGGGACCGCAGCCGGTCGCCCACCAGGTTGAACGAGAGCACGGTCAGGAACATGACCACCGAGGGCGCGAGCACCACGTGCGGCGCGGTCTCCATGAGCGTGCGGCCCTCGTTGATGAGGCCGCCCCAGGTCGGGGTGGGCGCCTGGACGGACAGGCCGAGGAAGGCGAGGCTGCCTTCGGCCACCACGACCACGGCCATGCCGATGAACGCGTACGACGCCGCCGGCACGGCCACGTTCGGCACGATCTCCCGCCACAGGATGCGCCGGTCGCGGGCGCCGAGCACCCGGGCGGCCAGCACGAACTCGCGCTCGGCGAAGGTGAGGGTGGCGCCCCTGATGAGCCGGGTCCAGGACGGGATGCCGAGCACGCCGAGGACGATGAGCACGTTGCGCAGGTTCGCGCCGGCGAACGCGACGACGGCCAGGGCGAAGACGAGCGCGGGGAAGGCCTGGGCCACGTCGTTGACCGCCATGATGACGGCGTCCGTGGCCTTCCTGCGGTAGCCGGCCAGGATGCCGAGCGGCGCGCCGACGCCCAGGCCGAGCAGCACGGCGCCGACGCCCACGCCGAGCGAGACGCGGGCGCCGTACACGACCCTGCTGAGCACGTCGCGGCCGAGGCCGTCGGTGCCGAGCGGGTGGGCGGCGCTGGGACCCGACTGCGGCGGCCCGGCCAGCGTCTCGTCGTAGCGGGCGAACGGCAGCAGGTCGGCCAGCAGCGCGGCCGCGAGGATCAGGCCGATCCAGCCGATCGCGATCCAGAAGCCGGGGCCGAAGCGCCTACGCACGCCGGATCCTGGGATCGACGGCGGCGTAGACCAGGTCCACCGCGAAGTTGACCGCCACATAGCCGACCGAGATGAGCACGACGCCTCCCTGCACCGTCAGGTAGTCGCGGGAAAAGATGGAGTCGACGAGCAGCCGCCCGACGCCGGGCAGGCCGAAGAGGGTCTCGATGATCACGGTCCCGCCGATGAGCGCGCCCAGGTTGAGGCCGATGGCGGTGATCAGGGTGATCGCGGACGGGCGCAGCGCGTGCCGCCACAGGATGCGGCGCGGCGACAGGCCGCGCGCGCGGGCCAGCGTGATGTAGTCCTCCTGCAGCGTGGCGATCAGGTCGGTACGCAGCAGCCGCGCGTACACGGCGAGCTGCCCGCAGCCGAGGGTGACGGCGGGCAGGATCACGGAGGTGAGGTTCCAGCCCAGGTCGAGGGAGATGGGGGTCCAGCCGGTCGCGGGCACCACCTGCCAGGTGACCGCGAACACCAGGATCAGCAGCACGCCCAGCACGAAGACCGGGGTGGACAGCAGCGCGAAGCTCAGCGCGGTGAGCGCCTGGTCCAGGGCCCGGCCCGCGCGGCGGGCGGCGGCCACGCCCACCGGGACGGCCAGCCCGAGCGCGATCACCTGCGCCACGACGAGCAGCTCCAGCGTCACGGGCAGCCGCCCGGCCAGCTCGGAGGCCACCGACATCCGGGTGATGTAGGACTCGCCGAAGTCGCCGGTGACGAGCCCGCCGACCCAGTCGAGGTAGCGCACGATCAGCGGCTGGTCCAGCCCGAGCTCCTGGCGGAGCTGCGCGCGGGCCTCCTCGGTCGCCGACAGGCCCAGGATCTGCGTGACCGGGTCGCCGGGCAGCAGGTTGAGCAGGGCGTACGACAGGAAGGTCACCACGAGCAGCACCACCAGGAGCCGGAGCAGCCGGTGCAGGATGATCACTGCTGGCTGACCCAGAGGTGCGCGAACGGGTGGTAGGGGATCGGGGATCCGGTCAGCGGCAGGCCCTTCTCGCCGTCGGGCAGCACGTGCTCGCCGATGCCGTGCACCTTGGTCTTGGCGATGATGGCGCCGGTGTTGAGGTGGTCGATGAACACGTACGGCACCAGCTCGCGCAGGCGTTCCTGCACGGTGCCGTACGCCTTCTTGCGCGCGGCCTCGTCCGGGTTGCTCCTGCCGACGTCGAGGGCGGCGCTCAGCTTGGCGTCCTTGAGCCGGGCGAAGTTGAGCGAGACGGCGCCGACGGGCTTGGCGTAGCCCTGGTGCATCCAGATGTACTCGCCGTCGGGGTCGGGGGTGGAGAACTGGGTCCAGACGGTGGCGGCGTAGTTGCCGGTGACGGCGCGGTTGATCAGGTCGGCCTGGTCGGCCTGCTTGATCGACACCTCGATGCCGGCCTTGCGCCACATGTCCTGGGCCAGCTCGACGCCCTGCATGGTGTTGGGGTCGGGGGTGGAGATCAGCTCGAAGCGGATCGGGCCCTTCTCCGCCTCCACCTCCTTGACCAGGGCGGCGGCCTTGGCCGCGTCATAGGCGGGGTAGCCGCCTTCGGCGTACCACTTGGAGTCCTTGGACCAGGGCCCGTCGGCCGGCTCGGTGAGCCCGCCGCGCAGGGTCTTGATGACGGTCTCGCGGTCGGTGGCGTAGGCGAGCGCCTTGCGGACGCGTACGTCGTCGAGCGGCGCGACGGCGGTGTTCAGCATGAACATGTACTCGGGAACGGACATGCCCTGCGCCCGGTGGACGCTGTAGGCGTCCTTCTGCGCGCCGAACTTGGTCAGGTCCTCGTCGCGGGAGGTGCCGATGGCGTCGACCCCGCCGGCCTCCAGCGTCTGCGACCGGGTCTGACTGTCGGGCAGGATCCGGAACTCGACCTCGTCCAGGTAGGGCAGGCCGGAGCGCCAGTAACGCGGGTTGCGGGTGACGACCATGCGGTTGTCCGGCACGTACTCCTTGAAGATGAACGGCCCGGTGCCCACCGGCTTCAGGCTGGCCGCCTTGGGGTCGGTCAGCGAGGCGGGCGGCACCACCATGCCGATCTGCGCGGCCAGATAATACGGGAAGGCCACCCAAGGCTGGTGGAGCTTCACCGTGACCGTCATGGGATCGGCCAGCTCGAACGACTTGACCGGCACGAACACCGCCGCGTTCAGCGGCGACGCCTTCTGGGCGTCCAGGTTGGCCTTGACGATGTCACCGGTCAGCGCGACACCGTCGGAGAAGGAGACCCCCGTCCTGACCTTGATGGCCCATTCGTCGTATTTCTCGTTAGGGGTGAGCGACTCCGCCAGATACGGCTTCCAGTCACCGTTGACGTCCACGCTCACCAGCGGCTCGATGATCGACCCCGCCATGCTGTAACTCTGCGCGGCGAACTGGTCGGTGACCGGGTTGAACCCGTTGGCGTCCGCGCTGAGTCCGTAGATCAGCCGCCCGCCCTGGGTGGGTCCCGACGTGTTCGATGACGCGCCGGCCTGCGGGGTGGCGACAGGTCGCTGGCCACTGCACGCCAGCATCACCACCGAGGCCAGCAACAGCGTGGCCGGTGTTCTCCAGCGTTTCATCCACGCCTCCTCCCGGTTAGCCCCCCGAGAGCAATTTCACCGATAGTACTATCGGTGAAAAAGCGCACAAGACCCAAGAGGCAATCGTGACGAGCACACCGCTCAGCAGGAGCCAGGCCAAGGACCTGACCCGGCGCAGGCTGATCCGCGCCGCGCTGGCGATCCTCGACGAGGAGGGTGAGGCCGGGCTCAGCACGGTCAAGGTCGCCAAGGCCGCCGGCATCGCCCAGTCGAGCTTCTACGTGCACTTCAAGGACATGCAGGAGCTGCTGCGGGTGCTCGCTGAGGAGGGCGGCGAGCGGCTGCGCGGGTCGATGCGGGAGGCGCGGCGCCGGGCCCGCGAGGCTCCCGACGATCTCGAACGGCACCGCGACACGTTCCGCATCCCGCTGGAGGCCATCTGCCGCCATCCGGAGTTCCTGCGCATCCAGCTCAGGGCCCGGCACGACCCCTCGTCCTCGCTGCGCGACTTCGCCACCGAGACGGCGGCGGCCTACCGCGAGCACCACGCCGCCGACCTGGCCGCGCTCGGCTACACGGCCGACAACGAGCACGACCGGCGGCGCCTGGAGATGATCGCCGACGGGATCAACGCCGCGACCGACGCCCTGGCGATCGGGCACCTGGAGGGCCGTTACCCCGACCTGGAGGAGGCCGCCGACATCCTCGTGGCGCTCTCGCGCGGCGCGCTGCGCCTGCTCAGGTCCACCTCAGGCGGCCCCGGCAGCCGCCCCGAGTGACTCGCGGCATCCGCGGCACTCGCGGCGGAGCCGGAGCCCGGCCGGGTGAGGGGTGCACCGCTGAGCCCGGCCGCCACAGCGGCCGGGTGCGGGGTCACCGTTCGCAGTGGCGCCTGAGCTCGGCCGCCACCGCCGCCGCGGCGCTCTCGTCCAGCCGCCCGTCCAGCACCGCGGTGACCACCCGCCTGGTCAGCGTCTCCTCGACGACCAGCGGCCGGTCCCACGCCAGCGCCTGCCCGATGCCCGGATACTCCTCGACCCGCACGAACCACGGGTCCTCGTCCGTCTGCGCGAACACCAGCGTCCAGTCCCGCCCGTCCGGCGCGGTGCCGGACATGGCGATCCACGGGCTCCGGCTGCCGTGCACGGCCCGCTCGTCGCCCGGCAGGGTGGTCCTGGCGGTGGCGGAGCCGGGCGCGCGCCAGAAGAAGCCGCCGTAACCGGCGCCCGCGCGGCCCTTGGTGGCGGAGCTGTTGATCTCCACCGGCGCGCCGGTGCGGTTGGTCAGCGTGAACGTGAAGTCCAGCGCCCAGCCGCCCTCGACGGGCAGCGCCGTGACCGTCCGCTCCTCCGTCGCCACCAGCCGTCCGCCGGGCCCGGTCCACTTCAGCCGCTCGGCGAACCCGTCGTCGTCGAGCCGGGAGAAGGCCAGGTGCCGCTGCGTGCCGTGATCGTCCAGCCAGGTCGGCCCCTGGTCCCTGACGAACGTGCGGCCGCCCCAGAAGTTCGCGCCGCCCAGGTCGGAGATGGCCACGCCGGCACCGAGGTGGTGCACGTGGTCCTCCGGGCGCACCTCCGTGACCTCGACGCCGCCGAGGGTGCGCACACTGTGCAGGTACGGCCGGGGCGAGTCGGTGGCCGGCAGGTCGGGCCGGAGCTCGTAGGCGGCCACCGCCTGCCCCTGGACCTGGAGCTCGACCCGGGACCATGGGGCGTCCAGCTCCGAGTAGAGCGCCAGCTCCTCGGCGCTGCGCGCGGTCAGGTCCGCGATGCCGGGCAGCACCCGGCTCACCGCCTGGCCCGCGTCGTCGCGGTGCACGATCTGGTGCCGGTCGGGGATCGGCAGCGGTTCGGGCGCGAGCCGTACGGCGTCCAGGACCTGCGTGAACGACTGCGTGGCCGACAGCGGCACCAGCAACCGGGCGCCCGTGCGGACGTGGTCGATCAGGTTCTCCAGCAGGTCGGTGCGCTCGTGGATGGTCGTCGTGACCGAGCCGTCGGCGAGCTCCACCTTGAGCCGGTCCTGGGTGTAGGTCAGCGTGGCCCGGCCCGCGTCGCCGTGCACGACCAGGTACGGCTCGTGCCGCTCCGGCGAGCACAACGACACCGCGATCGTGATCACCAGGCCGTCGGCCATCCGGATCCGCACGCAGGAGGTGTCGTCGGACTCGATCGGATAGGCGTGGTAGAGCTCGGTGCCGATCTCCGCGATCGGGCCGTCCGCCAGGGCCAGGGCGGTGGCCACGGCGTGCGCGAACGGGTTCGTCAGCGCGCCGTCCACCACGTCCACGCCGTTCAGGCGGCGTCTGCCCGCCCAGGCCGACCGGGTGAAGTAGGCCGTGGCCCGGTCCCAGGCGCCCGCGCCGCCGATGCCGCGCACCTGCCCGAGGGTCCCGGCCGCGATCAGCTCGCGCAGCGCGGGGATCGCCGTCGAGCCGAGCGACTGGAACCCGACCTGGCAGGCCAGCCCGGTCTCCGCCACCGCGGCGGCGATCCGGTGCTGCTCGGCGGGGCTCGGCGCGGGCGGCTTCTCCAGCAGCACGTGCGATCCGGCCCGCAGCGCGGCCACCGCGAGGTCGGCGTGCGTCTGGATCGGCGTGCAGATGATGGTGATCTCGGCGCCGGTCTTGCGGATCAGCTCGCCCAGGTCGGACGACTGCAGCGGCGTGCCGAACTCGACCGCGACCGGGCGTACGTCGCAGATCCCGGCCAGCTCGATCCGGCCCGCGTTCGCCAGCCTGCGCAGGTTGCCCAGGTGGTGGCGCCCGTGTCCCTGGGCGCCGGCCAGAACGACCTTCATCGTGACCACCTCAGCCCGAGTCCCGCGTGCTCGCCCGCGCGCAGCACGCCGCCGGAGATCTCCACCGGGTACGGCTCCGCCAGCAGCCCCAGGGCGGCGAACGAGGCGTCCTCCACGTCCTCCGCCATGGCCGGCAGCGGCAGGGCCAGCGCGAGCTGCCCGGAGACGTCGCTCAGCAGATGCGGATAGACCGGCACGTCATACGTCCTGGCCAGCTCCACGATCCGCAGGAACGGCGTGATCCCGCCGACCCGGACCACGTTCGGCTGGACGACGTCGCACGCGCCGGCCGCCAGCAGGTCGCGGAAGCCGTAGGTGGTGTAGACGTTCTCGCCGACGGCGATCGGCACGTCGATGGAGCGGCGCAGCGCCACGTGCGCGGCCACGTCGTCGGCGGGCAGCGGCTCCTCGATCCAGTGCAGCCCGAAGTCGCGGAGCGCGGCCAGCGCCCGCCGCGCCCGGTGCAGGTCCCACCGCTGGTTCGCGTCGATCATCAGCAGCCGGTCGGGCCCGATCACCTCGCGGACCGCGGCCACCCGGGCGACGTCCTCGGCCAGGTCGGGGCGGCCCACCTTGATCTTGACCCCGTGGTAGCCGGCCGCCACCCAGCGCCGGGTCTGCGCGACCAGCTCCTCCAGGGAGTAGTGCAGGTTGACGCCGCTGCCGTAGACGGGCACCTCTTCGCGCCGCCGGCCCAGCACGTCGGCCAGGCCGTCGTCGCCGCAGCGCAGGTCCCACAGCGCCAGGTCGATCCCGGCCAGCGCGACCGTGGTGATCCCGCCGGGGCCCGCCTCGCGCAGGTGCCGCCAGAGCCGGTCCCACACCACCTCGGGGTGGGCGGGCAGCCCGATCAGCGCCTCCCGCAGGTCGTGGTCCAGCAGCGCCTTGACGGCGTGCGCGCCGATCTGCGGCGTCCACGAGAAGCCGGTCCCGGTGCGCCCGTCCTTCAGCGTGACGTGGCAGACGATCACGTGGTTATGGGCGACGTCCGGGCCCCAGGGCCGGGGCAGCGGGGCGGTGCGCAGCTCGGTACGCAGGTCGGCGATCGTCATGACACCACCCGTTCCAGCCCGGTCTTGATCAGCGCGTCCAGCTCCGCCAGGTGCTCGTCGGTCACCTCGACCAGCGGCGGGCGGACCGCGCCCACGTCCAGGCCGCGCAGGCGGACCCCGGCCTTGACCAGGGCGACCGGATAGCCGGGGACCTTGCCGCGCAGGCGGACGAGGGGGAGGTAGAACTCGGTGAGCAGCCCCTCGTCGCCGTTCAGGTAGGCCAGGGCGATCTCCGGCGCGAACGCGAACACCGCGCTGGAGTAGAGCCGCACGCCGATGCCCCGGTAGGCGGGCATGGTGAGCTCGGCCGTCGGCAGCCCGTTGAAGAACAGGAAGTCCGGATACACCTCGCGCACCGCCAGCACGATCCGCTGCATCCGGTCGATGTCGCCCACGCCGTCCTTGAGCCCGATCACGCCGGGGATCGCGGCCAGCGCCACCACCGCCTCGGGCTCCAGCACCACCGAGCCGCGCTGGTAGATGATCACCGGCAGCTCGGCGGCGACCGCCCGCACATAGGCCTCGAAACCGTGCCCCGGGCCCTGCGCCAGGTACGGCGGCATGAGCAGCAGCCCGTCCGCGCCCGCCTCCCGCGCCGCCCTGGCCTGGTTCAGCGCGGTGCCGATCGGGCCGCCCGCGCCCGCCAGCACCGGCACCCGGCCGCCCACGACCTCGGCCGCCACCCGCACCGCGCGCGAGTGCTCGGCCTCCGACAACGCGGAGAACTCGCCCGTGCCGCAGGCCACGAACACGCCGCCGGGCCCGTGCGCCATGCCCTGGCGGACGTGCTCGGCCAGGACCTCCTCGGCGAGCCCCCCGTCGGTGTCGAAGGGCGTCACGGGAAAGAACAGCACACCGCTCAGATTCATCAGGATTCCTTGAGTTCGGTTCGCCAGCTCCGCTTGGGCCGCCAGCCGAGCAGGCGCGTCGCCTTGGTGGTCGAGAAGGCCGGGGTGGAGCCGGTGAGCTCGCCGGCGAACGCCTCGGTGCCGGGCACGACCGTGGGAAGCAGGTCGGCCAGCGGCTTCCTGGCCAGCGCGTCCGCCGCGCCGGCGAAGAACACCTCGCCGTTCGGCAGCTCGGGCAGCGCCTCGGCGAGCACGGTGATCATGTCGGCCGCGTCGCGGGAGTCGATGTAGTTGAACAGCGACACCCCGCCGAGCTCCGGCCGGTCCAGCCGCTCGCGCACGGTGTGGCCCGACTGTGTGGGCGCGCCGGCCCACTCCTCGGGCGGGATGACGAAGCACGGCCGGACCGCGGCCAGCTTCGTCGTCCCGGCCACCGCGAACGCCTTCATGGTCTGCTCGGCCACCACCTTGGACAGGTTGTAGGCGTTCCACGGGCGCACCGGGTGCTCCTCGTCGATCGGCAGGTACGCCGGCGCCCAGCCGCCGGGGGCGCCGTACCCCATGACGGTGGGGCTGCTGGCCACCACCACGCCCGCCACCCCCAGGGCGACCGACGCCTCGCAGACGTTGAACGCCAACTGGGTGTTGACCTTGTAGATCACCGATTCCGGGTAGCTGAACGGCGTGGCGATGGCGGCCAGGTGGATCACCGACTCGGGGCGGAACCTGGCGATCACCTCGAACGCCTCACCCGTGTCCGTGAGGTCGGCGGGTAAGGCGACGGCGGCTTCGGCCGGGGTGCCGGGGGCACGGTCGACGCCGATGACCTCGTGTCCATGTGCCGCGAGCGTGGTGACCACGCTGCGGCCGAGGCGTCCTGCGCTTCCCGTGACGAGGACTCTGCTCACCGTGGGGGGCTCCTTCAAGACTGCAAACAGTTGCACTAAACCTTTGTGTCACGGAGGGCAGGGCGTCAAGAGGTGATTTCCGGACCAGCTCTCTAGCTGGGGTTCCCCGGGGACAACGAGGGCCGGGTGGCTCGGCAAGCGCTTTCAGGATCGACGAGGCTTCTGCAAGCGGTTGCGTTAGGGTGGGCGACTGTGACAGTGACGATTCGTGATGTGGCCCGGGCGTCCGGTGTGCATGTATCGACCGTGTCGCGGACCTTCTCCGCGCCCCACATGGTCAACGCCGCCACGCGCACCAGGGTGCTGTCGGTGGCCGAGGAGCTGGGATACCGCCCCAACCGGGCGGCGCGGGCGCTCACGACCGGGCGCACCCACAACCTCGGGCTGATCGTGGCCGACATCGCCAACCCGTTCTTCCCGCCGCTGATCAAGGCCGCCCACGCGGCCGCCAGGCAGCGCGACTACCACCTGTTCGTGGCCGACACCGACGAGGAGCCGGCCGCCGAGGAGGAGCTGGTGCAGGCGTTCTCCAAACAGGTCGACGGCGTGGTGCTGTGCAGCCCGCGCTCCTCCAACAAGGCGCTCGAACGGCTGGCCGAGCGGGTGCCGTTCGTGGTGATCAACCGGCGGCTGCGCGGCGCGGCCACCGTTCTGATGGACGTCGGGCACGGGGCCAAGCTGGCGGTCGAGCACCTGACCGGGCTCGGGCACCGCCGCGTGGCGCTGGTGACGGGCCCGTCCGGCTCGTGGACGAGCGCGGAGATCCGGACGGCCGCCGAGGAGGTGGCGGGCGTCGAGCTCGTCGTGCTCGGCCCCAACGCGCCCACCGAGCGGGGCGGCTACGCCGCGGCCGGGCGGGTGCGCGAGTCCGGCGCGACGGGCGTGCTCGCCTACAACGACCTCGTGGCGATCGGGCTCATCGAAGGGCTCGACGACCTCGGGCTGAGCGTGCCCGGGGACGTCAGCGTGGTGGGGATCGACGATATCGTTTCCGGGCGCCTCAACCGTCCCAAACTCACCACCGTGGCCATGCCCACCGCCGCGGCCGGCCGGCTCGCGGTCGATCTGCTGATCCAGGAGGTGACCGCCACCACCTCGCTGGAGACGCGGCTGGTGATCAGGGACTCCACCGCGCCGCCGCCGCGATAGCCCAGGTACTGCAAACGGTTGTACTAACTGGGCAACGAAATCATCTGACTTATTTGGCGGGGACGCGTCCTAGCTGCGGAAACATCGTCGCGATATATCGGTAACGGCTATGTAACGCCTGCAAAGGGTTGACGGAACTTTCCCATCAGCTATAGGAAAGCGCTATCCATTCACATCCTGCCGGAAGGTCCGTGATGACGAACGAGTTCCGTCATGGCTGACTCGGTGGCGGTGAAGTCCCGGGGCGTGGTGACCGAACCCGCGCGCGGCGGCCACCGCACCACCAAACGTTCCCGCCGTGAGGCACGGGCCGCCTATCTGTTCCTGGCGCCGTGGTTCGCCGGCCTGCTCGTCATCACGATCGGCCCGATCCTCGCCTCGTTGTACCTGTCGTTCACCGACTACAGCCTCCTGGAGGAGGCCAAGTGGGTCGGCTTCGACAACTACGTCAAGATGTTCACCGAGGACTCGAGGTTCATCTCCTCGCTGCAGGTGACCACGATCTACGTGGTCGTCTCGGTCCCCTTACAGCTCGCCTTCGCGCTCGCGCTGGCCCTGGTGCTCGACCGGGGACTGCGCGGCCTGTCGTTCTATCGCTCGATCTTCTACCTGCCCTCGCTGCTCGGCGGCAGCGTCGCCATCGCCATCCTGTGGCGCAAGGTCTTCGGCGCCGACGGCCTGGTCAACGCGCTGCTGGCGGTCTTCGGCATCCAGGGGCCCGGCTGGGTGGGCGACCCCGACTACGCGCTGGGCACGCTGATCCTCCTGCACGTGTGGACGTTCGGCGCTCCCATGATCATTTTCCTGGCGGGGCTCCGCCAGATCCCCGTCAGCTACTACGAGGCCGCCGCGGTGGACGGCGCCGGGATGTTGCGGCAGTTCCGCTCGATCACGCTGCCGCTGCTGACGCCGATCATCTTCTTCAACCTCGTGCTGGAGATCATCAAGTCGTTCCAGTCGTTCACGCAGTCCTTCATCGTCAGCAGCGGCAGCGGCGGTCCCGCCGACTCGACGCTCTTCTACACGCTCTACCTCTACCTGAAGGGGTTCAAGAGCTACGACATGGGCTACGCGGCCGCGATGGCCTGGGTCCTGCTGATCATCATCGCCGGGTTGACCGGGGTGAACTTCCTCGCTTCCAAGTATTGGGTCTTCTATGGCGACACGAAGTAGGCCGACCCCGGTGCTGTTCCGCCCGCTCAACGGCGGACCGGTGGTCAAGCACATCCTGCTGATCGGCTTCGGGCTGATCATGCTCTATCCGCTGTTCTGGATGGTCTCCAGCTCACTCAAGCCGGAGGAGCTGATCTTCCGGGAGCCGGGGTTGTGGCCCACCGAGGTCACGCTGAAGAATTACACCGAGGGCTGGTTCGCGCTGAAGCACCCCTTCGGCTACTACCTGTGGAACTCCGCGGTCGTCACGGGGCTGTCGGTGGTGGCGAACCTGGTGGCCTGCTCGCTGGCCGCCTACGCCTTCGCCCGGCTGAACTTCCCGCTGAAGAAGCTCTGGTTCGCGCTCATGCTCGGCACGATCATGCTGCCGCACCACGTGGTTCTGGTGCCGCAGTACATCATGTTCTCCAAGCTGGACATGATCAACACGATCTGGCCGCTGGTGATGCCGAAGATCCTGGCCACCGACGCGTTCTTCATCTTCCTCATGGTGCAGTTCATCCGCACGTTGCCGAGGGAGCTGGACGAGGCGGCGGAGATCGACGGCGCGGGTTACTGGCGCATCTTCATCAGGGTCGTCATGCCGCTCTGCATGCCGGCGCTGGCCACGACCGCGATCTTCACGTTCATCTGGACGTGGAACGACTTCCTCAGCCAACTCCTCTATCTCAACAACCCCGACAACTTCACCGTACCGGTAGCGTTGCGCACGTTTCTGGACTCCAGCAGCGACTCGTCGTGGGGCCCGATGTTCGCCATGTCGATCGTCGCGCTCGGTCCCATCTTCGGCTTTTTTCTGGCCGGCCAGAAATATCTGATCCGTGGTGTCGCCACCACGGGCCTGAAGTAGTCCTCCACCCCCCAACAGATGAACACCCCCTAGGAGGTAGAGCCGTGAGCTCTGGCAAGAAGATGTGGTCGGCGGCCTTGCTCGCCACCGCTGTGCTGGCGGTCACCGCGGCCTGCGGCAGCGGCGGCGACGGCGGCGGGAGCGCCGACGGCAAGATCAAGCTGCGTTTCTCCTATTGGGGCAGCGACGCGCGGCAGAAGATGACCGAGGAGGTCATCAAGAAGTTCGAGGCCAAGAACCCGACCATCGACATCGAGGGCGAGTTCTCGGACTTCGCGAGCTACTACGAGACGCTGTCCACGAAGGTCGCCGGCAGTGACGCGCCCGACGTCATCACGCTGGAGATCCGCGGCCTGCGCGAGTACGCCGACCGCGGCACGCTGGCCGACCTGGCGAGCAAGGTCAACACCGCCGACATCGACGCCAAGGTGCTCGGCACCGGCGCCATCGACGGCAAGCAGTTCGCCGTCCCCACCGGCGTCAACGCCTTCTCCCTGGTCGTCAACCCGGCCCTGATCACCGGCAACGGGCAGAAGCTGCCCGACGACACCGCGTGGACGTGGGAGGACTACGTCACGCTGTCCTCGCAGGTCTCCGCCAAGAGCGGCGGCAAGGTCACCGGCACGCAGCTGAGCTGGAACCCGGCCTACCTGCAGATCTACGCCGCCCAGAAGGGTGAGCCGTTCTACCAGGGCAACAAGCTCGGCATGTCTCCCGAGACCATCAAGGGCTGGTGGGAGATCATGCAGAACCTGGTGAAGGGCAAGGGCTCGCCCGACGCGGCCAAGAGCTCCGAGATCGGCGCCTCCGCCATCGACCAGTCGCTGCTCGCCACCAACACCGGTGCGATGGGCATGTGGTGGAGCAACCAGCTCGGCGCGGTCGTCAAGGCGTCGGGACAGGACATGGACCTGCTGCGGATGCCCAAGATCGAGGGCTCCACCACCGGCGGCATGTTCCTGCAGCCGGCCATGTTCTACACCGCCTCCTCCAAGTCGGAGCACGCGGCCGAAGCGGCCAAGTTCATCGACTACCTGATCAACGACGCCGAGGCGGGCGGGATCATCCTCAGTGACCGCGGCCTGCCGGCCAGCTCCAAGGTGCTGGCGGCGGTCAAGGACAAGCTGCCCGACGCGGACAAGAAGACGCTGGACTTCCTCGACAAGGTGAAGAGCGAGCTGGCCGACCCGCCCGCCGCCCCGCCGAAGGGCGCCAGCGCCATGGAGGACATCCTCAAGCGGTACTCCGAGGAGGTCCTGTTCGGCCGGATGACCCCGGACGACGCCGCGCAGAAGTTCATCACCGAGGCCAACGCCTCGATCGCCGGCTAAAAGGAGAGTCATGAAGTACGCGTTCGTCGGGCTCGGGCACCGCGCGCAGATGTACGTCGACGCGCTGCTCGGAGAGTGGCGCGACGCCGGCACCATCGTCGCCCTGTGCGACACCAACCGGACCCGCATGGATTATTACGCCGAGCGGATCGGTCAGGAGGTGCCGCGTTTCGCGCCTGAGGAGTTCGGCAAGATGCTCGAGCTCGCCGACGCGGTCATCGTCACCACGGTCGACGCCACGCACGCGCAATACGTGTGCGCGGCGCTCGACGCGGGACGTGACGTCATCGTGGAGAAGCCGCTGACGGTCGACGCCGAGGGGTGCGCGGCCATCGCGGCCGCGGCCGAGCGCAGCAGCGGCAAGCTGATCGTCACGTTCAACTACCGCTACTCGCCGCGCAACTCCGCCGTGCGCCGCCTGCTCATGCAGGGCGTGATCGGCGAGATCACCTCCGTGCACTTCGAGTGGACGCTCGACACCATCCACGGCGCCGACTACTTCCGCCGCTGGCACCGCCGGCGGGACAGCTCCGGCGGCCTGCTCGTGCACAAGTCCACCCACCACTTCGACCTGGTCAACTGGTGGCTCGGATCCGCTCCCGAGCTCGTCTTCGCGCAGACCGACCTGCGCTTCTACGGCGCCGAGAACGCCGCCGCCCGCGGCCTGGCGCCCCGCCCCGAGCGCGGCCAGGGCGCCCCAGGGCTGGGCACCGACCCGTTCATCCTGGACATCTCGGCCGACCCCCGGCTCCAGCGCCTCTACCTGGACGCCGAGCACGAGGACGGCTACATCCGCGACGAGGACGTCTTCGGCGACGGCATCACCATCGACGACAACATGTCCGTGCTGGTGCGCTACGCCAACCGCGCGATCCTGACCTACTCCCTGCACGCCCACGCGCCGTGGGAGGGCTACCGGGTGGCCTTCAACGGCACGGAGGGCCGGCTGGAGCTGGACGTGGTCGAGCGGGAGTGGACGCCGCCGCACGCCGCCATCGATCCGAGCGCGGCGGCCAAGGAGCACGCGACCGGCTCGTGGGAGCGGCTCAGGCTGCGCCGCCACTGGAGCGAGCCCGAGGAGGTGCCCATCGAGTCGGGCGCCGGCGGGCACGGCGGCGGCGACCGCCTGCTGCTGAACGACGTCTTCCGCGGCCCCGGCGACGACGCCCTGGCCCGGCAGGCCGGCTACCGCGACGGCATCCGCAGCGTGCTGACCGGCCACGCGGCCAACGTCTCGGCCGCCACCGGCGTGCCCGTGCTCCTGGCGGACGGCGGCACGCGTGTCCGCTGAGCTGGACCGGCACGTCAGGGACGGCACGCGTGTTCGCTGAGCTGGACCGGCGACTCAGCGGCGGCCCGCGTGTTCGCTGAGCTGGACCGGATCGCCGGTGCGCAGCTCCGGGCCGAAGCGGGCCCTGAGCTGCGCGTGGCGGCGCGGGAGGCCATGGGGGTGCTCGACCTGGCCGCCGGGGACGTGCGGGTCGAGCGCGCCTGGACCGACGGCGACCTGGCGGGCGAGGAGCTCTCCTGGTCGGTGGGGTTCGGGCCGCGTACCCGCGCCTTCCTGCTGCGGCCCAAGGACGCGCGCGGGCCGCTGCCCGGCGTGGTCGCGCTGCACTGCCACGGCGGCATGAAGTGGGCCGGCAAGGAGAAGATCGCCGACGGTCCCGAAGCGCCCTCACCCGAGGTGGTCCGGGCGCGGGAGGCCATCTACGGCGGGCGGCCCTTCGTGAACGCGCTGGCCAGGCGCGGCTTCGTGGTCCTGGCGCACGACGCCTTCGCCTGGGGCAGCCGGCGGTTCCCGCTGGAGATCGCGGACGGGCCCCTCAGCGAGGCCGACCGCTACGACCTGGCCGCCAAGGAGCACGAGCACGTGGTGGCCAAACACTGCGCCGTGCTCGGCACCTCGTTCGCTGGCGTGGTCGCGGGCGAGGACCTGGCGGCGGCGGCGTACCTGCGCTCCCGGCCCGACGTCGCGGCGGTCGGCTGCGCCGGGTTGTCCGGCGGCGGGCTGCGGGCCGCGCTGCTCGGCGCGTTCGACCCCGGCATGCGCGCGGTCGTGGTGGCCGCGATGGTCTCCTCCTACCGCGACATGATCGACGGATACGTCGCCAAGCACACCTGGATGTTCTACCCGCCCGGCCTGCCGCGGCTGGGCGACTGGCCCGACCTGGTGGCCGCCCGCGCGCCCGAGCCGCTCATGGTGCAGTACGCCCTGCGCGACCGCCTCTTCCCCGAGCAGGGCATGCGCCGCGCCCACACCATGATCGGCGAGCGGTACCGGGACGCCCCGGACGCCTACGAGGCGGTCTTCGCCGACGTGCCGCACAGCTTCGACGTGCCCCGGCAGGAGCGGGCCTTCGACTGGCTGGCCCGCCACCTGACGGGCTGACTCAGTTGCCCTGCTTCCACTGGGCGATCAGCTTGTCGTAGTCGAGGGTCTCCGGCTTGCCGCGCTCGTCGGCCAGCTTCGGCGCGGGCGCGCCCGGCTGGTCGAGCCAGTGCTGCGCGGGCTGCTCCTGGTTCAGCTTCGGCGCGCAGGCGCCGCCGTAGCCGCGCCGCTCCAGCCGGGACAGGATGTCGTCCTGCTGCTTGGCCAGGTTGTCCATCGACTGCTGGGCCGTCGTCTCACCGGTCACCGCGGTGGCCACGTTCTGCCACCAGAGCTGGGCCAGCTTCGGATAGTCCGGCACGTTCGTCCCGGTCGGCGTCCACTGCTTGCGGGCCGGGGAGCCGTAGAACTCGATCAGGCCGCCGTACTTGGCCGCGTTGTCGGCGAAATAGTCGCTCTTGATGTCGGAGTCGCGGATGAACGTCAACCCGGTGATCGACTTCTTCAGCGAGACCGTCTTCGACGTGACGAACTGCGCGTACAACCAGGCCGCCGCCCGGCTCTCCTTCGGCGTGTTCTTCAGCAGCGTCCACGAGCCGGCGTCCTGGTAGCCGAGCTTGTTGCCGGTCTTCCAGTACGACCCGTGCGGGCTCGGCGCGATGCGCCACTTGGGCGTGCCGTCGCCGTTGACGACCGGCAGCCCCGGCTTGGTCATGTCGGCCGTGAACGTGGTGTACCAGAAGATCTGCTGGGCGATGTTGCCCTGCGCCGGGACCGGGCCGGCCTCGCTGAAGTTCATGCCCGCCGCCTCCTTGGGGGCGTACTTCTTCAGCCAGTCCACGTACTTGGTGAGCGCGTAGACCGAGGCGGGGCCGTTGGTGTCGCCGCCACGGGTGACGGACGAGCCGGCCGGGCGGCAGCCCTCCACCCTGATGCCCCATTCGTCCACCGGCAGGCCGTTGGGGATGCCGGGGTCGCCGTTGCCGGCCATGGACAACCAGGCGTCGGTGAAGCGCCAGCCCAGCGACGGGTCCTTGCGGCCGTAGTCCATGTGGCCGTAGACCTTCTTGCCGTCCACGGTCCCGTTGCCGTTGACCTTGTTGGTGAAGAAGTCGGCGATGTCCTCGTAGGCCGCCCAGTTGACCGGGACGCCCAGGTCGTAGCCGTAGGCGTCCTTGAACTGCTTCTTGATCTTCGGGTCGGTGAACCAGTCGTAGCGGAACCAGTAGAGGTTGGCGAACTGCTGGTCGGGAAGCTGGTAGACCTTCTTGTCGGGGCCGGTCGTGAAGCTGATCCCGATGAAGTCGTTCAGGTCCAGCGTGGGCGAGGTGACGCTCTTGCCCTCTCCCGCCATGTAGTCCGACAGCGGGACGACGTAGTCGCCGCGCGAGTGGGTGCCGATGAGGTCGGAGTCGTTGACGTAGGCGTCGTAGATGTTCTGGTTGCCCTGGATCTGGGTCTGGAGCTTCTCGATGACGTCACCCTCCTGGATCAGGTCGTGCTTGACCCTGATCCCGGTGATCTCGGTGAACGCCTTGGCGAGTTTCTGCGACTCGTACTCGTGGGTGGTGATCGTCTCGGAGACCACGTTGATCTGCCTGCCCCGATAGGGGGCCGCGGCCTTGGTGAACCAGTCCATCTCCGCCAGTTGCTGATCCTTCGGCAGCGTGCTGGGAGTGAACTCCTGCGTCACCCACCGCTGGGCCGCCGCCTTGCCGTCGGCCTCCCTGAAGTCGCTGGAGGGCTGCTCCGTGCCCTGCGCGCAACCGGCCGCTATCAGGACGAGCACGGCGAAACCTACCGCCGCTGACCTGCCTGCCCGATGCTCCATCGCTTGGCTCCTCTTCTGGTTAACCCCATATCCCGATCACGACCGCCACCAGCGCCGCGCAACCGAGCGCGAGCCACATGGACAGGTCGGTGACGGCGATCCATCCGGCCAGGACGACCGCGGCGCTGATCAGGCCGATGTACAGCCGGTCGCCCCGATCGGTCTCGATGCGCAGCCAGCCCCGCCTGGCCACGGGAGGGGAGAGGTGGCCCCAGATCGACATGACCACCAGCAGCAGCGCGAGCCCCGCGAACACCAGCGCCGTGGGCAGGGTCCAGACCATCCAGTCCAGCACGGCTAGACCCTCCCCAAGGCGAACCCTTTGGCGATGTAGTTCCTGACGAACCAGATGACGATCGCGCCCGGGACGATCGTGAGCACGCCCGCCGTCGCCAGCAGCCCCCAGTCCACGCCGGCCGCGCTCACCGTCCGCGTCATCGTCGCGGCGATCGGTTTGGCGTCGACCGAGGTGATCGTCCTGGCGATCAGCAACTCCACCCAGCTGAACATGAAGCAGAAGAACGCGGTGACGCCGATCGCCGAGCGGATCATCGGCAAGAAGATCTTGACGAAGAACCGGGGCAGCGAATAGCCGTCGATCGCCGCGGTCTCGTCTATTTCCCGGGGAATTCCGGACATGAATCCTTCGAGTATCCAGACCGCGAGCGGCACGTTGAAAAGCATGTGCGCGATGGCCACGCCGAGATGCGTGTCGAAGAGGCCGACACTCTGGTAAATCTGGAAGAACGGCAGCAGGAAGACCGCGGGCGGCGCCATGCGATTCGTCAGCAGCCAGAAGAAGAGATGCTTGTCGCCGGCGAACCGGAACCGCGAGAAAGCGTACGCGGCGGGCAGCGCGACGATGAGCGACATCACCGCGTTCAGCGAGGTGTAGATAATCGAGTTCAGATAGCTCGAATACCACGACACGTCGGTGAAGAAGGTGGCGTAGTTGTCGAACGTCACGCGCTGCGGAAAGAGCGAGAAGCTGCCGAGGATGTCCTCGTTCGGCCGGATCGACATGCCGAACATCCACAGGATGGGCAGCATGAGCGTGGCCACGTAGAGCCAGAAGACCGCACGGGCCCAGGGGAGCCGCCGTCCGGTGTGCCGGGCCATCGCGTTACCTCCCCGACCTGGTCAGCACGGTGAAGAAGACGTAGCAGAGGATCTGCACGATCAGGAAGTAGATGAGGGAGAACGCGCCCGCCGGGCCCACGTCGAACTGGCCGACGGCGATCTTCGACAGCAGGATGCTGAGGAACGAGGTCGCGTTCCCCGGCCCGCCGCCCGTCACCACGAACGGCTCGGTGTAGATCATGAAGCTGTCCATGAACCGGAGCAGGATCGCGATCGTCAGCACCCCCCGCAGCCGGGGAAGCTGGATGTGGCGGAAGGTGGACCAGCCCGAGGCGCCGTCGATCTGCGCCGCCTGGAAGTACGGCTCGGGGATCGAGCGCAGCCCCGCGTAGGCCAGCAGCGCCACCAGCGGCGTCCAGTGCCACACGTCCATGAGCAGGATCGTGATCCAGGCGTCGGTGGAGTCGAGGGTGTAGTTGAAGCCGACGCCGAGCACGTTGTTGATCGTCCAGCCGCCGAGCCCGATGTCGGCGCGGGCGAAGATCTGCCAGATCGTGCCCACCACGTTCCAGGGGATGAGCAGCGGCAGCGCGACCAGCACCAGCGCCACCGACACCCAGAAGCCGCGCCGCGGCATCGCCACCGCGATGGCCACCCCGAGCGGGATCTCCACCAGCAGCACCTGCGCCGAGAACGACAACGTCCGGACGAACGCGGCGCGGTTCTCCTCGTTGCGCAGGGCCTCGTAGAACCAGTCCAGGCCGACGAAGACCCGGTCGGTGGGGCTGAAGACGTCCTGGACGCTGAAGTTGACCACGGTCATCAGCGGGATCACGGCCGTGAACGCCACCGACACGACCACCGGCAGGACCAGCCACCAGGCCCGGTTGTCCTTGCGCTTCAGCTCCGGGCGGGCCTCCTCCCTGGCCTCGGCGGGCGCGGCGGTGACGACCTCGCCGCTCACCTGGCTGCCCGCGACGGTGTGCTGGTCGGTCACCGCTGCCCCCTTCCGCCGAGCGGGGCGAGGGACCCGCACCTGACCGCGTCCCTGAACAGGAACGTGCGCTCGGCGGGGAAGTGCAGGAACGCGACCGCGTCCGGCACGTAGGAGGAGCCGGCCTCGGTCTTGGCGATCATCGCGTGCTCGCCGACCCGGGCGTGCACGAGGTCGTAGGCGCCCATCCGGTCCACGCCCGTGACCTGGGCGGACACGCCGGGGGAGGTGTGCGCGCCGGAGATCCGCACGAACTCGGGGCGCACCCCGATCCGCACCGGCCCCGGCGGCAGCTCGCCGCCGACGTCGTCCGCGCTGACCAGGCCCACGTCCGCCTGGCCGACGCGGACGACGTCGCCGACGACCTCGGCGGGCAACATGTTCATGCCGGGCGAGCCGATGAAGTGCCCGACGAACTCGTGCGCGGGCGACAGGAACAACTCCGCCGGCTCACCGGTCTGCACGATCGCCCCCTCGTTGAGCACCACCACCTCGTCGGCGAACGTCAGCGCCTCCGTCTGGTCGTGCGTGACGTAGACCAGCGTGTGGCCGGTGTCGCGGTGGATCTCCTTGAGCTTGCTGCGCAGGGTCCACTTCAGCGCCGGGTCCACCACGGTGAGCGGCTCGTCCAGCAGGACCGCCGCCACCTCGGGGCGCACCAGGCCGCGGCCCAGGCTGACGATCTGCTGGCGGCCCGGGTCGAGCCGGCGGGATCGGCGGCGGAGGACCTGGTCGAGGCCGAGGAGCTCGGAGACCTGGCGGACACGCAGGTCTACCTCCTTTTTCGGAAATTTCCGGTTTCGGAGGGGGAAGGCCAGGTTGTCGTACACCGACATTTCCTCGTACAGGACCGGGAACTGGAAGACCTGCGCGATGTTGCGGCCCGCCGGGGGCACGTCCGTCACGTCGCGGTCGTCGAACCAGACCCGGCCCACGGTGGGCGTGAGCAGCCCGGAGATGATGTTCAGCAGCGTCGTCTTGCCGCAGCCGCTCGGACCCAGCAGCGCGTACGCCCGTGCGCTCTGCCATGTCCACGTCATCGGCTTGAGCGCCCACGTCTCGCCCCCGTCGTAGCTGTGGCCCACGCCGTCCAGCCGGATGTCAGCCATGCAGGTCGACCTCCGCGGCGCTGGTGGCGAGCAGGCGGCCCCCGGTCTCGTCGAAGACGAAGATGTGCGCGGGATCCACGTAGGCGACCGTGGACTCGCCCGGCGTGAAGAGCTGGGTGCCCGGCAGGTGGGCGACCAGGTGGCGGGTGCCCTGCAGCAGCAGGTGCAGGAACGTCGCGCTGCCCGTCACCTCCGCCAGCCTGATCTCGGCCGGCAGCTCCAGCGCACCGGGGCCGTCGCGGCCGATGGTGACCTGGTGGGGGCGGACGGCGAGGATGACGTGCTGGCCCGGGGCGTGCGCGCGGGGCGCGGGGAACGAGGTGCCGAGGCACTCGATCCGGCCGTCCTGGACGATGCCGGGGAGCAGGTTGAGCGGCGGATCGCTGAGCGTGGCCGCCACCGCCAGCGTCGGCGGGTGCGCGTACATGTCGGCGACGTCGCCGATCTGCTGGATCCGGCCCTCGCCGAGGACCACGGTGGGCGCGGCGAACGTCAGCGCCTCGTTGGGGTCGGCCGTGGAGTAGAGGACCACGCCGTCGGAGGCGGCGAACATGCTCTTCAGATCGGCGCGGAGCTGCTCGCGTAACTTGAAGTCGAGGTTGGCGAGGGGTTCGTCGAGCAGCAGCACGTCCACCGGCCGGGCCAGCGCCCGGGCGATGGCGGTGCGCTGCTGCTGGCCTCCCGACAACTCGGCGGGCCGGCGGGCGAGCAGCCCCGTGATGCCCATGAGCTCGGCGACCTCCCGCACCCGCCGGTCGACCTGCGCGCCGCCCCGGAACTCGGGGTCCAGGCGGAGCGGGGAGGCGATGTTCTCGTAGACCGTCAGCGACGGATAGTTAATGAATTGCTGATAGACGAAGGCGACCGATCGCTTTCGCACGGAAATGGTGGTGACGTCTTTTCCGCCGACCAGCACACGGCCCGAATCCGGCGGGAGCAGACCGGCGGCGACGCGCATCAACGTCGTTTTCCCAGCGGCCATCGGGCCGACCAGCGTGGTCAGTCCATTCGGTAATTCCAGGCGAATGTCGTCGAGCCAGGTCTCCCCGCGCCGCCGTACGAAGACGCCATCGAGAATCAGCGTCACTTTGGTCCTCTCTGCTTACCCCCCATCTAACATGATCTGAATGTGTGTGCAAAGAGGGCACGTGGTGTGCATGTGATCTAGGTGACGGTTGTGCGTCACGATTTGAGATCGGGCGCACCGTGAATGGACCGGCCTATCGCCATGAGGGTCTATTCGCTGGTCCTGACAGCTATTCAGGCTGGACCAGTGAATAATGAGATAGGGCCTTTCCCGTGGCGGCCGCCGGGACCGGGACTCCCGGGCAGGTGCTGGTGGACCGGCCGGTGTCGAAGTAGGCGACCACCTTCGCCGCGCACCCCGGCACCCGGAGCGCCGAGCCGTGCACGTCGTCGTCGATGGTCACGACCGTGCCACCGACGGCCGCCCGGGTCTGCAGCGTCCACTCATACGGGGACGGGCTCTCGTGCAGATGCCCCGACAACATCAGCGAGCCGCCGCCGCGCCGCAGGGCGACGGGCTGGGCCGGGAGTGGCCAGCCGGCGCACCTCGGGAAGAAGATCGAGGCCGCGCCCGTCACCGGATAGCTCTCCAGCCGCCGCTGGTAGGCGTTCCAGGCGTCCTCGAAGGTCCGCGAGCCGGTGTCCTCGTTGCAGTGGTAGGCGGCGTTGGCCACGGGGTTGTTACGCTCGGGCGTGCCGGGGGGCGGCGGCGGGCGCTCGCCCTCGTCGAAGATGCGCTTGATCGCCGGCGGGGCGGTGGGGCCGGTCGCGCCCACCAGCTCGTGCAGCACCTCGGCCACCTCGGGCCAGGCCGGGCTCGGCTGGCCGGCGGCGTCGGCGATGAGCGCGCCGTCCACCGTGAGCTCGACGTCGGTGAAGGTCAGCGGATGGGCGTCGTACGACCGGCGCAACTCGGTCAGCGCCGCCACCACCTGCGCCGTGGTCGTGCCGAACCCGTACGTGCCGTCCCGCTCCGCGATCCACGCCGCCATCCGCTGGAAGACGTGATCGGTGGCCTTGGCGCGTCCCTCGGTGAAGACGTCCAGCCGGGGCGTGGGCAGCGCCACGCTGTCCAGCCACATGCGGCGCACCCTGGCGGGGAACACATCGCGGTACACCGTGCCCAGCCAGGTGCCCCAGGAGACGCCGAAGAAGCTGATCTGCTGCTCGCCCAGCGCGGCGCGGACGCGGTCGAGGTCGCGGGCGGTGTTCGCCGTGGTGAGCTGCCCGAGGAAGCCCGGATCCGAGCTGCCGCACGCCTGGTTGCCCGCGACCACCTGGTCGTAGACCTTCCTGGCGGCCTCCTCCGTGACGGGCCCCGGCGGCGGTCGCTCCGGCCCGCCTCCCGGGCACTGGGCCTTCGTGCTGTAGCCGACTCCCCGGGGGTCGAAACCGATCAGGTCGTGGTGGTCGTTCAGCGCCACGCCGGACATGACAAGGTCGATCGGCATCAGGTAGCCGCTGCCGCCCGGGCCGCCCGGGTTGACCGCCAGGCTGCCGATCCGCTTCTTCGTGGCCTTCAGCCTGGTCAGGGCGATGGTGATCTGCTTGCCGTCCGGGTCGCCGTAGTTCTGGGGGACGCTGAGCCTGCCGCACTCCGTCCGCTCGTACAGGCTCCTGAACGCCGGGAGGTCCGCGTCCCCGAGGCCCAGCGAGCGCAGCACGTCGTCGGAGTATTCGGGACAGTCGTGCCAGGTGATGGGCGGCGGGCGGTGGGCGGGGGCGCTGAGTGGGGCGAGCGCCAGGGCGCTCGCCAGCAGCGTTTGTAAGATCATGGGGTCAAGGCTGGCCGGGGGCCTCGCCGGGCACATCCCCCGAGCGTGGGAGCGGACGCTCTCTTTCAGGGGAGGATCGGCTTGATGGCGGTACGCGAGCCAAAGCCGTACCGCGTGCTCATCCGGCCGACTCGCCTGTGTCCACTCGGTCCTGGTAATTAGTATTATACCACGAATAATTGAATTCCGCACTTATTGATAAACGCGCGCTAATTGCTATATTGGCGGCCATGACTGCGACAGAGGAGAAATTCGTCCTCTCCGGAGAATTACACTTGTGGACCGAGCGATTCGGCGATCCCGCGGACCCCCCGGTGCTGCTCGTCATGGGCACCTCCGCGCCGGGCATCGGCTGGCCGAACGAACTGGCGGAGACGCTCGTGGCCGGCGGGCGGCAGGTCATCAGGTTCGACCACCGCGACACCGGGCTGTCGAGCTGCGTGGACTTCGCCGCCCACCCGTACACGCTGGCCGACATGGCCGCCGACGCGCTCGCCGTACTCGACGGGTACGGCATCGCCGCCGCCCACGTCGTGGGCGCGTCGCTGGGCGGCGCGATCGGCCAGTGGCTGGCGGTGCACCGCCCGGAGCGCGTGACCGCGCTGACGGTGATCATGTCCGGTCCGATGGGCGCCGACGCGGGCCCCGCGTGGGCGCGGGCGCTGGCCGGGCAGGAGCCCGACCCCGATGACCTGCCGCCGCCCGTGCCCCGATTCCTGGAGCATCTGGTCCGCTCGGCCGCCATGCCGCGCACCACGCGCGAGGAGCACATCGCCGCCAACCTGGACACCTGGCGCGAGCTGAACGGCGACGTGCTGCCGTTCGATGAGGACGCCGCGCGGTGGTTCATCGCGGAGTCCTACGACCGCGCCGCCGATCCCGCCGCGGCGCTCAACCACGACAGGGCCGGACGGCTGATGACGGAGGACCGGCGCGCGCCGCTGTCCTCGATCAAGGCGCCGACGCTGGTCGTGCACGGCACCGAGGACCCGATCCTGCCGCCGGCCCACGGCGAGGCGGTCGCCGCCGCGATCCCACACGCGCGGCTGGAGACGGTCTCCGGGATGGGCCACGCGTTCTTCTCGCCCGGCCTGCCCCGCCGGGTGGCCGAGCTGATCCTCAGACAACCGGCCTGACGAAGGCGCCGCGTCCGCGTGCCGTCTCCACCATGCCCGCCTCCGGCAACTGGATCACCTTGCGGCCGCGCTCCCGGCTGACGCCGTAGTCGCGAGCCGGCCTGGCCTGCGACGGGAGCGCCTGCCTCGGCGGCAGCGCACCGCTCCGGATCTGCTCGGCCAGGCTCTCGGGTTCAGGGCAGGATCGCGTCGACGTAGCCGCCGTCCACGCGGAGCGCGCCGCCCGTCGTCGCCGAGGCGAGGGGGGAGCTGAGATAGACGACCATGTTCGCGATCTCCTCCGGCTCGATCAGACGCTGGAGCAGCGACTGGGGACGGTGCTCGCGCATGAACGCCCGCTGCGCCTCCTCCCACGGCAGGCTCTTGTCCACGAGCTGATAAACGAAGTCCTCGACGCCCTCGGTGTGCGTCGGGCCGGCGATCACCGAGTTGACCGTCACCCCGCTGCCCGACGCCTCCTTGGCGAACCCCCTGGAGACGGAGAGCAGCGCCGTCTTCGTCATGCCGTAGTGGATCATCTCGACGGGGGTGACGATGGCGGAGTCGCTGGCGATGTACTGGATCCGGCCCCAGCCGCGCTCGATCATGCCGGGCAGGTAGGCGCGGGTGAGGCGGATCCCGGTCATCACGTTGACCTCGAAGTAGCGCCGCCACTCGTCGTCGCCGATCTCCAGCGCGGGCTTGGCCCCGAAGATGCCCAGGTTGTTGACGAGGATGTCCACGTGGGGCAGCTCGCGCAGCACCCGCGCGCAGCCCTCGTCCGTGGCGAGGTCGCCGGGCACCGCGACCAGCCCGCCGTTCACCGGCCGCTCGTCGCCACCCCGCACGCCGCCGGTCCCCTTGCCGCCGGTCCGCTCGTCACCGCCCCGCACGCCGCCGGTCCCCTTGCCGCCGGTCCGCTCGTCGTCCGGCTGGTCGCTGGTCGGCCGTTCGCTCTCGATGCGTTCCATGGCCGCCGCCACGGAGCTCTCGCTGCGGCCGTTCACGCCGACGCGGGCCCCCGCCCGCGCCAGGCCGGTGGCGATGGCCGCGCCGATGCCCTGGGTCGAGCCGGTGACCAGCGCGGTCTTGCCGCTGAGATCGATACGCACGATGTTCTCCCCCTTGTTCGCCATTGTCGTTGATCAGGTCACGCTGGGTGACACCGGGGTCGTCCTCCCTTCAAGTACGCCTTCGCGGCCCGGCTCAGGGCAGGGATCGATGCGTAGGGTGTGGGTGGCGGTGGAAGGGGTGTGGGTGCACCGGGTCCTGTGGATCGTTGTGGCGGTCGCCTTCGTGGTGGGTTGTGTCATGCCGGACCGTTCGGGGGACAAGGCCGAGGACCACGACGGGTGCCAGGCACGCGACAAGCGGGTCGTCGCGCCGTACGCGGTCACCGGCTACTGGGTCATGCCGCGCGCGGACCCGTGCGTGTCGCGGCGGATGGTCGAGGCGATCCACGCGATCGGCGGGGACACGCTCGTCACGTTCGGGCCGAGGTTCAGCGTGGGCGAGGATCCCGACGTGGCCGGCTGCCGGGAGGACGGGCTCCCGTGCGCGCAGGTCGCCGGGAAGCGGATCCGGCAGGTCTACAGCTACACGAGCAGCGAGGAGTTCGGGGCGGGGCTGCTGCGGTGTTCCGGGATCGACCGGCGGATCGAGAGCGAGGGCCGCGTCTTCTACCGGGTGTCGCTGGCGCGGTCCTGCGACGCGCCGGTGCACGATCTCGTCCTCGTCGCCACCGACGGCGACGGGCTGGGCAACCTGATGACGGAGGCGGCGGCGTACGGGATGACGGTCTTTCCCGGGTTGCCGGCCGCGCCGCAACTGGCCGGCAAGTCGTGGGAGCCCGATCTGGCGCACCTCGCCGCGCTGAACGCCTTCACCTCGCGGGTGCTCGCCGACTACCGGGCGCGGTTCGGGGGGTCGGCGGCGTTCGGCGGGGTGTATCAGTCGTTCGAGCTGGCCATGCGGGCGCGATCGGAGCAGGATCCGATCATCGCGCTGTACGCGGCCCAGCACGCGGTGGTCGCCGCCGCGTTGCCGGGCAAGAAGATCCTGGTCAGCCCGTACATCGACGCGCGGAGAGGGCGCGGGTTCCCGCCTGAGCAGGTGGAGGAGGGGATGGCGGACATCGCGGGCACGCGGGCCGGGGCGCCGATGGCCATCGCCGTTCAGGATGGGCGGGGGACGGGGAAGGTGCCGGTGTACGGGGTTCAGGAGGGGGATGCCCGGGTTGATGAGCGGTTAGTGCCTGTTGTGGGGGAGGTGAGTTATGGGCAGGCCTATTACGGGGCCACCCGGGACTACATCGAGGCGGCGGGCCGGCGGGTGCCTGACGGGGTGGAGATGTGGGTGAACGTGGAGGGGTTCGAGCCGACGCAGGCGGATGGGGAGTGCGGGCGGGTCGAGCCGATGCCGTTGCGGGGGCGTACGACGAAGGAGCGGCTTGATCGGCAGGTGATGGCGACTGGGCCCTATGCCGGAAAAATCATCTCTTATGGGTGGGATCCGTTTTTCACCTGTCAGGCTGGTCATGACACGCCCTCGCTGGCCGACGACATCGCGGCCGGATGGCAGCAGCCGATCATCGTCAACGCCGTCCGCAAGGAGCTGAACGGGCGCGCGGGCATCCTCGTCGAGGGCTACAACCTGCGCGGTGGCACGTTGCGGTTCGCTCCCGGGGGTGCGGGGGAGGTCTCCGTGGCGCAGGAGTGGTACGGGAAGGAGCGGCTGGAGTCGGCCTGGGCTCCGTACGTGCCCTCGGGCGCCTGGACCTCCATCACGGCCGTGAACGGCGCCGGCCAGTCCAGCGCGAGCGCGTACGCGATGCGCTAAGCCTTCAGCGCCGACACGATGATGTCGGCCAGCAGCTCCGCCTGGCTGCCGTCCTCGTCGTCCAGGTCCGGGTCCAGGATCGTCACCTGCAGACCGGCGGCTCCCGGCAGGCTGAGCAGCCCGGTCAGGACGTCGGTGAGCTGGGCCGCGTCGAGGCCGCCGGGAGTGGGGGAGTCGACGGCGGGGAGCACGGAGGGGTCGAGCACGTCGGCGTCCACGTGGATCCAGAACCCGTCGAGCTCATCCCTTTCGAGCACCTTCCTCGCGGCTTCCACCGAAATTTCACGACCCGGCATGAACGCCAGCCCGCTATCCGCGATGTCCCGCAGATCCTCCTCGTCCCGCACCCCGAGCACGATCACGTCCTCGTCCTGTACGTACGGCCGCAGCCCGTCGATGTCCACCAGGTAGCCGTCACCCCGCCCGGTGACCAGCGCCAGATCCTCACCGGCCGCCGAGCCGACGTGCGGGGAGTTGCCGAGATGCCGGAAGTCGGCGTGCGCGTCCAGGTACGCCAGCCCATACCGCCCGGCCTTTCGCAGGGCCAGGGCGGGGCCGAGCAGGATGGAGCAGTCACCGCCGAGCACGACGGGGAACCCGCCCGCGCCCCTGATCCCGGTCACTCGGTCCGCCAGCCGGCGCGCGTAGCCGGCGATCGCCGGGCCGTTGCGGACGCCGTCGCCCGGCTGCCAGGTGGCCACGTAACGGGGCGGCACCAGGACGCCTGCGTCGCTCGCGCCGAGGCGCTGGATGAGGCCGGTGTTCCGCAGTGCCCATGGCGCCTTGTAGCAGCCGGGGACGGTGTCGGGTGCGGGTGGGCGGAGACCGAGGTTGGAAGGGGCGTCCAGAACGGCCAGTTTCCTGTCAGGGGTTATTGTTGTCATAGTCGTGACGGTAACAGGAGGAGGACGCATGCGCCAGTTCGCCGAGACGGGTCTTGTAGCGATCGATCTGGCCAACACGTGGGACGAGTACCTGGACGATCCGGAACGGTTGGCGAACGTGGCCGCGCTGCGCCGCTTCTGCCATGAACTGGGCGAACCGCCGCCGGTGACGGCTTTGGAGGGTGGCGGTGCGGCACCTGGAACGGCCTCTGAGGGCGATGGGGTGAGCGTGGGTGATCTCGATGCGGTGCGGGCGGTGCGGGCGCGGTTGCGTACCCTGCTGCTCTCCGGCCCGCCCGAGCGGACCCGCGCCCTGGCGCGGTGGGTGGGCGAGCTGCCGGTGCGCGCGGCCGTGGCGGAATCGGCCGGTGCGCCCCGACTGCGCGTCACCACCCCGGACGGGTCCAGCCTGGCCAACCGGCTCGCGGTGCGGTCCGTCGCCGAGCTTCTCGACCTCGCCGCCTCAGGCGACTGGGAACGGCTACGGCTCTGCGCGGCGAGTCCATGCCTGGACGCCTTCGTCGACCGGAGCCGTCCGGGCAAGCGCCAGTTCTGCTCCACCCGCTGCGCCAACCGCGCCCACGCCGCAGCCTCCCGAGCCCGCCACCGCTGATGACCTCGCTGGGCCTCAGCCGCGCCGCTGCCGGCCGGAAACCGCCGGCCCCTGAGCGCGCTGTCGCGAGGGCCGGTCGGGGCCCGGCTCCTACCGGGTGGTGGCCGACTGACGACGACCTTGACCTGGGAGCGGCTCGCCACCACCACCGGCCGGGGCGATGACCCCGAAGCCGCCGTACGCCAGGCTCAAGGCCGGGCAACCTGCCACGCAGTGCCCTGCGTGGGGTGCCCTCCACATCCCCGCTGGAGGGCACCCTGTCTGGTCACCAGAGGTTCAGCCGCAGTGCACGTTGTTGAGCTTGACGCTCGTCCACGACGGTGAGATTCCCTCTACGTCAATACACTGGCCAGGCGCCGAGACGTACACCGGACCGGCGTAGTACTTGTAATCGCCGGCGTCGGTGACTTTCCCGCTGCCATCGCCTCTTGAGATCACGACGCCCTTCCAGCTCGTGGTGCCGGCGTAGGGGCCGTCGCCGTAGGTAAGAGCGCAGTTCTTGCCGGTGCTGGAGCTGTAGTACACCTCCAGAATGCCCGTACGGTACCCGTACTTTTGGACGCCGATGTTGTAGACGCCGACCCGGGAATAGCTGCTGCCGCAGGGTCCGGCCGCGCTGGCCGGGGCGGCGCCCGCCACCAGCGTGGTGGTGAAAGCCAGGGCCGCGCCGGCCAGGAGGGTCGCCAGCTTACGTGTACGCACACATATCCTTCCGATTGCCAGTGTTGTGATCATGAGTACCACTGGCTCACGGCCGCCACCCACGAGTAGTGCCCAATGTGACAGTTCGCACATCGCTATGGGTCATGTGTCGGGTGTCAGGTTGGCCAGAGGGTGGGGATGCGTTCCAGGACGCCGTCGGTGAAGACGTCGTAGAGGCCGAGTGGTTCCAGGTGCACATATCCGATATGGCAGTCACAGGCCGTGGCCGGGCACGGGCGCGGTCGCAACGTCTCCCGGTACGAGCCGTCGTACAGGTTGCCCAGCACCTCCGGGACGAAGTGGCAGCGCCGCACCGTGCCGTCCCCGTTCACGGAGATCACGCTGTCGCCCGTGCGGCACGCCAGCCCGGCGCTGCGATGCGCGAAGCGGCTGTGGTGGAAGAGCGGGTCGATGGCCGACCATGAGGCCGCCTCGTCGTCGGTGTAATGCCGGCCCTCCTCGGCGTTGACCCACAGATACGTCCCGGCGGGCAGGTCGGCCCGGAGCCGCTGGGCGTGCGGCAGGTGCGCGGGGTCGCCGACGATGCCGACGCTGTGGCGGACCGGAAGGGAGCCGAGTTTGGCCAGGAAGCCGTCGTACGGCACCTGCGTCGGGTGGTAGGTCACCCACAGCGCGGCCCGGTCGGAGGCCTCCGACAACCAGCCGGTGCGGCAGCTCAGGTTGGTCTGGATGGCGACCCTGGTGACGTTCGGCAACCAGGAGAGCTCCACGAGGGCACGGCGGTACCACGATCTGACCAGACCCTCGCCCCACGGCGTGAACAGCATCGACACCTGGAAGGGCTGCTCGGCCACCCACCCCGCGAACCGCTCCAGCGCGGCCCGGTCGGCGCGCAACTGCTCGGGCGTGTCGCGCCGCTTGGCGAACGGGCAGTAGGAACAGTCGTAGTCGCAGCTCGCGAGGGGGCCACGATAGAGGATGGTCAACATGCCGCGTACGTCTCCATGAGCCCCCTGACCTCGGAGGAGAAGAGGGAGGGCCCGATCGCGTCGGAGTAGGCCAGCCCTTCGGCGGTGAGCCGGACGGTGTCCGGCTCCACCACGAGCCACCCGCCGAGTCCAGCGAGGCCACCGACCTCGGCGAGCTCGCCGAGCGGGAAGTCGGTCAGGACGTCTGTGCCGAAGCGCTCCAGGTAGAGCTTGCGCGACACCCCCTCGGCCTGCAGCAGCGACTGGATCAGATGCCGCCGCCTGCGCTCGCCGTCCGAGAGCGCGAAGCCCACGTTGGCCACGTCGAACTCCTTCCTGCCGACGTAGTCGTCGATGATCGCGCGCACCGGCCGCGCGCCGACGGCGTACTCGAAGGAGTAGTGCAGGTCGTTCGTGTACGACCGCGCCCCGCATCCCAGCCCCACCATGCCCTCGGTCTGACAGCAGTAGCCGGTGGACGCCGCCGACCCGGGTAACCGGAACATCCGCATCGAAACCTGCTCGTAGCCCGCCGCCAGCAGCCGGTCGCGCCCGGCCCGGTAGAGCTCCAGCCGCTGGTCGTCCCAGGCCCGGCCCTGTTTGCCCAGCCCGGTCAGCGGCCTGACGTAGAGCGGGTACAGGTACAGCTCCTCGGGCTGCCACGCCAGCGCGGCCTCGATCGAGGAGAGCCAGGAGGTGACAGTCTGCCCGTCGATGCCGTAGATCAGGTCGATGTTGAGCACGGGCACGCCCGCCGCCCTGATCGCGTCGAGCGCGGCGCGCACCTCGGCGCGCCGCTGCGGGCGTACGGCGGCGCGGGCCTCGGCCTCGACGAAGCTCTGCACCCCGATCGAGATCCGCGTGGTCCCCCGCTCGGCCAGCACCGCCAGCCGGTCGGGCGTCGCGGTCGCGGGGGAGGTCTCCACCGACAGGGGCAGCCGCCCGAAATCGACGCCCATCACCCGCTCGGTCAGGTCGAACAGCCGGCTCAGCTCGCGGGCGCTGAGGTAGGTCGGCGTGCCCCCGCCGATCGCCGCCGTGCTGAAAGCCGTCTCCTCCAGCGCGTCCCGCACCTGGACGGCCTGGCGGCCGAGCGCGTCGAGGTAGGCCGTGACCAGCTCCTCGGGGGCGCCGGTGCGGGTGAACAGGTTACAGAAACCGCAGCGCATCTCGCAGAACGGAATGTGCACGTAGAGCGCGCCCGGCCGTTCCCCGGCCCACACGTCCTTGAGTGACGGGCGCGGATCAAGCGGCCGGTACGCGGTCTTGTGCGGATAGGCGTAGACGTAACCCTCATAGGGCCGCATGGTGCTCCAGAAGAAACTCGGTGTAGGGGACCGTCCAGACCACCTCGTGGCCGATGCGGTGGCCGACGTGCCCGTCCTCGCCGTACGCCGTGCCGTGGTCGGAGCAGACGATCACCAGGCAGGGACGGCGGCGGCGCATGAGGGAGTAGAGCCGCCCGATGTGCCGGTCGACGTAACGCAGGGCCGCCGCGTGGCTCTCCAGCGAGTCGCCGGTGGCGCCGGGCAGGTAGAAGTGGTTGGGCTGGTGCAGCGCCGACACGTTGACGAACAGGAAGACCGGCTCGCTCCGGCCGCGCAGCACCTCGGCGGCGCGGTCGATCTGGCGCTCCAGGGAGGCGGGGTTCGTCACCCCGAACTCGGGCTCCCAGTGGCTCTCGGCGAACAGGCCGGGCAGCGCGGACCCGAGCGGCGTCAGCTTGTTGAAGAACCCGACGCCGCCGATGCAGACCGTGTGATAGCCGGCCTGCGCGAGACCGGTGGGCAGGTCGGGCGCGTCGAACACCCACGTGCCGCCCGCCGTGCTCTCACTGCCCGGGAACGTGGCCGCGAACAGGCGCGGATGCGGTCCCGGCGCGACCGGCGTGGGGAGGAACCCGGCGAACAGGGCGGCATGGGCGGCGTAGGTGAAGCTGCCCGGGCTGTGCCGCCGCTCCCAGCGGGTGCCGGACGGCAGCAGGTTCGGCAGCCGGCCGGCGTCGGCCAGCTCGGCCGCGACGTCGTAGCGGAGGGTGTCGAGGGTGACCAGGAGGAGGTCGTGGCCGCCGATGATGGCGTTCATGTTCACCAGGCGCCCGCCAGGACCGCGTGGACCTGTTCGGCGTAGGTGTCACGCCCATGTCCTGAAAAATCCCCCAAGCCGGGCAGCAGGTCGCCGAACGCGTTCACCTCCGCCACCGCCACCGACCGCCAGTCCGACCCGATCATCACATCGATCCCCGTGACCAGGCTGCCGGGAAAACAGGCCGCCGCCCGCGTGCACACCTCCATCACCCGCTCCCACAGCGCGGCCCGCGACCGCACCGGCTCCAGCTCGCCGCGCGTGCCGCCAAGGTGCAGGTTGGTCATCGGGGTGCGGCTCGTCCGCGCCACCGCGTGCGTCGGCACCCCGGCCACCGTCACCACCCGCAGGTCGAACACCCGCCCCCCGGCCGACGCCTTCGGAAACCACCGCTCCACGTGCAGCCCGTCGCCGGAGAGGAAGTCCACGATCCGCCGCACGTCATCGCCGCAGGTGTAAGTACGCACACGCAACGAGTTGCACAACACATCACCCGTCCAGGCGGCGGACGTCACCGCCTTGACGCGGTCGCCGGCCGCCTGGAACGCGATCACCCCGGACGCCGACGACCCGTGCGCGGGCTTGACGAACACCCGCGACCAGCCCCGCAGCTCCATCTCCGCCCGCAACTCGGCATAGGAGCCGATCTCGAACGCGGGCGGCACCGGCACCCCCGCCCCGGCCAGCACGGCGTGGCAGGGCCGCTTGTCGAACATCACCCCGATCTCCCCGACGTCGCCCAGCAGCCGCACCCCGGGGATCGCGGCCACCCGCGCCAGCCCGGCCGTGAACGCCTTGAACCAGGCCGCGCCCCCGCCGGCCCGCGCCGGATCGCCGGGCCCGCGCAGCAGCGCGTCGGCCTCGGCGTCCTCGCCCGGCGAGTCCACGCGCAGCAGCGCGCCCTCGGGAGCGCCGATCTCCCGCCCGGCGAGCACGTCCCGCCAGGCGATCACGTACGGCTCCGCGAGCCCCCGCGCCACCACGGCGTCGCGGAACAGGGAGACCCGCCGATCGCCGGGCGTCCCGACGACCGCGAAGCGCACGGTCACTCGCTCACTGCCACGTAACGCCAGTCGTCGTCGAGTGCGCGCTGGTCGGACAGGACCACGTCCACGCCGGGCAGCGCGCCCGCCAGGCGGTCCATCATGGCGTCGCTGAGATAGTGATGGTCGAGATCGAGCCGGCGCAGATGGGTCAGCGGCTGGCCGCTGAGCAGCGCCTCGCCACCGAGGTCGGTGAGCGCGCCCATCGACAGGCTCAGGGATCGCAGCCTGGCCACCACCGGCGCGGCGGCCACGGCGGCGGCGATGTCGTCCTGGAACTCGGCGTTCTGCAGCCGCAGGTGGCGCAGCGCGGGCAGCCTCGCGCCGCTCATGATCGGCGCGAGGTCGGCGACGGTCGCGTCGCCGCCGTACTCCTGGGCGCCGAACCACAACTCCAGGAACTCCAGGGCGGGCAGGTCGCTCTCCGCGACGCCGCGCACGGCCTGGCTGCCGAGGCCCCCGGTCTCGATCCGGAGCGTGCGCAGCGACTCGTGCCGGAGGGGCCGCAGCACGAGGCCGCAGCCGCCGCGCACCTCCAGCCGTTCGAGCTTGGGCAACGTCTCCAGCAGCGGTGTGAGGTCGCACTGCTGGATCCAGGAGATCTCGGCCTCCTCCGAGGACATGGCGCCGAAGAAGAGCGAGCGGAGCGCGGGCAGCCTGGCGGCCTCGGCGGTCAGCCGCTCGACGATGGGCCCGGAGTCGGTCTCGTAGCTGTCCTCCCATTCGCCGATGACCATGGCCGTGACCCGCGCGGTGTCCACGTGCTCGAAGAACCAGTCGAGGACGTCGCCGATCTCGTCGGGAGCGTCGTCAATCCATTCGCTCGCGCCGAGCCGCCAGGCCACCGCATCGGCCGCCGGCTGCGCCCCCTTGTCCTCCGGCCAGGGCGCGGGGGCCACGGGCAGGCCGGCGTACTCGTCGCCGTAGGTGTCATCACGGTCGGGCCGGCTGGTGCAGGGGATCATCGGCTGGCTCATTCGCTCACCGCCACGTAAAACCACTGCTCGTCGTCGTCGTCCTCGACGTCGGGCTCCTCCTTGCCGGACAGATCGACCTCCACGCCGGGCAGGGCCGCGCCCAGCCGCCGGATCATGTCGTCGGAGAGGTAGTGGTGGTGCACGTCGAGCCGGCGCAGGTGCGTCAGCGGCTGGCCGCTGAGCAGCGCCTCCGCGCCGGCGTCGGTGAGCACGCCCATCGACAGGGCCAGCGACTCCAGCCCGGCCACGACGGGCGCGGCGGCCACGGCGGCGGCGATGTCGTCCTGGATCTCGCTGTTCTGCAGCCCGAGGTGGCGCAGCGCGGGCAGCCGGCCGCCCCCGAGGATCGGGCCGAGGTCGGCGACCGTGGTGGTGCCGCCGTATTCCTCGACGCCCAGCCACAGGTCCAGGTGCTCCAGCGCGGGCAGGTCGGCGGCGGCCACCGCACGGGTCACCGCGCCGTCGAGGCCCCCGGTCTCGATCCTGAGCATGCGCAGCGACTCGTGCCGCACCGGGCGCAGGGCGAGCCCGTTGCCGCCGCGCACGTCGAGGCGTTCCAGCCTCGGGTACGCCTCCATCAGCGGCGTGATGTCGCACTGCCGGATCCAGGAGATCTCGGCATAGTCGCTGCTGATCGCGCCGAAGAAGAGCGATCGCAGCGCGGGCAGCCTGGCCGCCTCGGCGGTCAGCCGCTCGACGATGGGCTCGGCGCTCTCCGTGAAGCTGCTGGGCCACTCGCCGATGACGATCGCCGTGACGCGGGCGGCGTCGGCCTGCTCGAAGAAGGCGTCGAAGGCGGCCTCCATGCTCGCGGGGCTGCCGCCGCCCCAGTCGCTGGCGCTGATCCGCCACGCGGCCGTGCCGCTGTCGTCCGGCAGCTCCGCGTCGGGCGGCAGGGCCACCTCGGCCACCGGCAGCCCGGCGTAGCGGTCCGTGTAGCGGAGCTGGTAGCCGAAGTAGGTGTCGTACTCGATCATGGAGGGGTGTCCTTGGTCGGGGGGCTGACGGATTATGTCCTACCAGACCCCGCCGACACTCCGATCACCCGAAGAGCGTGCGCCCCCAGTGGTCTCCCGCGTCCAGCACCCCGGGCGGGCAGGCGAACAGGCCGCTGGAGACGTGCTTGATGTACTCGTTGAGCGGGTCGCTCCTGGCCAGCGCCATCTGCACGGGCACGAACTGGCGGCGCGGATCGCGCTGGTAGGCGATGAAGAACAACCCCGCGTCCAGCCGGCCGAGCCCGTCGGAGCCGTCCACGAAGTTGTACCCCCTGCGCAGCAGGCGCGCCTCACCGTGGAAGCTCGGGTGCGCCAGCCGTACGTGGGCGTCATCGGCGATGAGCGGCCGGCCGTCGGCGCCCTTGGCGGCGAAGTTCAGCGTGTCGAACTCGGCTCTGCCGTGCAGCGGCGCGCCCTCGATCTTGTTCCGGCCGAAGATCTGCTCCTGCTCGGCGAGTGAGGTGCGGTCCCAGGTCTCGACCGTCATGCGGATCTTCCTGGTCACCAGGTAGCTGCCGCCCGCCATCCAGGCCGGGCCGTCCTGCGCGGTGGCCCAGAGCTGCGCGCGGAGCAGGTCGGTGTCCTCCAGCTTGAGGTTGTTGGTGCCGTCCTTGAAGCCCATCAGGTTGCGCGGGGTGGCCTGGGCGCGCGAGGTGGACGACGTACGGCCGAAGCCGAGTTGCGACCAGCGGACGGAGACTCTGCCGAAGCCGATCCTGGCCAGGTTGCGGATGGCGTGCACGGCGACCTGGGGGTCGTGGGCGCACGCCTGCACGCAGATGTCGCCACCGGAAATTTCCGGAATAAGCCTGTCTCCCGGAAATTTCGGCAGATCGGCGAGGGCGGCCGGCCGCCGGCCCGCCAGCCCGAACCTGCCGTCGAACAGCGACGCCCCGAACCCGACCGTGAGCGTCAGCCCGGAGGCCGGCAGGCCCAGCGCCTCGCCGGTGTCGTCGGGCGCGGCCTCCGGCGCGACGCCCGCCGCCCCGAACGAACCCGCCTCCTTGCCCTGGGTCAGCCGGGCCGCGGCGGCCGTCCACTCCTGCATCAGCTCCAGCAGCTCGGCCCGCTTGCCGGTGGTGACGTCGAAGGCCACGAAGTGCAGGCGGTCCTGCGCGGGGGTGACGATGCCCGCCTGGTGCGCGCCGTAGAAGGGGAACGGGTCGGAGGTCGAGGCCGCGTGCGCGACCGGCGGCTCGTCGAGCAGCGTGTTCGCGGCCACGACACCGGCGCCGGCCACGGTCGCGCCCGCCGCGCCCAGCCCGAACAACCCCCTCCGGCTGAGCCGCCCGCCCGCCACGGGGCCCTGCCCGGACCTCTCGGCAGGAGAGATGGGTCGGCCGCCGCGCCCGGCGTACGCGTCCTCTCCGGCGTCCCTGGCTTCGGCCATCGTGTTACCTCCGCTCCTACTTGGCGACGATCGGAGCGATCTTGCTGATCGGCTCGCCCAGCGCGTTGATCGCGTCGGACAACGTCTTCAGCTCACCCTCGGACAACTCGTCGTGCAGCCTCCAGCCGTCGCCCTTCTGATGTGCTCCGAGCGCCGCCTCCGCCGCGGCGAACCTCTCGTCCAGCGTCTTGACCAGCTCGGGAGCCCGCTCCTCCAGCACGGGCCGCAGCGCCTGCACCGCCGCCTTGGAGCCCTGGAGGTTGGCGTCGAAGTCCCACAGGTCGGTGTGCGACCACGTGTCCTCCTCGCCGGTGATCTTCCCGGTGGCGACCTCGTCGAGCAGCTCCTTGGCGCCGTTGGCGAGGTTCAGCGGGGTCAGGTCGGTGGCGTTGGCCTTCGTCACGATCGTCCTGACGTCGGTGATCAGCTTGTCGGCGATCGGGCCGCTCTCGCTGACGTCCTTGTGGATCCACAGGTCCTTCTCGATCCGGTGGAAACCGGTCCACTCCTCGCCCTTGGCCAGGTCGGCCTCGCGGGCGTCGATCGCCGGGTCGAGGTCGCCGAAGATCTCCGCCACCGGCTCGATGCGCTCCCAGTACGTACGCGACACCGGGAACAACGTCTTGGCCTTGTCGATGTCGCCGGCCTTGACCGCGTCCACGAACTCCTGCGTCTTCACCAGCAGCGTGTCGCTCTGGGACTTGACGTAACGCTTGTAGCTCTTCGTCGCCTCGGCCAGCTTGGCGTCGGCGTTGAGCGGCTTGTGCTCACCCGTCACCTTGAGCGCGTTGCGGAGGCCCTTGCCCACCATGCCGGGCTTGCACGCCGTCTCGTACGCGCCGGCCGGCAACTCGGCGATGAGCTCCCTGGTCAGGCCGGGCACGATGTTCTCGACCTCGGCCATGATGCGGTCACCCGGGGCGTACACGTAGAACTCGGTCACCTTGCTGCCGCCGTTCGTGACGCTGAACGTCGTGGTGCCGGCCGCGATCTCGGAGACGCCGACCTTGCACTCGGTGTCGGACGCGGCCACGGTGATCTTGCCCGGGGTGGCGGCGGCTCCCGAGGGCGCGGGGGCGGTCCCCGAGCCGCAGGCGGCGAGCCCCGCCAGGGCGAACGCGCCGAAGGAGAGGCGGATTGCGGTACGCATGATGCTCCTGTTCAGAGCGCTGAGGAAGCAGGCGCGGGGGCGGACCCGGCCCGCTGCGGGCGCAGGAAGAGGAAGAGGGTGGGAACGAGGTAGAGGGCCCAGGCCGCCATTTCGGCGACGGTGGGCTGCGGGGTGAGGTTCACCATGCCGGCCAGCAGCGTGCCGTACCAGGAGTCGGCGGGCAGGACGGCGCTGATGTCGAAGGCGTAGGTGTTGATCCCGGGCAGGATGCCCGCCTCCTGCAGGTCGTGCACGCCGTACTTGAAGATCCCCGCCGCCACGACGATCAGCAGCAGCCCGGTCCAGGTGAAGAACCGGGTGAGGTTGATCCGCACGGCGCTCCTGTACAGCCCCCAGCCGATGAGCACGGAGGTGAGCAGCCCCAGGCTGATGCCGATCAGCGGCGCCGCCGTCGTGGTGGCGCCCTGCACGGAGGCGAAGAACAACAACGCCGTCTCCAGCCCCTCGCGGGCGACGGCCAGGAACGCCATCAGCGCCACCGCCACCGAGCCCACCGCGAGCGCGGCGGAGAGCTTGCCGCGTAACTCGCCGGAGAGCGCGCGGGCGGCCCGCCGCATCCAGAAGATCATCGCGGTGACGAACGCGACCGCGAGCAGCGAGGTGATCGCGTCGAACAGCTCCTGCCCGGTGTAGTCCAGACGCGCTGCCGTGAAGGTGAGCAGCGCGCCGAAGCCCACGGACAGCACGATGGCCGCGCCGACGCCCGTCCAGACCTGAGGGAGTTTGTCCGTGCGGTCGCTTTTGACGAGGAAAGCGACCAGGACCGAGACGACGAGTGCCGCCTCGAGACCTTCGCGCAGTCCGATGAGGTAACTGGCGAACACCGTTACTCCCGAGCGCTGAGGAAAGCCTTACCTAATTAGCGCAGGCGAAGAACAGGCACGCAAGGGTTCGCGGACGACAGTGTGCGCGCGACGACGCGCTCCGGAACGGCGGTCGACCCGGGGCGGCTTCAGGCTCCGCCCGGCGACGGCGGCGCCTTCCTGGCCGAGCCGCGATAGAGGTCGGCGTCGTAGCGGCGGTCGTTGTCGTCGAGCTTGGCCTGGGCCGCCGCCACCAGATCCACGCCCAGAACGTCGGCCAGCCGGACCAGGTAGAGGGTCACGTCGCCCAGCTCCGTCCGCATCCTGGCCAGCGTGCCGGGGTCGGGGCTGCCCGACTCCTCGGCCGTGAGCCACTGGAACTCCGCCACCAGCTCGCCCACCTCGCCCGCCAGCGCCATCGCCAGGTTCTTCGGCGTGTGGAACTGCTCCCAGTCCCTGGCCCGCGCGAACGCGCGCAGCCGCGCGGCAAGATGCTCCAGCTCCGTCGTCACGTCGTACGACCTTACCCAGCCACGCCGGTAAGTTGCTGAGAGTGAATGGGGTGGAGTTGTTCCTGTTGGGCCGGGCGCTGATGAAAATCGGCGAGGAGGCCATGCCGACCGAGGGCATCGGCGAGCAGTCCACGAGTCTACGCACGGTGCTGATCGTGGTGAGCGACCTGCGCGGGCATCCGGGGACCACGGTGGGCGAGATCGCCGTGCGGACGGGATTGCCGCAGAGCGCCGTGTCCGCCTCGATCGCGCGGCTGCGCGCGGCCGGCGCGGTGGTCACCGAGACCGATCCGGCGGACCGGCGGCGGACGATCATCCGTGAGGCTCCAGAGGTGTCGGACCGGGTCACCCGGGTCCGTGACACGCCCATCGACGCCGCGCTGGCCGCCGCGCTCGGCACGGAGGACCCTGAACGTGTGCGGGAGACCGTGGCCGCGCTGGAGGAACTGGCCGAACGACTCCGGCCCCAGCAGAGCCGGCCACCTGCCTAGTCGTGGCGTGCGGTGCTCTCCCGGACGATGAGCTCCGTGGCCAGCTCCACCCGCTTGGTCTCCGGCACCTCGCCCCGCCCCATGGCCAGCACCGTACGGGTGGCCAGAGCGGCCATCTCCTGCAGCGGCTGCCGGACGGTGGTCAGCGGCGGCCAGGCCGACTTGGCCAGCGGCAGGTCGTCGAAGCCCACCACGCTGAGGTCCGCGGGCACCCGGAGCCCGCGCTGCCTGGCCGCCTCGAAGACACCGAACGCCTGCAGGTCGCTGCCGGCGAAGATGGCCGTGGGCGGGTCGGCGAGGGACAGCAGCTCGTGGCCCTCGTCGTGGCCGGAGTCCACCAGGAACGTGCCGCGCCGGATCAGCTCGGGCGCGATCGGCAGCCCGGCCGTCTCCAGCGCCGCGCGGTAGCCGTCGATCCTGGCCTGGCTGCACAACATGTCGGCCGGGCCGCTGATCATGCCGATCCGCCGGTGCCCCAGCTCCAGGAGGTGGCGGGTGGCGGCGAGGCCGCCGTTCCAGTTGGTGGCGCCGACCGAGACGACCCCCGGCGCGGGCTCGCCCTCGGGGTCCACCACCGCGAACGGCAACGAGCGGGCGCTGAGCTGGGCCTGGATGCCGGTAGACAGACGGGAGGCGACGATGACGACGCCGTCGGTCCTGCGGGCGGCCAGGCGTTCGAGCCAGTCGCGGCTAGGGCCCGCGTGCGTGTGGAGGACGGAGATGACCACGCTGGCCCCGCCCTCGTGGGCCGCGATCTCCGCGCCCCGCACGATCTCCATGGCCCAGGGCGACTCGATCTCGGCGAAGACCAGGTCGACCAGTCCCGCAGGGGTGTCGTCCTGGCTGATCCGCCGCTGGTAGCCGTGCTCCTGCAGGAGCCGCTCGACCCTATGACGGGTCGCCGGCGCGACCTCCGGTCGTCCGTTGATGACCTTGGACACCGTCGGGATGGAGACTCCGGCCTCCTCCGCGATCAGTGCGATCGTCACCCGTCTCTTCGCTGACACAAGTCGGGAGTGTAGCCGAAAGTTTCGGTTTGGGATCGCTCCCACAGCGGGTGTTGACGCTTACGACGCCGTTTACCTACGATCCAGGCAGCGAAATTATCGGGGGGTTCACGAAAGTTTCGAGCGAGCTAGGAAGGGACCCCTATGAAACGCAGTCTCGTGTTGATCGCGACCGCCGTGCTGATAGCCGGGTGCGGTGGTGGCGGTGGGGGAACCACACCCCAGCAGAGCCAGAGCGGCGGCGCACCCGCCAAGGTGACGCTCGAATGGTGGCACCTGTCGACGGCCGAGCCGCTGAAGTCGCTCTGGGCACAGCGAGCCAAGGAGTTCGAGGCCAAGAATCCCAACGTCACGATCAAGGCGACGGTCCTGGAGAACGACGCCTACAAGGCCAAGCTGACCACGATCACGCAGTCCGGCAAGGCTCCCGACATCTTCGCCTCGTGGGGCGGCGGCGTGCTCAAGCAGCAGATCGACGCGGGCCTGGTGAAGGACATCTCCGCCGACGCGGCCTCGGTGCTGCCGACGTTCACCCCGGCGGCGTTGAGCGCCTACACCTTCGACGGCAAGATCTACGGCCTGCCGACCGACATCGGCATGGTCGGGTTCTGGTACAACAAGAAACTCTTCGAGAAGGCGGGCATCACCGAGCCGCCGGCCACCTGGGCGGCCTATCTGGAGGACGTCAAGAAGCTCAAGGCCGCGGGCGTCACCCCGATCGCCCTGGCGGGCAAGGAGAAGTGGCCGGGCCACTACTACTGGGCCTACCTCGCCATGCGCATCGCCGGTCTGCCCGCGCTCCAGCAGGCAGGCGTGGACCACGACTTCACCAAGCCCGACTTCGTGGCCGCGGGCCAGCAGGTCAAGGCGCTGGCCGACCTCCAGCCGTTCCAGAAGGGCTTCCTGGGGGCGGCCTACTCCACTCCTGACGGCCAGTCCGCCACGGTCAGCAACGGCAAGGCGGCCATGGAGCTGATGGGCCAGTGGGCGCCGAGCGTGCAGAAGGACTCGGGCAAGGGCCTCGGCGACGACCTCGGCTTCTTCCCGTTCCCGGCGGTCGACGGCGGCAAGGGCTCGGCGACGGACGCGTTCGGCGGCGGCGGGGGCCTGGCGGTGGGCGCGGACGCGCCGCCGGAGGCGTTGCAGTTCGTGAAGTTCATGACCGAGATGGGCAACCACTCCAAGGCCGTGGAGTCCGGCGGCGTGCTGCCGGTGCTCAAGGGCGAGGAGAGCGCGGTGAAGGACGCCAACCTCAAGCAGGTCGCGACCATGCTCGCCGCGGCCGGCGGCTACCAGCTCTACCTCGACCAGGCCTACCCGCCCGCGGTCGGCCAGCAGGTCAACGACAGCGTGGCCGAGCTGATCGGCGGCACGAAGACGCCGGAAGAGGTCGGCGCCGACATCACCGAAGTGGCCAAGAGCGAAGGATGACGACACTCACCAAAGGGCCCGAAGCGGTCGAGCTTCGGGCCCCTGCCCCTGCCACCAGGCGGCGCAGCCGCTGGGTGACCATCGCCCTGTTCCTGCTGCCCGCGCTGGTCCTGTTCGTGCTGCTGGTCGTGGCGCCGATCCTGGTGGCGCTCTACTCCAGCGTCTTCAGGTGGAACGGGTTCGGCGGCCTGCCGAGCAACTTCATCGGGTTCGACAACTTCACCCGCCTGTTCGGCCAGGAGATCTTCGCGCAGGACCTGTGGCACCTGCTGCTGCTCGTGCTGTTCTCGATCGTGGTCCAGCTACCGTTCTCGCTGGCCATCGCGATGCTGCTGAACCAGCGGATTCGCGGGCGGGCGCTGTACCGGCTGGTGTTCTTCGCGCCGTACGTGTTGTCCGAAGTGATCACCGGCGTGCTGTTCTCGCTGATCCTGTCGCCCGAGTCGGGCATGGCGAACCAGCTCCTGTCGGTCTTCGGGTTCACCTCGGACTGGCTGGCCGACCCCGACACCGTGATGCCGTCGCTCTTCCTGGTGATGACCTGGAAGTACTTCGGCTTCCACATGATGATCTATCTGGCCGGGCGGCAGAACATCCCGAACGAGCTCATCGAGGCCGCCCAGATCGACGGCGCCACGGCCTGGAAGTCGTTCAGGTACGTCACGCTGCCGCTGCTCGGCCCCACGATTCGGATCAGCGTCTTCCTGTCCGTGATCTACACCATCCAGCTCTTCGACCTGGTCTGGATCCTCACCCAGGGCGGCCCCTCGCACTCCTCGGAGACGATGGCCGTCACGATGATGGACTGGGGCTTCAAGCGCTCCCAGGTCGGCTACGCCAGCGCGATCAGCGTCGTGATGTTCGGGCTCAGCCTCGTCTTCGCCCTCTTCTACCAGCGTCTCGTGATGCGCCGCGACCTTGAGGGCGCGACCACCTCGATGGGAGCACGCCGATGATCCACGGCAAGAAGCCCGCGGCGCGGCGCAACACCCTGCCGCTGCACGTCATCGCCTGGGTCGTCGGCGCGTTCATCCTGATCCCGGTGGTGTACGCGCTGCTCGGCGGGTTCAAGAGCAACAGCCAGCTGTCCGAGAACCCGTTCGGCCTGCCCGCCCCCTGGGTGCCCGAGAACTACACCGAGGTGCTCGGCTCGGGCTCGTTCTGGCTGCAGATGTGGAACAGCACGTTCATCGCCGTCGTGACCACCGTGCTGACGGTCGCGCTGGCGGCGCTGGCCGGGTTCGTCTTCGCCAGGTTCGCCTTCCGGGGCAGGGAGGTGCTGTTCACGCTGTTCACGGCCGGGCTGATGTTCCCGTTCGCGGTGGCCATCCTGCCGATCTTCGTGTTGCTGCGCACGTTCGGCCTGCTGGACAACCCGCTCGGCGTCATCCTGACGCAGGCCGCCTTCGGCCTGCCGCTGACGATCATCATTCTGCGCGGCTTCTTCAGGAGCATCCCCGGCGAGGTCGAGGAGGCGGCCACGATCGACGGCTGCACCCCGTTCGGCTTCTTCTGGCGCATCCTGCTGCCCATGGCCAGGCCCGCCATCGCCACCGTCTCCGTGCTGGCCATCGTGGGGAGCTGGAACAACTTCATGTTGCCGCTGGTCGTCTTCAGCGAGGAGGCGAGCTGGACGCTCCCGCTCGGCATCCAGCAGTTCCAGGGCCAGTACGCCTCCGACACCGCCCGCATCCTGGCCTACCTCATCCTCGCCATGGTGCCCGCGCTCATCTTCTACGCCATCGCCGAACGCCACCTGGTCGGCGGCCTGACCGCGGGCGCCACGAAAGGATGATCATGCTTCAGGGGGACAGGCGGCGGGCCAGCCAGGCCAGGGCGAGCGGATAGCGGTATTCGATCGCCCCGTGACCGGCGTCGAAGAGCTCGAAGAAGATCCGCTCATCGGGCACCCCCGCCGCCGCCAGCGCCCGGTGGAAGGCGACGGCGCCGAAGTCCAGGAAATATTCGTCCTTGTCGCCGGCGTCCACCCAGATGGCCCGCATCGACCGCAGCGCCTCGGCGTAGCGCGGCTCGCGGGCCATCACCACCGGATCGCAGGCCAGCCAGCGCTCCCACACCTCGGGAACGACGGCGCCCGTGTCGTCGAACGGCACGCGCACGGTCCCGTCGGCGTCGGCGGAGTAGGCGGCCGCGTAGGCGTACATCTCCAGCAGTTCGAGGTCGCCCTCCTTGGTCCCCGCCAGACGCCCGCGGAAGTCGGCCAGGAACGTGTCGTAGGAGCCGTCGTACCGGTCGCGCAGCCGGCGCGCCAGCGCCGGGAAGGCCCGGCGCTGGCCGACCTCGAACAGCGCGTCGCCGGCGTGCGTGGCCAGCGCGCCGAACACGTCGGGCGCCAGCATGGCGCTCACCATGGCGCCGTAGCCGCCGCTCGACTTGCCGGTGATCGCCCGGTGGTCGCGGCTCGCGATCGTGCGGTAGTGCGCGTCCACCCACGGCACGACCTCGTCGCGCAGGTAGGAGTGATAGCGCCCGGTGCCGGGGGAGTCGAGATACTGGCTCCCGCCGAGCGAGGTCCAGGCGTCCACGTAGACGACGATCGCGGGCGGCACGTCGCCGCCGGCGAACACGGCGTCGGCCAGCTCCGGGTACGGCTGGCGGAACGGCATCCTGTTGAGCCACATGGCGACGTGCCCGGTGTAGCCGAGCAGCACGTACACGGCGGGGTAGCGGCGTTCCGGCTCGTCGTCGTAGCCCGGCGGGACGTACACCATGAGCGGCCGCTCGTGCGGATCGCCCAGCGGGTTGCCGCGCAGCAGGGCGCTGTCGACCACGCGATGGTCCAGACGTCCGGCGAGCTCGGCGGACCAGGGCAGCATGACATCTCCTCTCAACCGGCGGAACCGGTCACCGTGTCCACGCCCGTCTGCGCGACGGAGCGTCCCGAGACCAGGACGAGCGCGAGGTCGCGCAGGTCGGCCAGGCGGCGCAGCGGATCGCCCGCGACCGCGATCAGATCGGCCCGCTTGCCCGCCTCCAGGCTGCCGGTGACCTCGCCGACCCCGCAGGCGTCGGCCGCCAGCACGGTGGCCAGCTCGATGACCTCCGGGTTGGAGTAGCCGGTCACCGCGAACATCTCCAGGCCGCCCACGTAGCCGTCGGTGCGGTTGTCGATGCCGCCGACGGCGAACCCGGCGTCGGTGCCCGCGATCATGCGCACCCCCGCCTCCCGCATCGCGGACAGCGTGCCCATCCAGGCGTCGTACATCTCCTGCCCGTGCACCTCGCGCATGCGCCCCAAGGAGCCGTGCACGGTGGGGCAGACGTACGTGCCGGCGGCCGCGACCAGCTCGGCGAGCCCGGCGTCGTAACGGTGGCCGGACGGGGTGAAGAACGTGCAGTGCTCGATCGTCGTGACACCGGCGTCGAGGCAGCTCCTGATCGCGGCGTGCCCGTGGGCGTGGGCCGCGACGCCCTTGCCCCGGCTCGCCGCCTCTTCGACGACCACGCGGAGCTGCTCGGTGGAGTATTGCGACGTCCAGCTCGGCGGCGCGCCCGGCGTCATCAGCCCGCCGGAGGCCATCACCTTCAGGCAGTCGGCCCCCGCCCGCAGGTTCTCCCTGGCCACGCGGCGGATGGCGGGCTCGTCGTCGGCCTCGCCGCCCATGTACCAGCAGTGGCCGCCGGTGATCGTGATGGGCCTGGTCGCGGCCAGCAGGTGCGGGCCGACGGCCAGGCCGTCCTCGATCGCGTCCCGTAAGGCCAGGTCGAGGAAGTCGCGCCCGCCGAGGTCGCGGGCGGTGGTGACGCCGGCCGACACGAGCTTGCGGGCGTTCTCCGCCATCCGCAGCAGCAGCCGCTGGTCGCTCTCGGGGCTGCGCCGCGTGACCGGATCGACCTTCGGGTCGAACCCCAGGTGCACGTGCGCGTCGATCAGCCCGGGCAGCACCGTGTGACCGGGCAGCTCGGTGACCTCGCCTGTCTCGCCTGCGCTGCCGGGTGGGCCGACCGAGACGATCGCGGGCCCGTCGATGAGGATCTCGCCGTTCTCGATCACCTGTCCGGGGCGGCCGGTGAGCACCTTGGCGGCGCGGATGATCCTCATGCGACCCAGCCTGCCACACGGCCATGGACCGGCCATGGACCCCGCAGGGCTCGCGTGCGAGGCTCGATCCGTGCAGGACTACTACCGCGACCTGGCCGCCGACTACCACTGGATCTTCCCCGACCGGACCGTGGTGCCGCCCGGCGTGATCGGCGGCACCTCCAGCGGCAGCGGCTCGCTCATCGAGGACGTGGTCGGCGCCCTGCCGCCCGGCGCCCGCGTGCTCGACTGCGCCTGCGGCATCGGCACGGACGCGATGGCGCTCGCGCACCGGGGCCTGCGGGTCACCGGCTCCGACGGCAGCCCCGCCATGGTCGAGCAGGCCCAGCGCCGCGTGCCCGGCGTCGAGTTCCTCACGTGTTTGTGGCAGGACCTGCCGACGACGATGAAGGAGCCGTTCGACCTGGTCACGTGCCTGGGCAACTCGCTGGTGCACACCGGCTCGCACGACGCCATGGTGGCCGCGCTGGCGGCGATGCGGCGCGTCGTGACGCCCGGCGGCACGCTGATCGTCGACTCGCGCAACTGGGAGCAGCTCTATCGGGAGCGGCCGCGGATCCAGCCGGCGGGCGAGTTCAGGGAACGGGACGGGGTGCGCTCGCTCTGCGTGTACGTCTGGACGATTCCCGCCGACTTCGCCGAGCCGTGCCTGGCGGAGGTCGTCCTGCTGCTGGAGCGGCCCGACGGCTCGGTGACCCACCGCCGCTACCCGATCGACTTCCAGCCGTTCACCCCCGATGACCTGCGCGCCCGGCTGGAGGAGGCGGGCTTCGAGGTGACGGCGTCGTCCTTCCGCGCGGACGCGCCGCGCTACGCCATGGCGGCCACGCCCCTGCCTTAAGGGCCCGGGAAGGGGATCGTAAGCCCGGCCGGGCACCTTGGAGCCATCAGCGCCGCCGCGAGCACCGAGGACGAGACCATGGCCCAGACCGTTCTTTCGACCGCCGAGTACGACATCACCCGCGTCTTCGACGCCCCCCGGGAGCAGGTGTACGCCGCCTGGACCGAGCCCGAGCACTTCTCCCGCTGGTTCGGCCCGAGCACACTCGCCACCCCGGTGGGCCGGATCACCCTGGACGCGTGGCCGGGCGGGAGCTGGCGCGCCGTCCTGGTGGGGGAGGAGGGGTTCGAGGTGACGCTCGACGGGACGTACCGGGAGGTGCGCGCGGCCGAGCGGCTGGTGTTCACCACGGGCGACCCCGACCATCCGGGCGACGGGCCCGCGTCCGTGGTGACGGTCGACTTCGCCGACCTGGGCGGCCGGACGGAGATGCGCTTCCACCAGCTCGGCGTCAACACCGCCCCGGAGCACGCCGAGCAGGCCAGGCAGGGCTGGATCGAGTTCTTCGACCGCCTGGCCGAGCACCTGGCCTGAGGACTACAGCAGGTCCAGCGCCTCGTCGAGCTTGTGGGTGGCGCCGTGCTCGTACGCCGCCGTGAACGTCTCCTCACCGAGCACGGCACGCACCCGCGTGTGGACCGCGTCGATCATCTCCTGCTCGGACGCGCCGGCGGGAGTGCGGTTGTGCTCCCTGGCGGCGGCCGCAACGCCGAGCAGCCTGGCGGCCCGCCCGGTGCCGCCGGCCGCCGACGCGGCCCCCTCCAGAGCCCCCGCCATCGTCCGCGGATCGCCGATCCTGCGGCCGGCGGCCAGCGCCTCCAGGTGCAGCTCCATGGCCGTGTCCGGATCGCCGCGCAGCTCCGTCAGATAGCCCAGCTCGATCAGCGTGGACGGCAGGTGCAGGGACGGCTCGACGTCCGGGTCGCGGTCGACGCCTTCGAGCAGGTGGCGCAGGTGCGTCTCGGCCAGGTCGAGCCGGCCGGCCCGGCGCGCGGCGAAGGCGAGGCCCATCTCCGCCATGGTCTCGCCGCCCTTGTGGCCCTGCCCGATGGAGAGCCTCCTGGCGCGTTCGCAGAACTCCATGGCGCGCTCGTACTCGCCGTTCTGCAGCGCCATCCAGCCCAGCCAGGCCGTACGGCCGGCGACCTCGGGCCAGAGCCCCAGGTCCTCGGCGATCCGCAGGCCCTCGGTGAACAGCCGGTTGGCCTGCTGCGGATCGCTCGCCATCTCCGCCATGCCGCCCAGCCACTCCGTGGCCTGCAGCACCCCCCAGCGGTCGCCGAGCTCGGTGAACAGCCGGGCGCTCTCCTCGCCGTCGCGCTTCAGCGCCTCGAAGTCCCGCGTGGTGAACGCGTCCCTGGCCTGCCTGGCGAGCGCGGCGGCCACGCCCCACCGGTCCCCGAGCGCCCGGAACGCGGCCAGCGACCGGCGGGTCAGCTCCTGACCGGTCGGCATGTCCCTGATGTGCATCGCGATGAACAGCTCGGCCCTGGCCCGCTCGCCGGGGTCGCCGAGCCCTGCCAGCGCCGCCGCCCAGTCGGCCTGCTCGCCGAGCATCAGCGCGAACCCGGCCTGCCAGGCCGCCGTCCGCGCCCTGGGGCCCTCGCTCTCGCCCTGGATGGACAGGACCGCCGTCAGTGAGCGCCGCCCCTCGGTCAGCCGGCCGCGCAGGAACCAGTACCAGGCCAGCGCGTTCACCAGCCGGGTCGCGCTGTCCGCGTCCTGCTGGGCGGCCGCCGTGTCGAGCGCCGCCCGCAGGTTCGCGGCCTCCGCGTCCAGGCGCAGCAGCCGGTCCCGCTGCTCGTGCCCGTACAGCTCGGGCTCAGCCTCCAGCGCCAGCGCCAGGTAGTGACCGAGGTGCGCGCGGCGGACCCGGTCGAGCTCGCCGGCCTCCGCCAGCCTGGCCAGGCAGTACGCGGACACCGACTCCAGCATCCGGTAGCGGACGCCCAGCGGGGTGTCGGCGACGATCACGAGCGAGCGGTCGACGAGCCGGGCCAGCAGATCGAGCACGTCCAGCCCCTGGCCGCCCGGATCGGCGGCGGCCGTGACGTCCTCCGCGGCCTCCAGGGTGCAGCCGTCGGCATGCACGGCCAGGCGGCGCAGGACACACCGCTCGTCCTCCGACAGCAGGTCCCAGCTCCAGTCGATCACCGCGGTGAGCGTCTGCTGGCGGGCCGGCGCGCCCCGCTGCCCCGAGGCCAGCAGGCGGAAGCGGTCGTCCAGCCGGGCCACCACGCCCCGCACGCCGAGAGCCCGCACCCGGGTCGCGGCCAGCTCCAGAGCCAGCGGGATGCCGTCCAGACGCCGGCAGAGCTGCGCGACGGCCTGCGCGTTGCCCGCGTCCAGCGTGAACCCGCGCGCGGAGGCGGCGGCCCTGGTCACGAAGAGCCGGACGGCGTCCGACCCGGCCATGGTCGTCAGATCGGCGCCGGCGGGCACGCCGAGCGGCGGCACGCTCCACAACACCTCGCCGTGCACCGCCAGCGGCTCCCGGCTCGTCGCCAGGATCCGCAGGCCGGGACAGGCGCGCAGGAGCAGCTCGGCCAGCTCGGCGACCTGCTCCACCAGGTGCTCGCAGTTGTCCAGCACGAGCAGCATGCGCCGGCTCCGCAGCGCGCCGGCGAGCTGCCCGGCGGGATCGGCGGAAGCGGCGTCCTCCCGGATGTCCAGGGCCGCCATGACGGCCTCCGCCGGTGCGCGGGACGCCTGGTCGAGCGCCACCAGCCAGGCGCCGTCCGGATGGTCGCCCACCAGGCGGGCCGCGACCTCCAGCGCCAGCCGGGTCTTCCCGACCCCGCCGGTGCCGGTGAGCGTGACCAGCCGCTCCTCCCCGGCCAGCGCGCACACCTCGGCCAGCGCGCCGTCCCGGCCGATCAGCTTGCTCACGGAGGCGGGCAGGTTCGAGACGGGACGGCCGGCGGGCACGCTCAGGGCCGGGTCCTGCCCGAGCACCGCCTGGTGCAGCGCGACCAGCTCGGGTCCCGGATCCAGCCCGAGCTCGTCGGCCAGGCGCGCACGCAGCTCCACGTACGACGCCAGGGCCTCGCTCTGGCGCCCGGCCCGGTAGAGGGCGCGCATGTGCACGGCCCGCAGGCGCTCCCTGAGCGGATGCCGGGCCACCAGGTCGCCCAGCTCGCCCACGAGCAGCCCGTGCTCGCCCAGCTCCAGCCGCGCCTCCGCCTGCTGCTCCAGCGCCGACAACCGCTGCTCCTCCAGGCGGACGATGGCCGACCTGGTGTACTCCTCGTCGGCGAAGTCCGCGTACGCCGGCCCCCGCCACAACGCCAGCGCGTCGGCCAGTAACCCCGCCCTGGTCCTGGCGTCGCCGGCGGCCTCGGCCCGCGCCAGCAGGCCGGCGAAGCGGGTCGCGTCCAGGGCGCCGGGGTCCGGCCGCAGGAGATAGCCGGGAGCGCGGGAGACGACGAGGTTCTTGCCGCCGGACTCGGCGTCCTCCAGCGCCTTGCGCAGTTGGGAGACCCGCACCTGCAGCGCGCCCGCCGGGTTGCCCGGCGGCTCCGCGCCCCACAGGTCGTCCAGCAGGCGGTCCACCGACACCGGATGGCCCTCGTGGACGAGCAGGTCCACGAGCAGCGCCCGGACCTTGAGGCCGGGGACCGTGACGGTCTCGCCGGCGTCCGTCCACACGGCCAGCGGTCCAAGCACGCCAAAACGCATGCTCGTCACCCTATGTGCGCTCTTGAGCCCCAGAGAAGCGCGGCCGAACACGGAGACTGCCCTGTTTCCCGGGCCGGCCGCGCGCACCGTCGCGATCCTGCGCCGGGCGGACCATCGCCTTCGTTAGGCTGCGCGGGTGGACACAGGGGAACTGAAGGAACGTGTACGCGAGCTGCGTGAGCAGGGCAGGTCGCCGAAGGAGATCGCCCGCGCGCTGAAGGTGCCGCCCTCGGTCGTGGCGCCGCTGGTGCGGGCCATCGCCGCCGAGAGCGCCGGCACCGGCGAGCCCGAGGTGGCCGGCTGCTGGATCAACACCGGCTGGAGCGCGGGGCTCGGCGTCGATCCGGCGCGCGGGTGGGCCGACGAGGCGCCCGAGTCGGGCGCGGACGGGATGCTCTGCGTGCTCGTCGCCCGGCGGCACACCTGGGACAGGATGACGGTCAGCGGCTTCCTCGTCGACGCCTACTGCCTGGGGGCCAAGGACGCGATCGGTCCTGACGTGCTCGACGACCGGCAGCTCCGGCGCTTTCGCGACTACTTCTTCGGCGAGTACGCGGGCTGGCAGGAGGCGCCCATCGAGCTGGCGCGGGACCTGGTGTTCGGCGCCGTCGACTACGCGCGCGGGCTCGGGTTCGAGCCGCACGAGGACTTCGCGCCGGCCTCCGAGGTGCTGGGCAAGTGGGAGGGCGACTCCGCGATCACCTTCGGGCGGGACGGCAGGCCCTATTACATGCAGGGGCCGCACGACAATCCGGACAAGGTGCTGCGGACCCTGCGGCGCACGCTCGGCGACGACGCGTTCGACCACATCACCGCAGCCCCGTGACGCGCATCGTGATGTTCAGCCGGCCGGAGGTCAGGCCGGTGGCGGGGTCGCCCGTTCCCGGATAGACCTTCGGCACGCCGTGGTAGGCGAAGCGTGACGGGCCGCCGAAGACGAACAGGTCGCCGGAGGCGAGCTGGACATCGGTGTACGGGCGGCCGCGCGTCTCGGTGTTGCCGAAGCGGAACACGCACGTGTCGCCGATGCTCAGCGACACCACCGGGGCATCGGACTTCTCGTCCTTGTCCTGATGCATGCCCATCTTGGCCTGGCCGTCGTAGAAGTTGATCAGAGCGGTGTCGGGCTCGTAGCCCTCGCTGAGGGGGCCGTACACGCCGGCGGAGGCACTGGATGCGGCGGCCAGGGCGCGGCGGCCCAGGTCGCCGAGCCAGCCGGGGAAGGCGGCGACCTGGTGGCCGTTCACGTCGCCGGCGTGGCGGGTGTACTTGTACGGCTGCCAGTGCCAGCCTACGCAGACCGTCCGCACGGACATGACGCCGCCTCGGGGGAGCACCGTGTGCCTGATCGGCACGGGGCCGGTGGCCCACTCGCGGCAGACCTGGACGAGGTGGCGCTGCTCGTCCAGCGGCAGCCAGCCGGGGACGTGCACCGCGCCGGGGGCGATTTCTCGTGGCGGGAGTGGAATCACGGCTTTTCCTGATAAATCACGTTACGGCCTAGGCTCGATCGGCCTTCCACTCGTGGGAAAGCGCCGCGTAAACGTATTCGCTGCCCCAGCGCTCGCCGTCGAGCTCGTTCTCGATGAGGTGTGCTTCCCGGCGCATGCCGAGGCGCTCGCACACGTGCACCGACCCGCTGTTGAGCACGTCGAGACGGGCGAAGAGCCGGTGGGCGCCCAGCTCGGCGAAAGCCAGCGAGGCGGTCGCGAACGCTGCCTCGGTCGCGTAACCCCGGCCACCGTACGTGGGGTTGAAGATCCAGCCGATCTCGGCCTGGCGGGCCCGCGCGTTCGCCAGCTTCAGGACCACTTCGCCGATCACCCTTGCCTCGCCGGTCAGACAGACCGCGACCACCAGATCATCGCCATCCTCGGCCCACGCCTTGTCGGCCGCGCGCCGTGTCAGACTCTGCGCGCACTGCTCGCGGGTAAGCGGCGGCCGGTAGAGGTAGCGGGCCACCTCGGGGAGGCTCTGGTAGGCGTACAGGTCATCGATGTCGTCAGGCGTGAACAGGCGCAGGGTGAGCCGTTCGGTGGTGGCGGGCAGCGAAAGTTTGATCATCGGCTTGGCGTCTTCCCTTTGTCTGCTGTCCCGCCAGCCTAATCGATCACACAACGCCCGAGGTCAGGTCCTGCTCGACGGTACAAGGGCGGCTACCGAGTCCCATACGCTCAGTGATCACCGCCGGGTCCGGCCTGCTCGGCGTTCAGGACCTTGACGGACTCACCGCTCCGGCCTACTGCCGGTCTCCCTAAGGTGTCGGCGACCTCCGGGCGACGTTCGGACGTAGCGACCGAGGCCATGACAGCAAGAAGCCCCTGCCTTTTACCTGGCAAGTGCTCCTGTCGTTGTCCTAGAAATCGAACTCGCCGTTCTTGGCACCGTCAGTCCGTACAAACGTGCCCCACGATGCCCGCCGAGGATACGAGTGTCCATCGGCCCGCAGCGTGTACGTCATGGCTCTTTCATGCGGCATCGTGAAAGACCAGCCCCAGTGTGTGCCGCAGTCCCGACCGCACGGTGCTCACCCCGTGCCGCACCGGCGCGGCCGACCAGCCGCGCGACGAGCGCACCGGCCGGTCCCGGGTGGTGAAGATCAACCCGTGCCCCTGCGGCAACAGGGTCACCGTCCCCCGGGACTGAGCTCGTGGCCGCTGCTCCACCAGCAGGAACTCGCCGCCGGTGTAGTCCTCGCCGGGCCGGTCGAGCCCGACCACCACCTGAAGCGGGAACACCAGATCCCCATAAAGGTCGCGGTGCAGGGCGTTCCAGTCGTCGCGCTCGTACCGCAACAGGATGGGCGTCGGCTTGGTCTGCCCTGCCCGGTGGCACATGTCGAGCCACTCATCGAAGTCGTCCGGCCACGGCGCGGGCTGTCCGAGCTTGGCCGCCCAGTCGCGGGCGATCGGCAGCAGGCGCGGGTAGAACGCGGCCCGCAACCCCTCGACCAGTGGCGGGAGCGGCCGGCTGAAGTAGCGGTACTGCCCGGCGCCGAACCGGTAGCGCTCCATGTCGATCGTGGACCGGAACAGCCCGGCCTCGCCGTACAGGCCCGCGATCTGCTCGCACTCCTCGGGCGTGAGGACCTGGGGAGTCAGCGCGCACCCGTACGTGTTGACCTCCTTCGCCAGCGCGGCCCAGTCGGCCCTCACGACACGCTCCAGAGCTGCGGCTGCAGCGCGCCTTCGAGGGTGAGCAGGTGGTGCTTGCGCTGCACGCCGCCCGCGTAGCCGGTCAGCGATCCGCCGGCGCCGATGACGCGGTGGCAGGGGCGGACGATGAGCAGCGGGTTCGCGCCGATGGCGGCGCCGACGGCGCGGATCCGGTCACGGGGCGCGCCGATGCGGGCGGCGAGAGCTCCGTAGGTCGTCGTGGTCCCGTACGGCAGCGCCGCCACCGCCGCCCACACCTTCTCCTGGAACGTACTGCCCCGGGTGACGACGGGCAGGTCGAAGGAGGTGCGCTCGCCCGCGAAGTACTCGCCGAACTGCCGCTCCGCCGCCGCGAACAACCCGCGCGACCCCGCTGCCACCGCTTCCTCCACCCGCACGCTCACGTCGAATGACACGCGCGTCAGCGCCGAGCCGTCGGCGACGAGCAGGATCTCGCCCACTGGGCTGTCGATCGTGGTGTAGATGTCCATACCTTCTACAACACCGCCGAGCTACGAAAAGTCTGCGGTTTTCGGACCTCGCAGCCCGCAGTTGTCGGCGGGCGAGCCGACGTCGTACGCTCACCGCATTTCCAGCGAGGAGTGAGCATGGCGGAGTCGACCGAGCACACCTTCACCGGCACCAGGGGCCTGAACAACCTCCGCGCCTGGCCGAATGACCAGCCAAGATACGTCGCCCTGCTGATCCACGGATACGGCGAGCACATCGGCCGCTACGACTACGTGGCGGATCGGCTCGTCCGGCACGGCGCGGCCGTCTACGGCCTCGACCACATGGGGCACGGCAAGTCGGCGGGCGACAGGGTGCTCATCGAGGACTTCGAGGACGTGGTCACCGACGCGCACACCGTCGAGGACCGCGCCAGAGCCGACCACCCCGGCGTGCCGGTCGTGCTGATCGGCCACTCGATGGGCGGCATGATCGCAGCCCGCTACGCCCAGCGCTACGGCGACGGCCTGGCCGCCCTCGTCCTGTCCGGTCCGGTGATCGGCGAATGGGGCGTCGTCCCCGCGCTGCTCGCGCTCCCCGAGATCCCCGACATCCCCATCGACCCGGCCACGCTCTCCCGCGACCTCTCCGTGGGCGCGGCGTACGCCGCCGACCCGCTCGTGTGGCACGGGCCGTTCAAGCGGACCACGGTGCAGGCGTTCGCGACGACGCTGGCGGTGATCGCCAAGGGCGGGACGTTCGGGACGCTGCCCACGCTGTGGGTGCACGGGGAGGAGGACGAACTCGTTCCGGTCGCGGGCAGCCGTGCGGGGATCGAGACCGTGAAAGGCGAGGACTTCCGGGAGCGGATCTACCAGGGGGCTCGGCACGAGGTCTTCAACGAGACGAACAAGGACGAGGTCCTGGACGACGTCACCACCTTCGTGGACACCGCCCTCACCGGCGAACCCTCGGCCCGATAGCTCAGAGCAGGTCACCGGACCAGCAGCCTGGGCGCGCCCACGGTCCGGTCGCCCCGGCAGGTCACCGGACCAGCAGCCAGACGTGGCCCGAGCCACGCGTACGAGTGAGCTCGATCTTCCAGCAGCCGCGCTTGGGGAACACGAACCCCGTCCCCCACTCCTGACCGGGCCGCTCCCAGTTGGACCCGCCGTGTTCCTCGGGCCCCCAGACGAGCTTGGCGGAGGTGCCGTCCGGGAGTGTGCCCGTGACCCGCAACGGCCCTTCGCCGGTCATCCGCCACACGATCTTGACCTCCTTGCCGCGCGGGAGGGGTGGCTTGCCCACGAAAAGCAACCCCCACAACTCCGCATCCTGAGCCGTCCCCCTGAGCTCAGGAAACGCGTCGCCGAGATACACCGGACTGCCGTGACACCCAGCACCCGTCACACCGGGACTCGCACTCGCGGACCCAGACGTCACAACACTTGGGCTCGCAGCGCCGGGGCTCCCGGCACCAGTGCTCACGGCGCTGGGACTCACCGGGCCCGGCGTCACGCGCGAGTCGCCTGGTGTCCCGCTCCCGTCCGCCCGCGCCCCCGCGTCGGGCGGCGCACCCGTGCCGCACCCGCTGACCACCAGCGACACCACCAGTCCGCCTGCCAACAACCACCTCATGTATCGTCCTCCCGCCCTACTTACTCCAGACGGAGCCAGAAGGTTCCACCCACTCCGCAGTCGTCCTTCCGGCGCTCGCCGCCGAGATGAGGCGGTGAGGCGCGCGCCTGGGTCCCGGACGGAGAAAGTCCGGAAAAAGACTCCCGCCGGCATGTAGAGAACGGCCGGACGACTCCGACCTCCCCGTGAAGCGCGTCAGACAGGCGCAGGACCGCAGGAGGCAGCGAGATGAGCAAGGTCACTTGTGACATGGCGATGTCCGTCGACGGCTTCGTGGCCGGGCCGAACCAGAGCCTGGAGCTGCCGTTCGGTGAGGGCGTGAACGAGCGCCTGCACCGGTGGATGTTCGACGAGGCCGAGCAGCACGCCGCCGTGATCGAGAGCGTCACCGACGCCGGGGCCTTCATCATGGGCCGCAACATGTTCAGCCCCGGGCGCGGTGCCTGGGATCTGGACTGGAACGGCTGGTGGGGCGACGAGCCGCCGTACCACGCGCCGGTCTTCGTCCTCACCCACCATCGCCGCGACCCGGTGAGGATGAAGGGCGGCACGACGTACACGTTCGTCACCGACGGGATCGAGGCGGCGATGGCCCAGGCGCGCCAGGCCGCCGGCGACCGCAACGTCGCCATCACCGGCGGCGCCGAGACGGTGAACCAGTACCTGCGGGCGCGGCTCATCGACGAGCTGCGCCTGCACATCGCGCCCGTGCTCCTCGGCCGCGGCGAGCGGCTGCTCGACGACGTCGGAGACATCACGCTCGAACTGGTCGGCACCCCCACGGCCACCAGCCTCGTCACCCACCTGACGTACCGGGTCATGCCTTGACCCCAGTGAGTCGGGTTGAGCTGGACGAGCACGGTCTGCCGAGTAGTGCGTCATCCCTGCTGCGCCGGCGATGGCGTTCTCTAACCGCCCTCTGAAGCTCGGGCGGTCGCGGCGACGTACTCGTCGGTGGTCATGCCGAGGTTGGGGTCGTGCCGGTTGAGGTCGTGCTGGTCGTCAGCCCATTGCTGGTACTCCCGCCGGACGGTGAGCTCGTCGGAGTCGACAGTACGGGCGATCTCGGTCCAGGTGACTCCGCCCAGCAACGCGTGGTGGACGTTGGTGGGATGGCGCACGGTGCGGGCGATGCACTCCGCGAGCGCCAGCAGTTCGATGTGCTCGGCCACGGTAAGCGGAGGACGGTCATCAGCTCCATGCCGGGCGGGGTCATAGATCCCGCGACCCACCAGCTCAATCCGGGCGCGAGCCGATGTGTCCTTGGCGGCCAGCTCGTTGTAGCGCTCCAACTGCTGACTGACCGGCATGTCGTATCGAGCGTCGCGCCAGGTCGTCATGTGCTCAGGCATCGTCATAAGGGATTTCTCCAAGGGCGGTCGAGTGCTAGCGATCATGCCGCAGATCTGTGAGACGGATGGCCGGATATCCCTCAGACTGCTGGGACTGCCTCAAAGGTAGCGAGACAGGACAACCCCCTCATCACCGCGAGTCTGCGGACGGGAGCGAAGGGGCCGCTTGCGGGACGGCCGTCTTTCCGCAAGCAGCCCAGAGCCCTTGGTCACAGCGGCGCACGGGCAACCGTCTACGGCGATCCCGGTTGACGGACCCGATCGCCCAGCACGGGCAGCGTCACCGACGACGGATGCTCCGCGTCATGGAAGATCTCGAACCGAGTCGGCCGGGTCCGGATCGCCCGCCCCACCGGCTCACCGGTCCCGTGGTTGCGCGCGAACCTGGGAAACGCCCCGCCCGCCACCTGCACCCGCAGCCGATGCCCACGCCTGAACCGATACCCGGTCGGATGCAGCTCGATCTCCGCCCGGACCACGCCGGTGTCTCCGGGCGGCAGGCGCAGGATGCCGTCGGTGACGTTGCGGGAGACCCCGGCCGGATCGACGTCGCACAGCCGTACGAAGAGATCGGCATGACCGGTGTCAGTGCGCACGTGGACGGTCGCGGAGACGGGCCCGATCAGATCGAGATCCCGCGCGAGCGGCGTGCCCGTGTAGACGAGCACGTCGGATCGTGACTCGATGTCCCGGTTGTCGCGCTGCTTCGACTCCTTCATGTCCAGGAGCGGCCCGCCGCACGACCGCGTGGGATGCGCGGGATCGTACGTGAACGTGCCGGGATCCCCCGCACCAGGCGTGCCCCACCCGAGCCCCCGGTGCGGCAGCAAGTAGAGCGGCGTGACAGTGGACTGGGCAGGCGGCCACCTGTCGAAGTCGAGCCACCGGTCGGCCTGCTGCAGGTAGAGCCGCACCGGTGAGCGATGGAGCTCCGCGGTGTCGCCGAGGAGGTGCGCCGACAACCACGACACCTGGTCGGAGAGGAGGGCCCGCATCGCCCCGAGATCGTGCCCCCACGGCCCGATCACGATCCGGCTCTGCCGTCCGGCCTCCCGCAGCGTGGCGAAGTCGCGCAACTGCGCCGGCAGGAACAGATCCCACCATCCCGTCACCATGCTGGTCGGAGTGGCCATCTTGCCCGCCGCCGCGCTGTTGTCGGTGCCGGCCCAGAACCCGTCGCCTGGCTCGGCATGCGCCGCCACCTCCCGCAGGAACGGCACCGCCTTCCCGATCGCCGCCACGTCGGAGGTCTCGATCGGCACGTGCGCCATGGCCCGCCGCAGCCGGCGTTGCCGGCGCGGATCGAACATCCCGCCGAGCGCCGCCTCCTCCTGGGTCCCGATGAGCGAGGTCCAGGTGAGCATGTTGTGCAGCGCGAACACCCCGCCCGGATAGAACGTCGTCGTGAACTCGCTGGCCGTCACCCCCAGGCACATGGCCTCCAGCGGCGGATCGAGGTAGGGCCCGACGGCCCACTGCGTATACCCCAGGTAGCTTGCCCCCGCCATCGCCAGCCGCCCGTCGCACCACGGCTGCCCGCGCAACCAGGCGGCGGTGGCCAGGCCGTCGTCCTTCTCCTGGTGGAAGGCCGCGAACTGGCCGTCGGAGCCGAACGTGCCCCGGCTGTCCTGCACGACGACCTGCAGGCCGCGCATGGCCAGCACACGCGCGGTGATCTTGGAGTCGAACCGATGCCTGCCGTACGGGGTGCGGATCAGCACCACGGGCAGCGGCCCCACGCTGCGCGGCCGGTAGCGGTCGGCCCGCAACACGACGCCATCGGGCATGGGAACACGCAGGTCACGCGTCACGTCGAGGTCGGGCGTCGTGGCCTCGGGCAGCCCGAGAATCCGATCGAACAGTCTGCTGAGCACGCTCATGGCAGTCCTTTCGCTCCGCTCCCCAGCGTACGGATCCGGCCCCTCCGGGAGAACTCCTCCCGCACGCGATGACTTCTCACCTCCGGGCGGGTCTGCATGAACGAGGAGGCGACATGGGCGAACAACGACAGGCACTGGCCGCAGGGGTGGCGTTGCTGGAACGAGCGATCGACTACACGCTCGGCAGCCTGCGCATCGTCACCCCGGCCGCCCTCTGCCGCCCGACGCCATGCTCCGGCTGGAACCTGCAGCAACTCCTCGACCACATGACCGCCTCCCTCCGCACCCTGGCGGAGGCCGCCACCGGCCACATCCCCTACGACCCAGACCCGCGAACGCCGCCACACGGCCGCTCGAACCCGCGAACCCCGTCACCCGGCCGCTCGAACCCGCGAACCTCGCCGGCCCTCCTCCTCAGAGACGGCGCCACCGAAGTCCTCGGCCTTTGGGCGGCCGCGCTCACCGACGACCTGATCTCCATTCACGACCGTCACCTCACCAGCCCCATGGTGGCCGCAGTCGGCGCGATCGAGATCGCCGTTCACGGCTGGGACGTGGCCAGGTCCTGCGGCGACCGCCGCCCGATCCCGCCGTTCATGGCCGAGGAACTCCTTGACCTGGCCCGGGTGCTCGTCACAAGAGCCGAACGTCCGGCCAGGTTCGCCCGTCCGCTGACGGTCCCGACGTACGCGCCATCCCAGGACCACCTCCTGGCCTACCTCGGCCGTGACCCGAACTGGCCAGCCTGACACCCGGCATTTTCCGCTCACACGCCGTACGATCATCCTGTACGGCAAGTGAAACCACCCACTCGGCACGAGTCCACAACGGCTCACCAGATACGGTGAGAAGATCGTGATCAGGCGCCGGCGAAGCCATCCACACCGAGTCACGGGCCGAATAGACGTTCGGCCGGGTCGTCAGCGAGGCTGCGAGGGTGATCGCCACGGCCAGGCCGGCCAACGTGGTGGCGACGACCGTTCTTCGTGCGGCCGTCGCCACCACCACACCCAGCCTCGCGGCCCTCACGCACCCGCTCAGCCCCACGCAGGCATCACGCCCAGAGCTCTTCAGCCCTCGCGCAGCCGCTCAGCCTTCACGCCCGGACCTCAGTCCCCGCGCGGCCGCTGTGCTGTCAAGGGCGCCGGCCGAGGACCTCGGGCACCCGGCTGTGCTGTCGCACCATGGTCGCCAATCCCGCGTCGATGTAGCCGAGGCACCGCAGGATCGCCTCGTGGTCGGCGACGAGGTGGCGATGGTGGATCGGTCCGTGATGAGCGATCTTGTTACGGAAGATCCTGAGATGGTCGACCTGATGGTGCAGGAGCCGGCGGCGGCCACGGTAGGTGGGAAAGGCCCGGTACAGGGCGGTGCGCCATAGCCGTTGCCCGGCCCGAGCAACGAGACGTAGAAACCGAACGGCAGCTCTTCGCTGACCATGTGCGGGGTGGGGGTCAGGCCGATGCGCTGCAGCTGCCGCTCGGCTTCGCTGATGCGCTGGCGGCCGCCGTAGGTGAGCTGAGGGCGCGGATCGTTCCACCAGTCGTCACGCCTTAAGTAGCCGGTGAGCTCGCGCGTCATCGCGCTGCGTATGGCCACCTCCAGGTACTGCAGGGGGCCGTAGAACGCTTCGCTGATCTCCGTGTTCCAACAATGCAGCCGCAAGGCTGCGACGGTGTCGCCGCCGCAGGCCAGCTGGTATTCGGCGAGGCGGAGGGGAGACAGGAGCGTACACAACCGCCTGGCCTCAGCTTCCTGCATCGTGGCCGCCTTCTGGTTGCCCGTAGTTTCCGATCAGCACAAAGGGTGGTACCGTCGAGGCATAAGCCCCGGTTCTGCCTCTGCATCGCACGCAGCCGGGGCATAGCTATGTCTCGGTGCAGTGCGGCGATCGTTCAGCCCGCTGACGTCGGCGCAGCTCGCGTGCGGCCGGGGCGCGTGCGCAGTTCGTCAAGCAGTATTTCACTCCCTGGCTGCGGTGCTGCCCATACTGACCGCGGCCGCGTTGGTGCGCGAACAAGTTGCCGCAGGTCTCGCTGGCGCACCGCCGCGCGGGCATTTGCTCGAGTATGTGGTTGTCCAGGTGGACGAACATCACACCGTAGATGCTGTGATAGCGCGCAGACAGGTCGCCGAGACCGATGCTGAACCCGGACAAGGCCTGATCGAAGACGCTCCGGAAATCTGCCAGCTGTGCGTGGACCATGAACTCGCGAAAGTCGTCCAGCGATCGCCGCCGGGCTGCTCAGGGTCGTCCCTGTTGAAGGCCGCAAGCTTCTCGGCGATGACCTCCGGTTTCCCGAGCCAGCCACCGCTTGGGCAGCGGCGCGAACCCGAGGGTGTGCGGATCGCGGTGCACCACCTCCACCCCGACAACCAGCCCGAGCACGTCGGAGGCGATGCCGCGTATACGCCCCCGGCTCTTCTTGCCCGGATCCAGCCCGTAGTGTCCGCGTGCGCGTTGACGCTGGTGTGCACGGTTGGGTGTCCAGGACCACCGCGCTGGGTCCTCGGCCCGCCTGCTCGCGGCACCTGCCAGCGCAGCAGGTCGTGGATGGTCTGGTCGGCGCCGTCACCGCGCCGGCGACCGAGGTAGTGACACACCGTGGTGTACGTCGGCAGGCCGTGCGGCCGTACACCACGGTGCACAGCGGGAGGTCGTGCGGCAGGTAACGCCACTGGCAGCCGGTCCTCGCCCGGTACAAGATCGCATGTACGATCTCTCGCATGTCATAGCGGCCCTCGTGGCCGCTGACCGGGAGGTGTGCCGGCCCTCCACGAGGTGATGACAGGCCGGATCAGTCCCCGCCGCAGCGCAGGTGCTCAGGCATCGCTCTGGAGTGTTTCCAAGACCTGATCGCCGTACTTTGCCAGCTTGTTCTCCCCGACCCCGTTCACCTTGCTGAGCTCGGCCAGTGAGGACGGCGCCAGGGTCGCGATCTCCCGCAGTGTCGCGTCATGGAAGATCACATAGGCGGGCACCCCCTGCTCCTTGGCGGTGGCCCCCCGCCACGCCCGGAGGCGTTCGAAGACGGGTGTGGCCTCGGCGGACAGCTCAGCAGCCGCCGGCCGGGATTTCGCCGACGACGACGAAGAGGACGTCTTGGCGCGGGCCGGGCGGAGGGTGTCGCGGCGGAGCAGCACCTCACGCTGGCCGCGCAGGACGGCGGCGCTCTCGTCGGTGAGCACCAGCGCGCCGTAGTTGGACTCCACCGCCAGCAGGCCCTGGGCCAGGAGCTGGCGCACCACTCCGTGCCACTCCGCGTTGCCCAGGTCGGTGCCCACCCCGAAGACCGTCATCGTCTCGTGGCCGTGCTGCAGCACCTTGGCGGTCTTCTTGCCGATCAGGATGTCCACCACCTGCCCCACCCCGAACTTCTGCCGCCGCTCCCGGTCCAGCCGCAGCACGGTCGAGAGCACCTTCTGGGCCGGGACGGTGCCGTCCCATGACTCCGGCGCCGTCTGGCAGGTGTCGCAGTTGCCGCACGGCTCGGAGCCCTTCTGGCCGAAGTAGTCGAGCAGCATCACGCGCCGGCAGCTCGCGGTCTCGCACAGCGCGAGCATGGCGTCCAGGTGGTGGACCTGGCGGCGGCGGTGGGCCTCGTCGCCCTCCATGGCCATGCGCCGGTGCTGGACCACGTCGTGCAGGCCGTAGGCCATCCACGCCGCCGCCGGCAGCCCGTCGCGGCCCGCGCGGCCGGTCTCCTGGTAGTAGCCCTCCAGCGACTTGGGCAGATCGAGGTGGGCGACGAAGCGCACGTCGGGTTTGTCGATGCCCATGCCGAACGCGATCGTGGCCACCACGATCAGACCGTCCTCGCGCAGGAAGCGGGACTGGTGCGCGGCCCGGGTGCGGGCGTCGAGCCCCGCGTGGTACGGCACCGCCGCGATGCCGTTGTCGGTCAGGAACTCGGCGATCTTGTCGACCGAGGAGCGCGACAGGCAGTAGACGATGCCCGACTCGTCCGGGTGCTCGGTGCGCAGGAAGTCGAGCAACTGCCGCTTCGGCTCGTTCTTGGCGGTGATGCGGTAGTGGATGTTGGGCCGGTCGAAGCTGGCCACGAAATGGCGCGCCTGGTCGAGGCCGAGCCGGGTGGAGATCTCGGCGTGGGTGGCCGGGGTGGCGGTGGCGGTCAGGGCGATGCGCGGCACGTCCGGCCAGCGCTCGTGCAGCTCCGAGAGCGCCAGGTAGTCGGGGCGGAAGTCGTGGCCCCACGACGCCACGCAGTGCGCCTCGTCGATGGCGAACACCGAGATCTCGCCCTTGGTCAGCAACCGCAGCGTGCTGTCCACCCGCAGCCGCTCGGGGGCGAGGTAGAGCAGGTCGAGCTCTCCGGCCAGGAACTCGGCCTCCACGAGCTGCCGCTCGCCGAAGTCCTGGGTGGAGTTGAGGAACCCCGCGCGCACGCCGAGCGCCCGCAGCGCGTCGACCTGGTCCTGCATCAGCGCGATCAAGGGCGAGATGACCACTCCCACGCCACGGCGCACCAGGGCGGGGATCTGGTAGCAGAGCGATTTGCCGCCGCCGGTGGGCATGAGGACGAGCGCGTCGCCGCCGCCGACGACATGGTCGATGATCTCCTGCTGACCCGCCCGGAACGAGTCGTAGCCGAACACGCGGTGCAGGACCTCGATGGGGGTATCCATGTGGCTACCTTAAGTGGTCGCGGGCGAGCGGTTCGTGAGTTCCGCCGACGGCGATCGGGTGGCGTCCGACCGGTCCGTTCGTGTCCGAAAAGGTCAGGTCGGGGCCGTGCCGATGTGGCGTCCGTCTGGTCCGTTCTGCCCGTGAAGGTCAGGTCGGGGCCGTGCCGACGCGGCGTCCGTTCTGTCCGTGAAGGTCAGGTCGGGGCCGTGCCGGGGCGGTCTCCTCGATCGTAGGCGACCAGCGACAGCGCCCCGAGCACGCAGGCCGCCGCCACCACCCCCATGACCACCGGATAGCCGGCGAACTGCGCGATCCCGGCCGCCACCAGCGGCGCGACCGCCTTGGCCACCGTGATCGGCAGCGCGAGGGCCCCGCTCAGCGACGCGTACGCGGCCGTGCCGTACCGGTCGGCCAGCAGCGCGGGCCGCGCGATCGTCGCCACCCCGAACCCCAGCCCGAACAGCACCACGGCCACCACGGCCCCCGCCACGCTCCGCCCCACGAGCGGCAGCAGCACCGCCGCCAGCCCCTGCAGCCCGAACATCCCCGCCGTGATCAGCGCCACCCGCCACCGCGCCTGCAGCCCGGTCGTGACCAGCCGCCCGGTCACCGACAACACCCCGAGCAGCCCGGCCACGGCGGCGGCGAACAGCGGGGAATGTCCCAGCACGATCAGGTACGTGACGAGCAGCACGCCCATGACCGCCACCGCGCCGGTCTGCGTCAGGAACGCCGCCGCCAGCAACCAGAAGGGCCTCTCACGCAGCGCCGTCCCGACGATCCGGCCCCGGTCCGCATGGGGTGGCGCGCCCCGGCCGCGCACGGCCAGCGCGTGCAGCGGCACGGCGGTCAGGGCGTATCCGGCGGCGAGGACGACCAGGGCCTGCCGCCAGCCGTACCGATCGACCAGGAGCCCGGTGAGCGGCAGGAAGATGCTGGAGGCGAAGCCCGCCACCACCGTCACCGCCAGCAGCGCCCGCGCCCGCCCGGCGGCGTCGAAGAAGGCGACGATCACCGCGAACGCCGCCTCGTACAGCACCATCGCCGAGGCCACGCCGAGCACCGCGCACACCACGTAGAGCTGCGCGACGCTCTGCACCTGTGACCACGCGAGCACCGCGAGGCCGCCGAGCAGGGATCCGGCCGTCATCAGGCCGCGCCCGCCGCGCCGGTCGAGCCAGCGCCCGATCAGCGGCGCCACCAGTCCGGACACCAGCACCGACAGGGTGATCGCGCCGGTGAGCCGGGTGACCCCGGCGCCCAGGTCGCGCGACATCGGCGGGATGAACACCGAGAAGGCGTAATAGAGCACGCCATATCCGGCGGTTTGTGTGATCGCGAGTGCGCCGATCATGCGCGCGCGAGCCTTTGATCGGGGTGTGGCGATCACGTTGAGCATCGTTCCCGTTCACGGACGGGAAATTAGGGAGAAATGCGGTGATAAAAGTCACTTCACCGTGCGGGCGATTAACGTCGAATTCATGAGTCTTTCGTACGTGGTGACCGGTGGCGGGCGTGGCATCGGAAAGGCCGTGGTCGAGCGGCTGCTCGGTGAGAAGGACACCGTGGTCGTCGTCGAACGCGACGCGGACGCCCTCGGCTGGGCCGGCCCCCAGGGCTCCAGGGTGGTGCCCGTGATCGGCGACGCGGCCGACGAGGAGGTCGCCGCCTGGGCCGCCGACCTCGCCCAGGAGTCGGGGACCTTGGCGGGCTGGGTCAACAACGCGGCCGTGTTCAGGGACGCCTCCGTGCATTCGTCCCCGATCGCCGAGGTCAGAGCCCTGATCGCGGCCAACCTGGATCTGGCCGTGGTGGGCTGCGCCACCGCCGTGCGCCACTTCCTCGCCGCGGGCACGCCGGGCGCCATCGTCAACATCACCTCGCACCAGGCGACCAGGCCGGTGCCGGGCAGCCTCCCCTACGCCACGGCCAAGGCCGCCACCGAGGGCCTGACCAGGGCTTTGGCGGTCGAGTACGGCAGGCACGGCATCAGGGTCAACGCCGTCGCCCCCGGCTCGGTGGCCACCGAACGGTACGCCTCCCTCCGGGCCGAGCGGCCCCGGGCCGAGGAGGAGCTGGCCGCGCTGCATCCCCTGGGCCGGGTCGCCACCCCGGCCGAGGTGGCCTCCGTGGTGGCGCATCTGCTCTCGGAGGAGGCCGCGTTCGTCAACGGCGCGACCATCCCCGTGGACGGGGGCCGTACGATCCTCGGGATCGACCCCGAAGCGAGGGAATGAAAACCGTTCTCATCGGGTTGGAGGGGGCATGAAGAAGAACCTGCACCCCGCGTACCGTCCGGTCGTCTTCCGCGATCCGAGCGTCGGATACGCCTTCCTCACCCGCTCCACCGCGTCCGGCGACAGGACCATCGAGTGGGAGGACGGCAGGACCTACCCCGTCATCGACGTGGACGTGTCGTCCGCCAGCCACCCCTTCTACACCGGCCGGGGTCGCGTCCTCGACACCGCGGGCCGCGTCGAGCGCTTCAACCAGCGCTACGGCCGCCGGGCCCAGGGCTGACGTCCAGCCCGAAAACACGGATAGCACCGGCGAAAGACGGCAAGATGTGACGCATGTTGGACTTGCCGCTTTTCGCCAGGCTTGCGGGGTCTTACCGGATCCTCGTGGCCGGCGCGGGCGGGGGCTCCGACGTGTACGCCGGCCTGCCCCTGGCCCTGGCCCTGCACGAGGCGGGCAAGGAGATCCACCTGGCGAACCTGTCGTTCAGCCACCTCGACGCCCTAGACCCCGACGTCTGGCTGGGCGAGGACGTCGCCGAGATCGGGCCGGGCACGCCCGCCCGTGACTGGTACTTCCCCGAGGGCTGCCTCGCCCAATGGCTGGCGGCCCACGACCTGCCCTCGACGGTGTACGCGTTCAGGAAGACCGGCGTCCAGCCCCTCAGAGCCGGCTACGCCACGCTGGCCGAGCACCTCTCCCTCGACGCGATCGTCCTGGTCGACGGCGGCACCGACATCCTGATGCGCGGCGACGAGGCGGGCCTCGGCACCCCGGCCGACGACATGGCCAGCCTGGCCGCGGTGCACGGCCTCGACGTGCCGCAGAAGATCGTCGCCTGTCTCGGCTTCGGCGTGGACGCCTATCACGGCGTCAACCACGTCCAGGTGCTGGAGAACCTGGCCGCCCTGGAACGCGAGGGCGGCTACCTGGGCGCGTTCTCCGTCTCCAGGGCCACGAAGCCGGGCGCCCTCTACCTCGACGCCGTCGCCCACGCCCAGGCGGAGCTGGCGGCCTATCCGAGCATCGTGAACGGCTCGATCGCGGCGGCGGTGCGCGGCGAGTTCGGCGACGTGCGGTTCACGAACCGGACGCGTGGCAGCGAGTTGTTCGTCAACCCCCTCATGGCGATCTACTTCGCCGTGGACCTCGACGGGCTGGCGCGGCGCTCGCTCTATCTCGACCGTATCGAGGACACCGTCCTGATGCGCCAGATCGTCGCGATCATCGAGGGCTATCGCGCAGAGGTCACACCGCGCCCTCCCAGGGCGTTCCCGCATTAGAGCGGGCTCAAGAAGCGGGCATGCTCGGGCTACCGGTGGGTAAAAAGCTGTCACCCGCGTGAGAGCAATGGTGATCGCGATGAGTCTCTCTGGAAGGGAACGCCGCATCCTCGCCCAGATGGAGCAGGCGCTTGCGCGAGATGACCCCGAGCTCGCCAAGCGGGTCGCGGCGATCAACGAAATCGAGGCGGGCAAGATCGAGGCAGCCGGGGGCGCCTTTCCGCAGGCGCACGGCAACCGGCTGCGCATGTGGGCCCTGACCCACGTCTGGGCGATCTTCACGGTCGGCGCACTGCTGATCGTGCTACTACTGCTGGCCGTCGTCACGACCTGAGCCGTGGTGACGGCCTCGACCATTGTCACGACCTGAGCCGCGGTGCCGGAGCACGAGGAGGTCGATGGCGGCGACGACGGCCACCGCGGCCGCGATCGCGGCCTCCCAGCCCCAGACCTCCTCTCCCGTGTTCATCGCCAGGACGGCGAAGAACACCGCCGCCACGACGCCCAGGATCAACGCCGTCCAGGACAGGATCCTGCGGGCGCGGATCGGGCTGCGCGCGTTCACCGGCTCCGTGCCCGCACGGTCTCGCAGCCACATGATCGTCGGCCTCCTCTCAGGCCAGGACTCTCAGGCCAGGACTCTCAGGCCAGGACTCTCAGGCCAGGACTCTCAGGCCAGGCACCTCAGGGCCGAGGCGACGCGCGGGTCGAGGCCGTAGTCCCCGGGCAGACGTCCCACCGTGGCTTCGACGAACTCGTCGTACGGCAGCGAGGCGCTGGTACCGTCCACGGCCACCCAGATCTCGTCGGCCGTCTGCTCGACCTGCACCTTGGCCTCCTGCTCGTCGAGCACGAACCGGCCCACCGCGACCCGCCACAACGTCCGGGACTCGGCCTCCTTCTGCGACACGGGCGCGCCGACGTCGTCGGCGTGGGTGGCGTACTCGGAGTCGTAGTGGAAGGCCTGCCGGCCGGCCGGGTAGGGGCCGGCCATCGTGTCGATCATGGTGTCGCGGCCGGCCTCGCGCATCCGCCGCCGCGTGTCACCGTTCTTGACCCGCCACTCCTCCAGGACCGCCTCGACCGGAAGGTCGCGCCGCCGGCGCACGCTCCAGTCGTTGAAGTCGTTGAACCCCGTCACTCCTTCGGCGGCCAGCCGGGTCATCAGCTCCTGCACGGTGCCGTCGAGGCAGGCGTGGTTGTACGCCTCCTCGCCCGCCAGATGCGCCAGCACGTCGCGCACCGACCAGCCCGCGCAGCGGGACGGCCGCTGCCAGCCGGCCTCGTCGAGCCCTGCGAAGAAGCGGTCGAGCCGGGCCGCTTCGGCGTCGAAGATGTCGAAGGGATCGAAGTCTTTCAGCAGGTCGTCAGCCATACCTCGGACGCTACCCCTTATGTGCCGGCTCTCACCGCGAGGGAGCCGACGGCCGCTTTGACCCTCTGATACTCGGCCGCGCAGGACGGCGCCCGCTCGGCGGGGACCCAGCCGCCCTGGGCGATGCGGGCGTGCTTGGCGGGATCGGATCCGTACAGCAGGCAGGCGAACGTGGCGGACTCGTCGGGGCCGGAGAGGTGGTCGATGCCGGTGTGACCGGCGAGCAGATGGCGGGCCTCGGCGGCGGGCACGACGTGCCCGGGGACGTCGGAGGCGAGCGTCAGCGCGGCGAGCTGGTCGGCCTGCGCCTCACCGCCGGACAGGCCGTTGAGGTCGGCCAGGGCGTGGCCGAGCTGGTGGTGGAAGAGCACGGCCAGCGCGCCGTCGACGCGGGCGGCCGTGGTGCGGGCGTCGGTCTCCTCGGTCTCGGAGATCCCGGTCATCGTGCGGCGCACCTTGTCGACCAGCGAGTAGCAGATGGTGATCCGGCGTTTCTCGCGGTCCCAGGCGGACGTCGGCGAGTCGCAGTCGCGGGCGACGACCTTGATCGCCCTGGGCAGGCGGATCCGGGTCTTCAGCGCGTGGCTCTCCTTCAGCACCTTCCCGGCCTGCTGCGCGCGCGGGGAGCCGGGCGGCTCGTAGCGGACCGACAACTCGGGCGCGGGCGCCGCTCCCAGCGTGCTCGTCATGCTCAGGACGAGGGCGATCACGGGGTGCGGCATGCGTGGCTCCTTCGGGGGTCGATCAACGCAGTGCGTCTCACCATGCGCGCAAGTGCTGATCCGTAAACCTGTGATCAGGCAAAGAAAAGCCGAAAGCCCGGCCCCCTCGCGGGGACCGGGCTTCCGTGGGTGGACTAGCGACGCCAGGTGGAGCCGTAGACCCGCACGTAGTCCGTGCGGCTCGAGGCGCCTTCCAGCTCGCGGTCGCCGCCGTAGACGGCCTTGAACGTGCCGCTCTTGTAGGCACGCGTCTTAGCGGTGAACTTGCCGCTCCACTTGGTCTTCGCGGAGGCGACCCACTTCCAGCCGCTGTGGCCGTTGGCGCGGTAGTAGACGCTCACGCGCTCGCCGCGGACGCCCTCCCAGCCGTGGTCATCGACCTGGAGACGGCCGGAGAAGTAGATCGACTTACCCTTGCGAACCTTGTAGGGGTCGGCGCTGAAACGCGAGATGCGCGTGTCGGCCTTGCCCTTCTGGATCTCGACAGAGAAGAACGCCGAGTCCTTGGCGATCTCCTTGCCCTTGCCGTCGAAGGCCACGGCCGTGGCCTTCCACTTGCCGGCCGGGTCGTTCTCGGTGAAGCCGATCGCGAAGCGCCAGCCTTCGAGGTCCTTGACGTCCTTCGTCCGCAGGGTGTGGAAGCCCTCGGCGGGAGCCACGCTGAGCTCCACCTTCTGAACGTCGGAGCTAGCGCCGACGTCGAAGAACGTCGTGGTCTCGTTACCGGCCTTGACCACTACCGGGTTCGGCGTGATGTCGCGGATCTTGAGCTGGGTGTCCACTTTCGTGGCGGAGGCGGCGCCCGCGCCTGTCACGAGCATTGCCCCGCCCACAAGAGCGGAAAGGATACCTACTGCCATCTTTTTCATGAGGGTGCTGATTCCTCTCCCCGTATTGACTCAGAGCCGGCCCGGGGTGCCGGCTCCCTCTACTACTTTGAGCCATCAGATGGGAGAAAGGTTCGCTAAAGTTACAGAAAATATTTGATCACGGTCTTAACCAGGGCATATGCGGAGAAATCCGTTTTGTGCATGCGTGACCAACTACAGCGTGACCAACTACAGTCGGCCGCATGACCGACGTCTACACGCTGGGTGAGCCGCTGGGGGTCGTCTCCAGCGGCCGTGTCCGCCACGAGAGCGAGGCCAGACTCGACGTCTGCGGCCCCGAGTTCACGCTCGCCATCGGCCTGGCCCGGCTGGGCCACCGCGCCGCGTACCTCGGCAAGGTCGGAGACGACGAGCTGGGCGCCAGGGTGGTCACCGTGCTCAGAGGTGAGGGCGTGGACGTGGCGGACCTGCGCGTGGCCGAGGGGCTGCGCACGGGGATGGTGTTGCGCGAGACGCGCGTCGCGCGCGAGCTCAAGGTGGCGCACTACCGCACCGGCTCGGCGGGCTCCCGGCTCGCGCCGGGCAACGTGCCCATCGACCGCATCGCCGCCGCCAAGATGCTGCACGTCACCGGCATCACGGCCGCTCTCGGCCGCGACGCGCTGGAGGCCGTACGGGTCGCGGTGAGCGCCGCCAGGAACGCCGACGTGATGATCTCCTTCTCCGTCGAGTACGTCCCGGAGCTCTGGCCGTCGGTGCGCGAGGCCGAGGAGGTGCTCAGCGAGCTGGCCTGCGACTCCCACCTGCTCTTCCTCCGCCAGGACGAGCTGGACCTGGTCAAGCCGGCCCTCACCCCCGAGCGCGAGGTCGTGGTGGACCGGGGCGCGAAGGGCGCGAGCGTGCGGGCCGACCGGATGCGTTACGACGTGCAGGGCTGGCAGGTGCCGGTCGTGGACACGGCCGGCGCGGGGGAGGCGTTCGCGGCGGGCTACATCAGCGCCGCGCTCGACGGCCTCACCCCCCAGGAACGCCTGCACCGCGGGGCGCTGCTGAGCGCCGCCGCGGTGACCGGCATCAGTGACTGGCAGGGGTTGCCCACCAGGTCAGAGCTCTAGTTGACGGTGAGGGTGAACGTCGAGGTGGTGTTCTTGATGTTCTGCGCGTTGTTGCTGAACCGCAGGCCGGTGAACGTGGCCGCCCCGACCGCCGGGCCCTGACCCGGCTCGGGCAGCTCGTTCACCCAGATGCCGAACCCGGACTTGGCGTCGAAGGCGTCACCGCTCTTCTGAGCGCCGCTGATCGACACGTTCGTGAAGGTCGTGTCCTTGACCGGGTTCAGCGGCGTGCCGCCCGTGTAGCCCGTCTGGAACATGATCCCGCTGTACGTCGGGTCCACGATGTCCAGGTTGCTGACCCGGATGCCCTGGAACACCTTCGACGCGGAGAAGATCCACATCGCCGGGAACGTCTGCTGCCCCCAGAAGTGCCCGCCCGCTCTGACCAGCGAGATGTTGTCGAACGTCGTGGGCGGGCTGGCGCCGAACCCGTGCATCGGGATCCCGAAGTCCAGCGAGCTGATCGTGACGCCGGAGTACACCAGCGTGTCGGCCACGTAGATGTTCCTGAAGGTGTTGTTGTAGCCGCCGTACACGGCCAGGCCGGCCGCCCGCCAGGTCAGCAGCGAGGTCAGGTTCTCGAAGACGTTGCCGAACTGCTCGCCCGAGTTGTTGTCGATGGCCGAGAACAGCGCGAAGCTGTCGTCACCCGTGGACCTGGTCTCGATGTTGGTGACGTGGTTGCCGGTGCTGCCGTTGGTCAGGTTCAGGCCGTCGGCGAACACGTTCCTGATCCGCGCGTTCTTGATGGTCAGGTTGTCGGTGTTGGTGCCCCACAACAGGCAGATCTGGTGCTCGGCCCAGACGTTGTCGATCGTGAGGTTCGCCACGCTCGACAGGTCGAACACCTTGCCGGGGCCGTCGATGCGCGAGGTGTAGTTGCCGAAGTAGGCGAAGCCCGCGAACGTCGAGCCGTTGGCCGTCGCGTCCGCCCGGAAGCCGACGTCGGTGTTCTCCTGACCCGAGGGAGAGAAGAACCGCGTGTACCAGGGGCCGGCGCCGACGATCCGGACGGACTTGCCGTAGACCTGGAACTTGCTGGAGGTCTGGTAGTCGCCCGCGGGCAGGTAGACGCCGAGCAGGTTGGTTTCCATGCGGGCCCGGTCGAGGGCGTTCTGCACGTCCTGATGGGTGAATCCGGCCGGTACGGCGTACCTCGCCGGGTCCGGGTTGGCCGTGGCCGCCACCTGCTCGAAGTCGACGAAGTCGATCGCGTACGTGCTGGAGTTGGCCGCGTCCTTCTGCAGCTTGATCCTGCTGCCGGCCGGCACGGTGGTGCCGAGCAGCAGGTTCGCCTCGTCGTAGATGTGGCGGGGCGGCCCCGAGCCGGGCGAGTTGTTCGGACTGGCCTCGTCGCCGTACAACCACGCGTACCGCGAGGTCAGGTTGATGGCCTTGAGCAAGGTGCCGTCCACGTAGACGTTCAGGGTGGAGTTGATGCCGCCGCCGCCCGGGGCGTCGGGGATGGAGAAGCGGGTGACCAGCGTGTTCGTGGTCGCCCGGGTGGTGAACTCGACGTAGGCACCGGTCTGGTTGAGCGTCACCGCGCGCCGCCCGGAGGCCTCGCCGGCGACCGTGCCGATTGCCCTGCTCGGGCCGACGCGGGCCGCGCCGCCGCCGATCACGGCGTCCTCGGCCTCGTACGTGCCGTACGGCATGTTCGCGCCCCGGCCCACGAAGAGCGGCAGCTCGCTGGTGTTGTTGGCGCGCTTGACCGGCAGCTCGTTGGCGTCGTCGGCGAGCACGGTCCTGACCGTGTACTTGCCGTTCGCGGCCGTCCACGTGCCCAGGCTCACCGGGCCGGTGGTGGCTCCGGGCGCGATGACGCCGCTCGTGGAGCCGGTCAGCGTCCTGACGACGGCGCCGGAGTCGTTGAGCACGGTGAGCGTGATGCCGTGGGAGCCGCCGCCGGAGGCGATCGTGCCCTGGTTCCTGATCGCGACGGAGAACGTCACCGTGCCGCCCGCGGCCGGGTTGCCCGGCGTCCAGGCGACGGGGGCGGCGATCAGGTCGGCCGTGTCGACCGGCCGTACGGTCAGGCCGCCGGTGGCGGTGTTGTTGGCCTCGTTCTGCTCGATGACCTTGTTGTCCTCGTCGACCTTGGCCGAGAGCTGGTAGGTGCCCGCGTCCCGCGCCCCGATGTTCGCCGACACGGCGGCCGACGCCCCCGCGGCCAGCGCGCCCACGCCGGCGGCGCCGACCTTGGTGGTGCCCGCGTAGAAGGTGACCGACGTCGCGGCGGAGCCGGCGGTGCCGGCGTTGCGGACGGTGGCCGACAGCGTGACCGCGTCGGTCTCGACCGGCGCGGCGGGGGAGGCGGTCAGGCCCGACACGGTCAGGTCGGGGTTGGCCGCCGGGTTGCCGAAGATCTGGAACTCGGCGATCTGGCCGCCCGGCGCGCCGGAGTTGGCGGTGAACTGCAGGCGGACGTCGGCGACCTTGGCCGTCACGGGGATCGTCACCGTGTTGCCGGTCGCCGGGTCGAAGGTGTAAACGGCGGAGGAGACGAGACTGGTGAAGCCCGTGGCGCTCTGCTCACGGCCGAGCACCTGGATCGTCTGCGTGCGCCGGCCCCAGGCGGCGTCCGGGTTGAGCTTGAGTGTCAGCGAGGTCAGGTCGGCGTTGGCGCCGAGCTGCACGGTGAGCGTGCCGGGGTAGGCGCCGCCCTCCCAGTAGGTCTGCACGTTGTTGTCGTTGGCGTTGGCCGCGACGTAGGTGTGCGTGTGCGACGACTCGGTGATCGTCTTGCCGATCGCCAGGTTGGTGCCGCCGCCGGGATTGTCGGGAGCGCTGCCCCAGATCTCGAACTCCGACAGTTGCCCGGCCGGCCAGCCGCTGTTCGCGGTGATCTGCAGCCGGACGTAGCGCGTGGTCGTGGCGGCGAAGGTGATGGTGGCGGCCGGGTTGAAGGTGTGGGTGGCCGAGGCCGCGATCGTGGTGAAGCTCGATCCGTTGCCGCTGCCCTGGACCGTCAGCGTCTGCGTCCGGCCGGGCCAGCCGCTGGGCAGCTTGAGCACCAGCCTGTTCACACTGGCGGCGGCGCCGAGATCGACCTGGACCCACTGCGGGAAGGCGTTGCCGGCCGACTCCCAGTAGGTGCCCTGGTTGCCGTCGGTGACGTTGGCGGCGGGGTAGACGTCGGTGAAGGTGCTCGCGGTGGCCGATTTGCCCGCGGCGAGATTCGTGTCGGCGGCAGCCAGAGCGGGCGCGGCCAGCATGCCGATGACTAACGTAAGGGCGGCTAAGAGAGCTCTCATGGGGGTGGCCCTTCGGGGTAAGACAGATGGCCGAACCATAAGATGTCGAGCAGATACCTGCAATATTGCGACGACATTTCGCAAACAATTGACTGACAAAAGTCGCACAGTGCGGCATTCAGGTGCTGGTCAGGGCCAGGTACGGAGCGGAATCCCGCTGTGAGAGGGCCGCAAGCCCCGACGTCCGATCTACGTAAGCCATTGCAAGCGCTTGCGCTCCAGGCCGTATAGTTTGCGCATGACTCGACGACTCGCAGAGGTGGCCAAGAAGGTCGGGGTGAGCGAGGCGACCGTGAGCCGCGTGCTCAACGGCAAGCCGGGGGTGTCCGACGCGACCCGCGAGGCGGTCCTGACCGCGCTCGACGTGCTCGGCTACGAACGTCCCACCCAGCTCCGCGGCGACCGGGCCCGGCTGGTCGGCCTGGTGCTCCCCGAGCTGCAGAACCCGATCTTCCCCGCCTTCGCGGAAGTGGTCGGCGGCGCCCTGGCCCAGCAGGGGTTCACCTCGGTGCTCTGCACCAGGACGGTGGGCGGCGTCTCCGAGGCCGACTACGTCGACCTCCTGCTCCAGCAGCAGGTCAGCGGCGTGGTCTTCGCCGGCGGCCTGTACGCCCAGGCCGACGCCGCGCACGGCCACTACGAGCTGCTGCACGAGCGCAAGCTGCCCACGGTCCTGGTCAACGCGGCCGTCGAGCACCTCGACTTCCCGCAGGTCTCATGCGACGACGTGGTGGCGGCCGAGATGGCCCTGGGCCACCTGCGCGCACTCGGCCACGAGCGGGCCGGCATGGTGCTGGGGCCGAAGGACCACATGCCGTCGCGGCGCAAGCTGGAGACCTTCCGCGCGATGGGCGGCGACCCTGAGCTGGTCGAGCACACGATGTTCTCGCTCGAAGGCGGTCACGCCGCCGCCGCCAGGCTGCTCAAGCGCGGGGTCACCGGCGTGTTCTGCGCCAGCGACCTGCTCGCGCTCGGCACGGTCAGGGCGGCCCGCCGCGCCGGGCTGACCGTGCCCGGCGACATCTCGGTCATCGGCTTCGACGACTCCGCGCTGATGAACTGCACCGAGCCGCCGCTGACGACGGTCCGCCAGCCGATCGACGCCATGGGACGGGCGGCGGTCGACCTGCTGGTCGCGCAGATCGACAAGGCGGTCGTGCCGGCCGACGAGCTGCTGTTCGAGCCGGAGCTGGTGGTGCGATCCTCGACGGCCCGGGCGTAGCGTGACGTAGTCGTTATCTTGCAATACACAGTCGAAATATTGCGTACTTCGGTCGGCGATCCTATGGTGTGGGCACCTCGCATCAGAAGGGTCAGACCATGCAGAGATCCACTGGACTCTTGCTCGTAACCGTGCTCGGGCTGACGGCCACGGCTTGTGGCTCAGGTGAGCCCGCGACTCCAGCCGCCTCCGGCGGCGCGAAGGCCGTGTCGATCACGGTGGCCTGCCAGCCGGCCAAGTCCGCGCCGAAGGAGCGGCAGGCCTGGGATGACGACGTGGCCACGTTCATGAAGGCCCACCCTGGCGTGACGGTCAAGAGCACGGACCAGCAGCCGTGCTTCGACCCCAAGACGTTCGGTCCCAAGCTGGCGGGCGGCCAGATGGAGACCGCCTTCGTGGTGCCGGTGACGAACTACAACGACGTGATCGGCAAGGGCCAGGCCCTCGACATCACGCCGTACACCAGCTCCGTCAAGACCTGGAGCGACCTGCGCGCCGACCACAAGGAGCTGGTCACCAAGGACGGCAAGGTCTACGGCGTCCCGAACGTGCACTACAGCGTGGGCCTGGTCTACAACCGCGCGCTGTTCACCAAGGCCGGGCTCGACCCGAACACGCCGCCCACCACCTGGGCCGAGGTCCGCGAGGCGGCGAAGAAGATCGCCGCGCTCGGCGCCGGCCACGTCGGCTTCGGCGAGTACTCCGGCGGCAACACCGGCGGCTGGCACTTCACCCAGTCCATCTACGGCCGCGGCGGCGACATCCTGACCCCCGACGGCAAGAAGGCCGCCTTCAACTCGCCCGAGGGCAAGGCCGTGCTGCAGAACCTGCACGACATGCGCTGGACGGACAACAGCATGGGCAGCAAGCTGCTGGTCGGCTGGGAGTCGCTGATGGTCGCCATGGGCAGCGGCAAGGTCGGCATGATGCTCGGCGCCCCCGACGTGGTCACCGACGTCGTCAACAAGTTCAAGGGCAACGTGGCCGACTACGGCATCACCGGCTTCCCCGAGGCCAAGGCGTCGCTGAGCGGCGGCGAAGCGTTCATGATCAACCCGAAGGCCACGCCCGAGGAGGCCAAGGCCGCGCTGGAGTGGGTCGACTTCCGCTTCAACACCGTCGGCAAGGGCCGCTGGGACTTCGCCCGCGGCAAGAGCATCGGCAACCCCGTGGGCGTGCCGGACAACGCCGTCTTCGGTGACTCGCCCACCGGCCAGGCCATCCAGGCCGACCGCGTGAAGAACGCCTCACTGCCGGTCGAGAACTACGACGCCTACGTCAAGGCCGCCGGCACGATCCCGCCGAAGGCCGAGCCGCTGCACGCGCAGGAGCTGTACGCCATCCTCGACGTGGCCATGTCCGGCGTGCTGAGCCGCAAGGAAGCCAGCGTCGACGAACTGCTCACGGACGCCGAGACCAAGGCGAACTCGATGCTGGCGGCCAAGGGCTGACCTGCATGGGAATCTTGAGGCGCAATCTGACGGCCTACGGGTTCTTGTGTGCGGCGCTGTTCTGCTTCACGGTGTTCGCCTGGTATCCGATGGTCAGGGAGTTCATTCTGAGCTTCCAGAAGACCGACCTGATCAACGAGCCGATCTGGGTGGGCCTGGACAACTTCATCACCGCCTTCCAGGACCCCGCCTTCGGCGAGGCCTGGCTGAACACCCTGGAGTTCACCCTCCTCGCGCTGCTGTGCGGCTACGCCGTGCCGTTCGTCGTCGCGCTCGTGCTGAACGAATTGCGCCATGCCCGGGCCTACCTGCGGTTCGTGGTCTACCTGCCGGTCATGCTGCCGCCGATCGTGGCGGTGCTGCTGTTCAGGTGGTTCTACGATCCCGGGCCCGGGCTCTTCAACCAGATGCTCGACGTCGTCGGCCTGCCGCCGCTGGCCTGGCTCGACAGCTCCGCCACCGCGCTCATCTCGCTGGTCATCGTCTCGACCTGGATGAACATGGGCAGCGCGACCCTGATCTACCTGGCCGCGCTGCAGAACATCCCGTCTGAGCTGTACGAGGCGGCCGAGCTGGACGGGGCCGGCATCTTCAAGCGGATCAGGCACGTCACGATCCCGCAGACCCGGCTGATCCTGCTGCTCATGCTGATGCTGCAGATCGTGGCGACCATGCAGGTGTTCATCGAGCCGTACATGCTGACCGGCGGCGGCCCGGAGAACTCGACGGTCACGGTCGCGTACCTGATGTTCCAGAACGCGTTCACGCTCCAGGACTACGGCTCGGCGGGTGCGCTCGGCATGATGCTCATGATCGTGCTGCTCGTCTTCGCCGCCTTCCAGCTCCGGCTGACCAGGGAGGACAAGGCATGATCTCCGTGGGCGCCCGGGCCGCCACCGGGCGGAGGCGGGGCAGGAAGAGGTCGCCGAAGCCGATCGAGGTGCAGTTCCGCACGATCGTCTCGCCCCAGCAGCTCAACAGCCGGTGGGGGCGGCGGATCTACTGGCTCGTGCTGGTCACGGTCCTCGTGCTCTTCACGCTCGCCTTCGTCTTCCCGCTCTACTGGATGGTCACCGGCGCGCTCAAGACGCCGGAAGAGCTGGCCCAGATGCCGCCGACCTACATCCCGGCCGATCCGACGCCCGACGCCTTCTTCGAGGCGTGGGACCTGTTCGACATCGGCACGCTGCTGGGCAACACGGCGTACTACGCGCTGGGCGGCTGGATCGTCTGCATGGTCGTGGACGTCTCGGCGGCGTACGCGCTGTCGAAGCTGCGGCCGATGTTCGGCAACGTCATCCTCGGCCTGATGCTGGCCACGCTGATGATCCCGGTGATGGTCATCATCATCCCGCTGTACGTCACGGTCGTGGACCTGGGCCTGCTCAACAACCCGTGGGCGTTGTGGTTGCCCGCGGCGGCCAACGGGTTCAACATCTTCCTGCTCAAGCGCTTCTTCGACTCGATCCCCCGGGAGCTGATCGAGGCCGCGCAGATCGACGGGGCGGGACCGGCACGCGTCCTGCGCTCGGTCATCCTGCCGATCTCCCGGCCGATCCTGGGCGTGGTGTCGATCTTCACGATCGTCACCTCGTTCAAGGACTTCGTCTGGCCGCTGCTCGTGATGACCGACAGCGACAAGATGACGGTCAGCGTGGGCCTGTCGCAGACGGCCGGGGCCGTCACCCAGAACCAGGTCATGGGCGGCCTGCTGATCACCAGCATCCCCATGGTCATCGTCTTCTTCATCTTCCAACGACACATCATGGCGGGCCTCACCGCCGGAAGCATTAAGGGATAGCGCATGTCGCAAACGTGGTGGCGGGGGGCCGCGATCTACCAGGTCTACCTGCGTAGCTTCGCCGACGGAAACGGCGACGGGGCAGGCGACCTCGCCGGCCTGCGCTCCCGCCTGCCGTACCTGAAAGATCTCGGGATCGACGCCATCTGGCTGAACCCGTGGTATCCGTCGCCGATGGCCGACGGCGGCTACGACGTGGCCGACTACCGCGACATCGAGCCGGTCTTCGGCACGCTCGCCGAGGCCGAACGGTTCATCGAGGAGGCGCACGAGCTCGACATCAAGGTCATCATCGACGTGGTCCCGAACCACAGCTCCACGGAGAGCGCCTGGTTCAAGGAGGCCCTGACCGACCCGGCGGCCCGCGACCGTTTCTGGTTCGCCGACGAGCCGCTCAACGACTGGCAGTCCATCTTCGGCGGCTCGGCCTGGACCCAGGTGCCGGACGGCCAGTGGTACCTGCACCTGTTCGCCCCCGAACAGCCCGACCTCAACTGGGCCAATCCCGAGGTCCACCAGGAGTTCGAGGACGTGCTGCGGTTCTGGTTCGACCGCGGGGCCGACGGCTTCCGCATCGACTCGGCGGCCCTGCTGTTCAAGTCCGACACCGGTTACGAAGACCTCGACGAGGTCCACGACGTCTACCGCCGGTGGCGCGAGGTGGCCGACGAGTATGGCGAGCGCATTCTGATCGGGGAGGTCTGGCTCCCCGATCAGGAGCGTTTCGCCCGCTACCTGCGCCCCGACGAGCTGCACACGGCCTTCAACTTCGACTTCCTGTCCTGCGCCTGGGACCCGGCCGACCTGCGCAGGTCCATCGACCTCACCCTGGCCACCCACACCCCCATCGGCGCCCCGCCGACGTGGGTGCTCTCCAACCACGACGTGACCCGGCCGGTCACCCGCTACGGCCGCGCCGACACCACCTTCGCACACGGGGGCGGCCTGCACGGCACCCCCTCCGACCTGGAGCTCGGCTACCGCCGCGCCCGCGCGGCGGCCCTGCTGGCGATGGCGCTGCCCGGCTCCGTCTACGTCTACCAAGGGGAGGAGCTCGGCCTGCCCGAGGTCGAGGACCTGCCGAACGAGGTCCGCCAGGACCCGATGTACGCCAGGTCGGGCGGCACCAACCCCGGCCGCGACGGCTGCCGCATCCCGCTGCCGTGGTCGGGCGAGGAGCCGCCGTTCGGCTTCGGCACGGGCACGCCGTGGTTGCCCCAGCCGGAGAGCTGGCACAAGCTGACGGCTGAGGCCCAGCGGACGGACCTGGGCTCGATGCTCAACCTCTACCGCACCGGTCTGGGCCTGCGCAGGGAGCTGCTCGGGGACGGCACCATGACCTGGCTGCCGCTGGGGGATGAGGTGCTGGCCTTCGTCCGCGACTCGGGTCTGACCTGCGTCACCAACCTGGGAGCCGACCCGCTGCCGCTGCCCGCGGGCGAGGTCGTGCTGGCCAGCGGACCCCTGGAGGAGGACACGCTGCCCTCCGACACGACGGTCTGGCTGATCCCCTCCTGACCGGCGGGCCGTCCCTCGCCCCGCACGGACTCAGGCCCGTCCGGGGCGAGGGACGACCCGGGCGGACTCAGGCCCGCCCGGGGCCCACTTTCCGCCCCGCTGATGGCTGTGACCCAGAGGGGACCTCGGCGGCGGCCAGGCTAGGATCACCGGATGGCACGCCTGCGCAGAACGCCGCCGCGCGATCTGGTCCCCGAGGCCAGGGCGCTCTACGACAAGATCACCTCGGGTCCCCGGGGCGGGTTCATGGTCGACGCGGAGGGCGGGCTGACGGGGCCGTTCAACGCGATGTTGCTCAGCCCGCCGGTCGGCGATCCGCTGCAGGAGCTCGGCGCGGCCATCCGCTACCGCTCCGCGCTCACCGACCGGGCGCGGGAGCTCGCGATCCTGGTGGTCGCGGGGCACCAGGACAGCGCGTTCGAACAGGCGGCGCACGAGCCGATCGCGCGCGACCTGGGGGTCACCGACGAGCAGCTTCAGGCCCTGCGCGACGGCTCGCCCCTGGAACTGCCCGACGCCACCGAGGCGGCGGTGCTCGGTGTGGCGCGCGCCCTGGTGGCCAACGGGGACCTGGACGACGCGGAGTACGCGGCGCTGGGGGAGAAGGAGTTGTTCGAGCTGACCACGCTGGTCGGCTACTACACGACGCTCGCCCTCCAACTCCGCGTCTTCCGGGTGTAGGCGCCCTGCGGGCCCCCAGGGTGGACCCCCAGGTTGAACGCGTCCTTCAGGACCACGGGGTCCCGCACCACCACGCCGTGCTCCTCAGCGATGGACACGGCGGCGGAGGTGAGGTCCATGTGATCAGGCCGACTCTCTGATCACCAGCTCGGTGGGCATGATGATCGGATCGGCCGGGTCGCCCTCGAAGAGCTCCAGGAGGAGCGTGACCATGGCCGCCGCCTGCTCCGCCACCGGATGCCGGAGCGTCGTCAGCGGCGGCTCGGTGTACTTGGCCGCCTCGATGTCGTCGAACCCCACCACCGCCACGTCGTCGGGCACCCGCCGCCCGGACTGCCGCAACGACTGCAGCGCCCCGATCGCCATCAGGTCGTTGGCCACGAAGACCGCGTCCAGCCCCGGGTCGTCGCCGAGGAGCTGCCGCATCGCGATCGCCCCCGACTCCCGGGTGAAGTCGCCGACCGCCACGATCGAGCGGCGGTCGGAGTCGCGCAGCACGTTGCGGTAGCCGGTCAGCCGGTCCTGCCCGGCGATCATGTCCTGTGGTCCCGCGATCGTGGCGATCCGGCGCCGCCCCGACTCGACCAGGTGCCGGACCCCGGCCTCCGACCCGCCGATGTTGTCGTTGTCGACGAACGGGATGTCCACCGGCACGGCCGGCCGGCCGTAGGAGACCACGGGGACGCGCAGGCGCGACAGCGCGGACGGCAGCGGGTCGGCGCCGTGCATGGAGATGAGCATGACCCCGTCCACGTGACCGCCCGCGATGTAACGCTCCACGCGGGCGTGACTCTTGGGCGAGGAGGCCAGCATCAGCACGACCTGTTTGTTGACCGCCTCCAGCTCCATCGACGCCGATCTGATCACCGTGGAGAACATCGGATCGTCGGAGAAGACCCGGGTCCCCGGCTCGCTGACGACCAGCGCGATCGAGTCGGTGCGCTGGGTGACCAGGCTGCGCGCCGCCGAGTTGGGCACGTAGCCCAGCTCGTCGATCGCGCGTTGTACGGCGTCGCGAATGTGCGGCGCCACCGTCGTCTGCCCGTTGACGACCCGGGAGGCGGTGGCGCGCGACACACCCGCCCGGGCGGCGACCCCTTCCAGGGTCGGGCGTCTCATGACTGCACCAAGAGGGAGAGCACGTAAAAAATCTACAGGCCGTTGCTGCCGATGACGTCGCGGTACCACAGAGCGCTGTCCTTGGGCACCCGGCATTGTGTCGTGTAGTCCACGTGCACGATGCCGAACCGGCGCCGGTATCCCTCGGACCACTCGAAGTTGTCGAGCAGCGACCACACCAGGTAACCGCGCAGGTCCGCGCCCGCCTCGATGGCCCGCCACACCTCGCGCAGATGCCCGTCCAGGTAGGCGACCCGGTCGTCGTCGTGCACCCGGCCGCGGTCCACGACGTCGTCGAAGGCCGCGCCGTTCTCTGTGACCATGAGCCCCACCTGCGGATAGTCCTGTGAGAGCCGGACGAGGAGCCGGGACAGGCCGTCCGGCACGATCGGCCACCCCATCGCGGTCGTCGGCGCGTCCGCGGTGCTGAATTTGACGTCTTCCGAGCCGGGCCAGGCGGCGTCGGCGGGCAGGCCGGGGCCGGACTCGACGACGCACGGGTTGTAGTAGTTGATCCCGATCAGGTCGATCGGCGCGTTGATCAGCGCGAGGTCGCCGTCCTGGATGTGCGCGGTCCCGCCGTTGCGTTCCGCCGCCTCCAGGACCTCCGGCGGGTACGTGCCGTACACCGCCGGATCCAGGAACTGCCTGGTCAGCAGCGTGTGGATGCGGTGGGCGACGGCCGCGTCGGCCTCGCTGGGCACCGCCGACGGGTCGTTGACCTGGGCCGGGGTGAGCACCGGCGCGGAGTTGACCACGAGCATGATGCTCCGCGCGCCGCCCGAGCGCAGCCGCCGCGCGGCCAGGCCGTGGCCGAGCAGCAGGTGGTGCGAGGAGCGCATGGCGTCGGCCGGGTCGCGCCGGCCGGGGGCGTGCACGCCGTTGCCGTAGCCGAGGAAGGCCGACACCCAGGGCTCGTTCAGGGTGGCCCAGTCGCTGACGCGGTCGCCGAGCTTGTCGTGCACGGCCGCCGTGTAGTCGGCGAACCGGTAGGCGGTGTCGCGGTTCGTCCAGCCGCCGCGGTCTTCAAGGGCTTGCGGAAGATCCCAGTGATAAAGCGTGACATAAGGCGCAATGTCGGCAGCGAGCAGCTCGTCCACGAGCTTGTCGTAGAACGCCAGCCCGCCCGGGTTGATCGACCCCGCTCCGTCGGGCTGGATGCGCGGCCAGGCGATCGAGAACCGGTAGGCCGCCAGCCGCAGCTCGCGCATCAGCCCGACGTCGTCCTTGTAGCGGTGGTAGTGGTCGCAGGCCACGTCGCCGGTGTCGCCGCCCGCCACGTTGCCGGGAGCGTGGGAGAAGGTGTCCCAGATCGACTGGCCCCGCCCGTCCTCCTTGACCGCCCCCTCGATCTGGTAGGAGGCCGTGGCGGCGCCCCAGACGAAGTTCTCGGGAAAGATCATCCCTTAACAGCTCCTTGCATGATTCCACCGATGATTTGCTTGCCGAACAGGGCGAAGACGGCAACGAGCGGCAGCGTGCCGATCGCCGTTCCCGCCAGGCCCAGCACGTAGTCGTTGACGTACCCGCTGGCGAGCGTCGACAGGGCCACCTGGACCGTCGGATTGTCCGGGTTCAGCACCACCAGCGGCCAGAAGTAGTCGTTCCAGGCCGACATGAACGTCAGCATGCCCAGCACGGCCGCCGCGGGCCGCGCGGCCGGCAGCACGACGTGCCAGAACAGCCCCCACGTCGTGCACCCGTCCACCCGCCCGGCCTCCAGCAGCTCGGTGGGCAGGGCGCGCGACAGGTACTGCGTCATGAAGAACACGCCGAACGCGTTGACCAGCGCGGGCACGATCAGCGCGTAGTTGGTGCCGGTCCACTCCAGCTTCACCATGAGCATGTAGAGCGGGATGATGCCGAGCTGCGCCGGGACCATCATGGTCGCGATCGTGATCACCAGCATGATGTTCCGGCCGCGGAACCTCAGCTTGGCGAAGGCGAACCCGGCCAGCGTCGAGAAGAACATCACCGCGACCGAGATCGAGCCGGCCACGATGATCGAGTTCATCAGCGCCAGGCCGAAGGGCACGGTGTCGAAGACCCGGGCGACGTTGGCGAAGAAGTTCCCGCCGGGGATGAGCGGCGGCGGCACCTCGGCCAGCGCCGAGTTGTGCCGGGAGGCCACCACGACGCTGTAGTAGAGCGGGAACGCCGAGAAGAAGGCCACCGCGGTCAGGGTCAGATAACGCAGTCTCATACCAGCCCGCCCTTCACCCGGCGGGTGACCAGGAAGTTGATCCCGGCGACGATCACCACGGCCAGGAACATCAGCCAGGACGCGGCCGAGGCGTAGCCGAAGTCGAACGTCGAGTTCGCGAAGCCCTGCTCGTAGACGAACAGCGCCAGCGTCTGGAACTGCCGGTCGGGCCCGCCGCTCGCGATGCCGCCCCCGCCGCCGCTGGCCTGCCCGAACAGCAGGGGCTCGGCGATGATCTGCATGGCGCCGATCGTGGAGACGATGACCACGAAGATGATCGTCGGCCGGATCATCGGGATGGTGATCTTGCGGAGCTGCTTGAAGTTGCCCGCGCCGTCGATGGTCGCGGCCTCGTACAGCTCGCGCGGCACGGCCTGCATGGCGGCCAGGAAGATCAGCGCATTGTAGCCGGTCCAGCGCCACATGATCATCACGGACAGGGCGATGTGCGAGGTGGCGGTGCCCGCGCCCCAGTCGATGTTCCCGGCCCCGACCCAGGACAGCACCCAGTTGATCAGCCCGAAGTCCCGGCCGAAGAGCTGGCTGAAGATCACCACGACCGCCACCACGCTGGTGACGTTCGGCAGCAGCAGCGCGACCCGGAACATCGTCTGGAACCGCAACCGCCGGTTCAGCAGGTGCGCCAGCCAGATGGCCAGCGCGAGCTGCGGCACGGTCGACATCACGCCGATGGACAGGGTGTTGAACGTGGCGTTCCAGAAGTAGCCGTCGGCGAGCAACGTCGCGAAGTTGTCCAGCCCGACGAACTCCTGCGTCTCCGACAGCAGCGTCCACTCGTGCAGGCTCACCCAGGCCGTGTAGAGCAGCGGGAAGAGCCCGAACGCGCAGAACAGCAGGAAGAACGGCGCCACGTAGGCGTACGGCGACACCCTCACATCGAGGGTGTGCCGCACGCCCCGCCTGCGCCGACGCGTGACCGCGAGGGGAAGGGAGCTCATTTGATCTTCTTGACGTCCTCGAGCACCTGCGCCCACGCCTCGTCGGGCGACTGCTTGCCCTGCTCGACCCGGCCCAGGCCGTTGCCGACGGCGGTGCGGACGTCAGCCTCCTTGGGGCCGAGGTGTTGCGGCTTGAGCGCCTTGGCGGCCTCGGAGTAGATCTTGCCGATCGGGGCGTCGCCGAAGAACGGCTTGGTGAAGTTCTGGATCGACGGGTCGTCGTAGAGCGCCGGGATCGACGGGAACGTGCCCTCCTCCTTGAACACCTTGGCCTGGTTGTCCTTCGAGGTGAGGAAGTCGATCAGCTCGGCGGCCTCCTTCGGGTGCTTGCTCTGCTTGGGCACCATGAGGTGCGAGCCGCCGCTGTTGCCCGAACCGCCGGGCACGGTCGCGATGTCCCACTTGCCGGAGGCGCCCTTGGCCTGCTCCTGGATGAAGCCGGTCATCCAGGCCGGGCAGATGATCGTGGCGAACGAGCCCTTGGCGAAGCCGGTGTTCCACGGCGGGGAGAAGGCCGCCAGCTTGGCGGTCAGGCTCTCCTGGGTGAGCTGGTTCGACAGGTCCCAGGCCTTCTTCACGTCGGGGTTGGAGTCCACGATGATCTGGTCCTGGGCGTCGTACAGGCCGACGGGCGCCTGGTTGACCATGGCGCGGAAGATCTCACCGGGGGAGTCCACGAACTTGGCGCCGGCCACGTTCGCGGTGGCGAACTTCTTGCCGGTCGCGATGTACTGCTCCCACGTCGGCCAGAGCGCCGCCACCTCGGCCCGGTCGCTGGGCAGCCCGGCCTTCTTGAACAGGTCCTTGCGGTAGCACATGGCCAGCCCGCCGACGTCGGTGCCGAGACCGAGCACCTGGGAGCCGTCCTTGCTCAGGCCCTGCTGCCACTTCCAGTCGAGGTAGTCGGGCTGGCGCTTGTCGAGCCCGTACTGCTTGAGGTCGGCGAACCGGCCGGGCTGGGCGGTGAACGTGCTGATGTAGCCCACCTCGACGGCCTCGATGTCGCCCGCGCCGGCGTTCGTGGCCAGGCGCTTGACCAGGTTGCTGTGGTGGTCGTTGAACTGCGTGACGTTCTCGGCGATCTCGACGTTCGGATGGGTCTTCTTGTACTCCTCGTAGAGCGGCTTGAAGCCGAAGTCGCCGAAGAGGCCGACGGTCAGCTTGATCTTCTCTGCTGGCTTGGCGCCCGCCTCGGTGGCGGCGGTCCCGCCGCCGCCACCGCTGCCCCCGCACGCCGTCGCCAGAGCGAGCAGGGATGCGGTCAAAAGGGGCACGGCGAATTGCCGGATGCGAGGGGTCATGGAAGCCCTCCTGGGTTGGACTTGGGGGATGAGAGAGCGCTCTCTCAAGAGATTCGTTGGGCTCACATGGCCCTGTCAACGGCTGTTAAGTAACGATCCCCGTTATGCGGAGAGCGCGTTCACGCGCGGCAGCGCGGCACCGCGCCGGGTCGCCGGTCAGGCGCTGGGGGCGCGACCGGCCATTCGGGCGTACATCCGGCCCGGTCGCGCGGCCTTGGTGAGGAAGCCCGGCAGCATGGGCAGATCCATCGCGAACGGGTCGAGCCGCTCGTACAGCTCGTTCGCGTCGGCCGGCCGGGCGTCCGGCTGTTTGGCCAGCAGCTCCGCCAGCAGCGCACCCAGCTCGGCCGGCAGTCCGGGGATGGCCGGCGGGCGCTCCTTGACCTGCTTCTCGAAGACCACGTAATCGGTCGGCCCGGTGAAGAGCTGCTCACCGGTCAGCATCTCGTGCAGGACGCAGCCCAGAGAGTAGAGGTCACTGCGCGGCTCGGCGACGCCGTGCTGGATCTGCTCGGGCGCCATGTACGCCGGCGTCCCCAGGATCTGCCCGATCCTGGTGAACGTCGTGACGTCGGCGTCCCGCAGCAGGGCCAGGCCGAAGTCCAGCACCCGCACGCTGCCGTCGGGGCAGAGCATGAGGTTGGTGGGCTTGAGGTCGCGATGGCAGATCGACAGCGCGTGCGCCGCCGACAACACGGCGCACGCCTGGGCCGCGATGGCGGCGGCCCAGGGCACGGGCAGCGGGCCGTGCTCGGAGACCACGTCGGCCACCGTGACGCCCTCGATGAACTGCATCACCTGGTAGAGCCGCTGCTCGTGGGTGCCGAAGTCGTAGAGCACCGGCGCGCCGGGATGCTCCAGCCTGGCCAGGATGCGCGCCTCGCGGATGAACCTGCTCTCCAGCTCGTGATCGGGCCCGCCCGGCAGCCGGAGCAGCTTCACCGCGACCCGCCGGTCCAGGTGGCGATCGTGCCCGGCGTAGACCGCGCCCATGCCGCCCTGCCCGAGGGGAAGGTCGTCGAGCTCATAGCGGTCGCCGATGACCATTCGCCCCTCCCAGCCGCCTTTCGGGAAAAAACTACACCGTTAGGACTGCGGGTGCAGGTGGCCGTCGGCGAGACCGTCGAGGCCCAGCCGGATCAGCGTCTGCCCCAGCGTCGAGGTCTCACGGATGGCGTCTTCGAGCACGGCGAGCTGACGGAAGGCCTCGCCGTAGGCGCGCTGCTCCGGCAGCGACAACCGGGGCAGCCGCGTGCGCCGTACGTCGAACCTGCTGGAGCCGGTGGTCACCCGGCCACCGGCGGCCCGCAGGAAGCCGGCCAGGAAGTCGGGGTCGAGCCGGTGGGAGTCCACCCGGTAGAGCGTCAGATGCGGGCCCAGCACCGCGCCGTCGTCGCCGATCACGCGCACGCTGGAGTAGGAGGCCACCACGTCGCCCGGCCGGACGGCGACCAGGCCCTGCTGCACGGTCGTGGCGCCGGAGGGCGCGCCGCCGCTCAGCACGTCGTCGGAGGTGAGCACCGGAACGTCGCCGCCGTCGGCCGCCATCTTGGGCGGGGCCTGCGACGTGGTCACCAGACCCTCCTTGATCAGATCGCCCAGCGTGGTGGCGGGCTGGTCGAGCGGCTGCTCCAGGATCTTGAGGTCGGGCGGCACGGCGGAGGCGGCCAGGAGGCGGTCGCGGGCCTCGGCGTAGGCCCGGCCGACGTCGTCGTGGCGCTGGTGCCTGGCCGGGGTCATGTCGACCTCGTCGGCCAGCAGGTCGATGATGCGCACGGTCTGCTCGCACCGGTCGTCCAGGTAGGCCTGCCAGGCCGGCTCGACGCTCGCCACGTCGGCGGTGGCGTCGAGGATCAGCACGTCGGAGGGCGGGCGCTCGCCCGGCGCCGGGCGGCGCAACAACCACAGGTCCGAGCCGGGCAGCGCGATGACGGCCCGCAGGGCGCCGGCGCGCAGCAGGTTGGCGCGGATGCGGCGGCCGGCCTTGCGGCTGGCGGCGGCCGGGGGCATGAGGATGGCGACCGTGCCGCGCGGCTTGACGTGCGTGAGGCAGTGCTGCACCCAGGCCAGCTCGGGCTCGCCGCGCGGCGGCAGGCCGTACTCCCAGCGCGGGTCGCCCGTCAGCTCCTCGTAGCCCCAGGTCCGCTCGTTGAACGGCGGATCGCACACCACCGCGTCGGCCTTCTCGCCGGGGAAGCCGTCGTGGCGCATCGAGTCGCCGGCCACGACCCGGGCATCGACGCCGCGCAGCCGGAGCCTGGCGGCGGTGATGGCCGCCGAGGTCTCGCTGAGGTCCTGGCCCAGCAGCCGGACGGCCGGGCCGCTGCGGGCCGCGGGCGTGAGGAGCAGCGTGCCGACGCCGCAGGCCGGGTCGAGGATCGTGGCGCCGTCGGCGCGGACGAGCTCGACCATCAGCTCGGCGACGTCGTCACGGGTGACGGAGAGCTGCCTGGAGTGGGCTTCGAGATAACGCTCACACAGAAACTCGTACGCCGTCAGCTTGCCGTGCTGCTCGGCCAGCTCGGTGAGCATCTCGGCCAGCTCCCGATCCAGCCGGTCACCGGATGTCCCGTCAACGGCGGGGGTGTCGCCGCCGGCCGGGTCGGCGGCGGCCCCGCCGTCCGGGGCCTCGTCCTGCCTGGTCAGCAGGGCTCCGGCGTGGGCGACCAGCTCGCCGAGGCGCAAATCGCCTGCGGCTTTCAGGCGTTGCCACACCCGATCTCCCAGGGAGACCTGGTAGGACTTCCCATAGCGGCGCAGCCAGGACTCGATCTGCCGTAGCGAGAACAGCGGCTGGTTGGCGGTTCCGCCGATGGGCGGGGGGAAGTCGTCGTGGCGGCGGCGCCAGTTGCTCACCGCGGCCCGCCCGACACCGGCGAGCCGGGCGATGTCCCCGGCGTTGACGGTCGGGTCGTGACTCATGGAGCCCACAGTAGTTCACACGAGTCTTCAGCGCATCTGCTTGTGAAGTCTTTCAACCAATGATTTACTGCAGGGTATGAAGCACAACATCCGCTATGCCGCCGGATCAGATGTGGGCCGCCGCAGGGAGCAGAACGAGGATTCCGGTTACGCGAGCGGCCGGTTGCTCGTGGTGGCCGACGGGATGGGCGGGCACGCGGCCGGCGAGCTGGCGAGCTCGGCGGCGATCGCCGTCATGCGCGAGCTGGATGCCACGATTCCCGAAGCGGGCGCCGACCTGGAGGCCGCGCTGGAGGGCGCCGTGCACGAGGCGGCCCGCAGGCTGGTCGAGCTGGCCGACATCGACCCCGCGCGCAGGGGGATGGGGACCACGGTGACCGCCATGTTGTGGGACGGCTACCGGTTCGCCCTGGCTCATCTCGGCGACTCCCGCGGATATCTGCTTCGTGACGGTGCTCTCTACCAGATGACCAAGGATCACACACTTGTGCAGTCGATGGTGGACGAAGGGCGGATAACGGAGGATCAAGCCGCCGTGCACCCCCGGCGTTCGATGGTGCTGCGGGTGCTGGGCAGCGAGGGCAGGGCCGAGCCCGACATGGCGCTGCGCGAGGCCGAGGCGGATGACCGTTACCTCCTCTGCTCCGACGGGCTCACGACCGTTCTCGGACCCGAGGTCCTGCACGAGGTGCTGACCACGGTGGCAGACCCGGGGGCGGCCGTCCAGCGGCTGATCGACCTGGCCAACGAGGGCGGCTCGCCCGACAACGTGACCGTGATCGTGGCCGACGTGGTCGCGCCCGGCGCGGGCGACGAAACCGCCTACCGGGTGGGCGCCGGCTCCTAGCGGGCATAGTAGTCAGCCTCACCCGTCCCAGTCGTCACAAAGCCGAAAATTCGCCTCAAAGCCGGACACTTTCCTAGGGATGCGCGCAATTCTGCGATGGCGCTACTACAGTCCATCGTGATTTGTCGGTTTTCTGGGAGGAGTCACCCTGGACCCGATCGCGGACGAGCTGCTGAAGACGGTGCGGCAGGAAATCGGCTACAAGGAGAAGGGCGGCCAGCTCACCAAGTTCGGCCAGTGGTACGCGGATCGTGTCCAAGACACCCAGTATCGCGACGCGCCCTGGTGCGACATGTTCGTCTCCTGGGCCGCGGACAAGGCCGGGCTGAGCGACTACGTCGGCGAGTTCGCCTGGACGCCCTCCCACGCGGCCTGGTTCATCCAGCAGGGCGCGTGGACGCAGAAGCCCGAGCCGGGAGCCCTGGTCTTCTTCGACTGGCGCGGCGGCAAGAGCTACAAGGGCATCGATCACGTCGGGATCGTGGAGAGCGTCAGCGGCAAGAAGATCCACACGATCGAGGCGAACGTCGACCGCGTCTGGCTGAAGCGCAAGACCAGGGAGACGGACAAGGTCGTCGGGTACGGCGTCCCGCGCATGGTCAAGGCCAACGGCGACAAGCTCGCCGAGATCCGCTCGACCGAGCGGCCGTTCGGGTCGGCGCCGACGGCGGAGGGCGCGCACGGGTCGCCGCTGGACGTCCTCGGGACGCCGCCCGCGCTGCTGGCCGCGATGGTGCTCATGACCATCGTGCTCTCCTTACGCATGTCGGGCCGCCGCCGTGGCACCCACCGCCGCTTCACCTGGCCATGGAACGCACCAACCCCACCGCCCGACGGCCCTGCGGAGACGCCGCGGGAAGAGCCCTCCGGCAAGGCCTGGAAAGAGTCTCCCGGCAAGGCGCGGGCGGAGTCTCCCGGCGAGCGGGAAGAGTCCTCCGGCAAGGCGCGGGAAGAACCCTCCGACACGCCGCTCAGGCGCTGAGGTCGATGACCGCCTTGATGTCGTCGCGGCCCTCGAACGCCTCCTGAGCGCCGGACAGGGGCACCCGCCGGGTGATCATCCGCTCCAGCCACGCCTGATCCGCCTTGGCCAGCGCGTCGGCCGCGCCCCGGTAGTGCCGCAGGTTGGCGTTGACGGTGCCGAACACCACGTCGTTCTCCAGCACGATGTCCCGGTTGATCACACCGGCGTCCACCCGATGCGTCCGCCCGCCCGCCGACAACCCGGCCAGGCAGACCATCCCCGCGGCGGCGGTGGCGGTCATGGCGTCCATGACGAGCTGCCCCGCGCCGGTGCACTCGATGATGACGTCGGGCTTGGCCTGGGCGAACCCCTCCAGGCCGCTGCCCGAATGGTAGGTCGCGCCCAGCTCGGTCACCAGCTCCGACTTGAGCCCGCCTTCGGGGCCCCGGTCGAGCACGTGCACCTCCAGCCCCCGCTGCCGCCCGATCATCGCGGCCAGCAGGCCGATCGGCCCGGCGCCGGTGACGAGCACGCGCCGCGGCTCGAACCAGGACCGCGAGCCGATGCGGTCGATCTGCTCCCATGCCTTGGCCACCACCGACGTGGGCTCGACCAGCATGCCGACGCTCGCCAGCGACGGGTCCAGGCGCACGGCGTAGCCGGCCTCGACCGTCCAGCGCTCGCTGCCGTACCCGTCGAGCTGCTTGATGCCGCGCTCGGTGTACTCGCCGTTGCGGCACATGTCGAACTCGCCGCGCGCGCAAGCGCCGCACGGCACCGGGTCCGGCCGGCGCACCACGCCCACGATCAGGTCGCCGGGTGAGAACGCGGATCCGTCGGGCGACTCCAGCACCCGCCCGAGCGACTCGTGCCCGATGATCATCCGGTCGTCGGACGCCCAGCCGTACTCGGCCGACAACAACTCCCTGTCGGTGCCGCAGATGCCCAGGGCCAGCCCCTGGACGAGCAACTCGCCCGGGCCCGGCGCCGGATCGGGCACCTCCGTCACGGCGAGCGTCCCCTGGCTGCCTGGGACGAATGTCAGCGCACGCATGGTCCGCACCTCCTGGGACGCTCCCTACCCAAGAGACCGGAGCTGAATAGTAGGACATCCTAGTATCCGTTTAGTAGGACGTCCTAGTATCTTGGCAAGTGAAGCCTCCACAAGAGGAGTAGTGATCAGGCGTGCACGTCCCGGTACACCCAGTACGATTCGTGACCGCCGCGGCCCTGTTCGACGGCCATGACGCGGCGATCAACATCATGCGGCGCATCCTTCAGTCGCAGGGCGCCGAGGTCGTCCACCTCGGCCACAACCGCTCCGTCGACGAGATCGTCACGGCGGCCATCCAGGAGGACGCGCAGGGCGTGGCGATCAGCTCTTACCAGGGCGGGCACGTCGAGTTCTTCTCCTATCTCGTGGAACTGCTGCGCGAGCGCGGCGCGGGGCACGTCAAGGTGTACGGCGGCGGCGGGGGCGTGATCGTCCCCGAGGAGATCGAGCTGCTGCACGAACGCGGCGTCACCCGCATCTTCTCGCCCGAGGACGGCCAGCGGTACGGCCTGCCCGGCATGATCAACAAGCTGATCGAGGACTGCGACGTCGAGCTCGGCGACGCGCCCTCGGTGGAGGCCGTGGTCTCCGGGGACCAGGCGGCCCTGGCCCGCGCCATCACGCTCATCGAGTCGGGCCGCGCTCCTGCCGACCTGGCGGAGGGCCTGCGGGCGGCCGAGAAGAGCTCCGCGCCGGTCCTCGGCATCACGGGCACCGGCGGTTCGGGCAAGTCCTCGCTCACCGACGAGCTGGTGCACCGCTTCCGCATCGACAACGACGACAAGCTGCGCATCGCGATCATCGCCATCGACCCGACCCGCAGGCGCGGCGGCGGCGCCCTGCTCGGCGACCGCATCAGGATGAACAGCCTGGGCCCCCAGACCTACTTCCGCTCCCTGGCCACCAGGGGCGCGGTCAACGAGGTGCCCGCCTGCCTCGACGACGTGATCGCCGCCTGCCGCGCCGCGGGCCACGACCTGGTGATCGTGGAGACGCCCGGCATCGGCCAGGGCGACGCCGGCATCGTGCCGCACGTGGACGTGCCGATCTACGTGATGACGCCCGAGTTCGGGGCGGCCTCGCAGCTGGAGAAGATCGACATGCTCGACTTCGCCGAGGCCGTCGTGATCAACAAGTATGAGCGGCGCGGCGCGGAGGACGCCCTGCGCGACGTGCGCCGCCAGCTCGTACGCAACCGCGAGGCCTTCGGCGCCGCCCCCGGCGACATGCCGGTCTTCGGCACCATCGCCGCCCGCTACAACGACTCCGGCGTCACGGCCCTCTACCAGCACCTCAAGCCGCTCCTGCTGGCCGACGCCGGCCCCGGGCTGCTCGCGCCGGTGTCCGGGCGCACCTCCCAGGCGTCGGCGGCCATCGTCCCGCCCGCCAGGGTGCGCTACCTGGCCGACATCGCCGAGTCCGTCCGCGCCTACCATGCCGAGACCCTCGCCCAGGCCGAGGTGGCCCGCCGCCGCCAGCAGCTCACCGCCGTCCGCGCCCTCCTCGACGACCCGCGATCCGAGAAGCCGGACCCGGGGCGCGAGAAGCCGGACCAGCAGCCCGAGAAGCGGCTCGAAGGGCTTCTGGAGCGGGCGGAGGCCGAGCTCACCGACGAGAGCCGCGCCCTGCTGGACGCCTGGCCCGCCGTCAAGGAGCGTTACTCCGCCGACGAGCTGGTGGTGAAGGTCCGCGACCGGGAGCTGCACACCCCGCTGTGGCGCGAGACCCTTTCCGGCAACCGCATCCCCCGCGTCGCCCTGCCCCGCTACAGCGACCACGGCGACCTGCTGCGCTTCCTGCGCGCCGAGAACCTGCCCGGCTCGTTCCCCTTCACCGCCGGGGTGTTCCCGTTCAAGCGCGACGACGAGGACCCGACCAGGATGTTCGCCGGTGAGGGCGATCCGTTCCGCACCAACAGGCGCTTCAAGCTGCTGTCGGAGGGCCAGCCCGCGACACGGTTGTCCACGGCGTTCGACTCGGTGACGCTCTACGGCCACGATCCCGACCTCCGCCCCGACATCTACGGAAAGGTGGGCACCTCGGGCGTCTCCATCGCGACGCTGGACGACATGAAGGTGCTCTACGACGGGTTCGACCTGGCGGCTCCCAACACCTCGGTCTCGATGACCATCAACGGCCCCGCCCCGACGATCCTGGCCTTCTACCTCAACGCCGCCATCGACCAGGCGAGGAGCCGCTTCCAGGCCGAGCACGACCGCCTTCCCGACGAGCGGGAGGAGCACGACCTGCGGGCCAGGACGCTGGCCACCGTCAGAGGCACCGTGCAGGCCGACATCCTCAAGGAGGACCAGGGGCAGAACACCTGCATCTTCTCCACGGAGTTCTCGCTGCGGATGATGGCCGACATCCAGGAGTGGTTCATCCGCAACGGGGTGCGCAACTTCTACTCGGTCTCGATCTCCGGCTACCACATCGCCGAGGCCGGGGCCAATCCGATCAGCCAGCTCGCCTTCACGCTGGCCAACGGCTTCACGTATGTGGAGGCGTACCTGGCCAGGGGCATGAAGATCGACGACTTCGCGCCGAACCTGTCGTTCTTCTTCTCCAACGGCATGGACCCCGAGTACAGCGTGCTCGGGCGGGTGGCCCGCCGCATCTGGGCGGTGGCGATGCGGGAGCGCTACGGCGCGGGCGAGCGTTCGCAGAAGCTGAAGTACCACATCCAGACCTCGGGCCGGTCCCTGCACGCGCAGGAGATGAACTTCAACGACATCCGCACCACCCTGCAGGCCCTGATCGCCGTCTACGACAACTGCAACAGCCTGCACACCAACGCCTTCGACGAGGCCGTGACCACCCCGTCGGCCGACTCGGTGCGCCGGGCCATGGCGATCCAGCTCATCATCAACCGCGAATGGGGCCTGGCCAGGAACGAGAACCCGCTGCAGGGCTCGTTCATCATCGAGGAGCTGACGGACCTGGTCGAGGAGGCGGTGCTCGGCGAGTTCGAGCGGCTGTCCGACCGGGGCGGCGTGCTGGGCGCGATGGAGACCGGCTACCAGCGCGGCAAGATCCAGGACGAGTCCATGCTGTACGAGATGCGCAAGCACGACGGCTCGCTGCCCATCGTCGGGGTCAACACCTTCCGCAACCCGCGTGGCGACGACGAGCCGGCCCCGGAGCACCGGCTGGAGCTGGCCAGAGGCACGGAGACGGAGAAGCGCTCGCAGCTCGACCGGCTGCACGCCTTCCACGAGCGCAACCGGTCCGAGGCGCCCGAGCGGCTCGCCCGGCTGCGGGAGGCGGCGATGTCGGAGGAGAACGCGTTCGAGGTGCTGATGGAGGCGGCGCGCGTCTGCTCCCTGGGCCAGATCACCGACGCGCTGTTCGAGGCCGGCGGCCAGTACCGGCGCAACGTCTGACGCCTCGGGACAAGCCGGACCCGCCCCGCCCCCGCGCGCGGGGGCGGGTGCTGGCGAGGTTGTGTCAGGGCGGGTTCTTGCCAGCCGGATGACTATCCGAAGCCCGGCAAAACGGGTGCAATCCGTCCATGCCCCTCACCAAGCTGGCCGGCGTGCTCGCCGTCGCCCTCGCGGCGACCGGCCTGGCGGCGCCCGCGGCGGCGCACGCGGACCGACGGCCGTCCGCACCTCCAGAGTCGGAATTCACCCTCATCACCGGCGACCGGGTCCGCTATGCCGACGGTCCTGGCGACCAGGACATCGTCACCGTGGACCGGCCGGCGGGCGCCCAGGGCGGCGTCCAGATCCAGCAGGCCGGCGGCGACGTCTACGTGCTGCCCGACGAGGCGGTGCCGCTGATCGCGGCGGAGCGGCTCGACCGGCGGCTGTTCAACATCACCGGCCTGGCCGAGATGGGATACCACGGCACGCCGCCGGTCATCGTCACCTATCCCGGCCCGGCGCCGCGCTCGGCGGCGGGCCTTCAGGTGGCGGGCGCGCAGGTGGTGCGCGCGCTGCCCAGCGTCCAGGGTGCGGCACTCCACCTCGGCGCGGACCCGCGCCCGTTCTGGACCGCGCTCGCCGCCCCCGCCGCGAGGTCGGCCGGCCCCGCCAAGGTCTGGCTCGACGGCAAGGCCAGGGCCTCGCTGAAGGAGAGCGTGCCGCAGGTCGGCGCACCGCAGGCGTGGGCCGCCGGGTACGACGGCGCCGGGGTCAAGGTGGCCGTGCTCGACACCGGCGTCGACGCCGCCCACCCCGACCTCAAGGACCGGATCGCCGAGTCCGTCAGCTTCGTGCCCGGCGAGGAGGTCAAGGACGTCAACGGCCACGGCACCCACGTGGCGTCCACCGTGGCGGGCACCGGCGCCGCGTCGGGCGGCGCGAACAAGGGCGTCGCCCCCGGCGCGGACCTGGTCGTCGGCAAGGTGCTCGGCGACGACGGCTACGGCCAGGACTCGTGGATCATCGCGGGCATGGAGTGGGCCGCGGCCCGGGCCAAGGTCGTCAGCATGAGCCTGGGCAGCAGCGTCCCCGACGGCGGGACCGACCCGATGGCGCAGGCGGTGGACAACCTGTCGGCGCAGCACGGAACGTTGTTCGTGATCGCGGCGGGCAACGACTACGGCGAGGGCACGATCGGGGCGCCCGGCTCGGCCGCCTCGGCGCTGACCGTCGGCGCGGTGGACAAGTCGGACCAGCGGGCCGAGTTCTCCAGCATGGGGCCGCTCGCCAGGACCTATGGCCTCAAGCCCGACCTCTCCGCCCCCGGGGTCGGGATCAACGCGGCGCACTCCGCCGACAACACGCAGGCGAGCGGGCCGTACTGGCAGCTCGACGGCACCTCGATGGCCACGCCGCACGTCGCGGGCGCGGCGGCGATCCTGCTCCAGCGGCATCCCGGCTGGACGGGGCAGCGGCTCAAGGACGCGCTCATGAGCTCGGCCGCGCCGCTGCCGTACACACCGTTCCAGCAGGGGACCGGGCGGCTCGACGTGGCCGCCGCCGTCGGCGCGTCCGTCACCGCGACGGGCTCCGTGCCCACGGCCTTCTACGACTGGCCGCACGCGGCCGGCGACCCCAAGACGGAGCGGACGATCGTCTACCGCAACGACGGCGACGCCGACGTGCCGCTCGACCTGGCGGTCACCGGCTCCGACGCGGCCACGCTGCCGGCCGCGCGGCTCACCGTCCCCGCCCACGGCACGGCCGAGGCCACGCTGAGCATCGACCCGGCCGCGCTGGCGGCGGGGGAGCAGGCGTCCGGCCTGGTGACCGCCACCTCGGGGCAGACCGTGCTGCGCACCGGGTTCGGCGCGGTCAAGGAGCGCGAGCTCTACGACCTGACGCTGAAGCTGCGTGACCGGGAGGGGAAGGCGACCTCCGGCCGGGTGGTGCTGGCCGGGTCCGACGGCTCCATCGCCCCCTATGACGTCGAGGGCGAGCGCACGCTGCGGTTGCCGCCGTCGACGTACCTGGCGTTCTCGTTGCTGGACGTGCCGGGCGAGCGCGCCGACACGCGCGGTGTCGCGCTGCTGGTCGATCCGGAGATCGGCCTGTCGAAGAACACGGAGGTCGTGCTCGACGCGAGCCGCGCCCGTGCGGTGCGCGTCACCACCCCCAAACTCGCCGAGCGCCGCCAGCAGCAGCTCGACTTCCTGCGGACCGTCCCTGGCCTGGACCCGATCAGGCTCGGCTACCTGCTGCCCATCTGGTACGACAGCGTCTACGTGACCCCGACCAGGAAGGTCACCCAGGGCTCGTTCGACTACCTGACCCGCTGGCGCATGGGCGAGCCCGCGCTGACGCTCGGCGTGCCCGGCCGGCCCGAGCTGGTGACCACCGTGCAGGGCGGCGGCACGCTGACCGACGGCCGCACCCGCCTGCGGGCGGTGCGCGCGGGCAAGGGCGCGGCGCGGGACTACGCGGGCGTCGACGCCAAGGGCAAGGCCGTGCTCGTCACGCGCAGCGCCGACGTCAGCGCCGAGGAGCGGGCCGCGCAGGCCGTGGCGGCGGGCGCCAAGCTGCTCGTGGTCGTCAACGACGAGCCGGGCCGCCTGTACGAGTTCTACGGCGACGCCCTGCCCATCCCCATCGTGCTGGTCACCCGGGACAGCGCGGCCGGGCTGGCGGGCGAGCGGCTCACGGTCACCCAGCGGAACTACGCCTCCTACCTCTACGACCTGGTGGACCCGCACCAGGCCGCGATCCCCGACCGCGACCTGACCTACCGCGCGCGCGACCTGGCCGAGGTGCACGGCCTGTACCGGGGCGCCACGACGGGCCAGGAGGGCGGCGGCTTCCGCTACCACCTCCAGGACGGCTGGGGCCCGGCCTTCGGCTTCCCCGAGCGCGAGTGGTTCCCGGCCGAGCGCACCGAGTGGGTCACCACCGGCACGGGTTACCGCTGGTACGAGCTGCACTTCATCGGCGGCGCCGACGACTGGGAGATGCGGCAGCGGCCGCAGACCTACCGGGCGGGGCAGCGGGTCACGCACGAGTGGTTCGCGCCGGTGGTCAGGCCGCGGCTCAGCACCGAGTACTGGGGGCCGTTCCGCGACGCGGGCAACGGCATGCAGTTCAACGTGCCGCCGGTGGCCGACGGCACGCCGGGGCACTCCGGTGGCGGCGGCGACGAGTACACGAACATGTCCATCGCGCTCTACCAGGGCGACACGCTGCTGCGGAAGTCCATGGGCCGCGCGCTGGCGGTCTGGGAGGGGCTGCCGGAGGCGGCGGCGCCGTACCGGCTGACCCTGGACGTCAACAGGGACGGCGGCCGCTGGCGCACCTCCACCCGCACCCACACCGAGTGGGGTTTCGTGTCGGCCCCGGTCGATCCGGACGGGCCCTACCAGGTGGACATCCCCATGATGCAGCTCGACTACGACGTCAAGGTGACCGGCCCGCTCGCCAGAGTCGGCCTGTCGGCGACCACGCAGGAGTGGCTGGCCACGCCGAGCAGGGCCAGGCGGGCCACCCTGTCGGTCTCCTATGACGACGGCGGGACCTGGAAGCCGGCCGTGCTCGTGCCCTCGGGCAAGGGCGCGTGGACCGCGCTCGTGCGGGCGGGGACGTTGTCGCTGAAGGCCACGGCGGCCGACGACCGGGGCAACACGGTGTCTCAAGAGATCATCCGCGCGGTTGTGAGCTGAATAACCGCGCGATCACGATTCGGGGCCGAAGGCGGCTATGTCGCCTTCGGCCCGGTCTTCTCTCCCATACTGGTCGGCGTTTCGGCCGAGCAGAGGGAGACGGGCACCGTGCTGGAGGCGCTGGGTCTCACCGTGGGCGAGGAGACCGTCTACCGCTTCCTCGTCGGCGCGCCCCGGCCCGCCGCCGAGCTCGCCGCCGACCTCGGCCGCCCCCCGGCCTCGGTGGAGGAGGACCTCCGCACGCTGATCGGCCGCGGCCTGGTCTCGCGCCAGAGCGGCGACCCCCGCCGGTACGTCGCCGCGCCCCCCTCGGTCGCGCTCGGCGGCCTGCTCACCGCCCGCAGGGAGGAGCTGCGCACGGCCGAGCTGGCCATCGTGGCCCTGACCGAGCAGCACCGGATGGCCGCGACCGGCCGCGCCGTCGGCGACCTGATCGAGGTCGTGACCGGCGTGGAGGCGGTACGCCAGCGCTTCCTGCAGATCCAGTGGGCGGCGACCGGGCAGGTGCGCTCGTTCTCCACGGCGCCGTTCGTGGCGGTGCCACCCGGCGACAACACCGCCGAGGACCAGGGTGTCGATCGCGGTGTCGCGTACCGGGTGGTGGTCGAGCGGGAGATGCTGGCCGTCCCCGGCGTGGCCGCGCGGACGATCGAGTCCGTCCGCAGGGGCGTACGGGTCAGGGTGGCCGACAAGCTGCCGATCAAGCTGATGATGGCCGACGGGGAGCTGGCCCTGGTGCCGCTGACCACCGACCCCGGCGGCGAGCCCGCGGCGGTGGTGTTGCACCGCAGCGGCCTGCTGGCGGCGGTGGAGGCGCTGTTCGAGGCGGTGTGGCAGCGGGCGTACCCGCTGCGCGTGGACGCCGCGGGCACGCTCGACGAGCAGCCGGAGCCGGCCGTCACCGAGCTGGACCGCAAGATCCTCGGCCTGCTCCTGGCGGGGCTGACCGACGAGGCGGTGGCCGGCCAGCTCGACCTGTCGCTGCGCACGCTCCAGCGGCGGTTGCGCGCGCTGATGGACCTGGCGGGCGTGCGCACGCGCGTGCAGCTCGGCTGGCACGCCGCACGCAACGACTGGGCCTGACGGGACTCCGGGGACCGCGCCGATAGGATCGCGATCCGGGAAGTCGTGATCCGGGGACGATTCGGGGCACGAGCCCGGGACACCGCTATCAGGAGGCTTTCATGTCTGACGTCACTTTCAAGGGCAGCCCCATCACCGTGGGCGGCACCTTCCCGCAGCCCGGCGACTCGGCGCCGGCGTTCAGCCTGGTGGGCGGCGACCTGGCCGACCACTCCCTGGCCGACTTCGGCGCCTCGACCAAGGTGCTCAACATCTTCCCGAGCGTCGACACCGGCGTCTGCGCCGCCTCGGTGCGCCGCTTCAACCAGGTCGCCGCCGAGCACCCTGACGTGGCCGTGCTCTGCATCTCGGCGGACCTGCCCTTCGCGCAGAAGCGGTTCTGCGGCGCCGAAGGGCTCGACCAGGTGACCACGCTGTCGCTCATGCGGGGCCGCGAGTTCCTCGCCGACTACGGCGTGACGCAGGAGTCCGGCCCGCTGGCCGGTCTGGCCGCGCGCGCGGTCGTCGTGCTCGACGGCGACAACAAGGTCGTCTACTCCGAGCTGGTGCCGGAGATCACCCAGGAGCCCGACTACGAGGGCGCGCTCAAGGCGCTCAAGTAGGCCCTGAAGCCCGCGCTCAAGCGGGCCCCGCGCTCCGTGTCTATGAGGGTGTGCTCACCGCGCTCAAGTAGGTCCTGAACGCGGCGGCCAGCTCCAGCAGGTGCTCGTCGTTCGTGGCGGTGTGCTGGAGGTCCAGGATGACCTCGTGGACCCCGGCCTCCGCCGCGGTGGCCAGATAGGCGCCGATCTGGGCGACCGTGCCGCTGCGCGGCGGGGTGCCCTGGCCGGTGACCACCGGGTTGGCGCGCAGGATCATGCGGAGCGCCCCCGGGTCGCGCCCGGCCCGCTCCGCGCTCTCGCGGATCGTCCGCCACATCGAGGTGAGCGCCGGGATCGGCAGCGCCGCCGTGAGCCAGCCGTCGCCTCTGCGCCCGATGCGGCGCAGCGCGGGCTCGGCGAAACCGGCCAGGTAGAGCGGCGGGCGCCGGGCCGGCTTGGGCTCGATGTGGCTCGGCGCGATCGTCCACAACTCGTGCTCGAACGTCACCGGGTCCGCGCTCCAGATCGTCTCCAGCGCGTCCAGGGTGGCGTCGTAGCGCCGGGACCTGTCCTGCCAGGGCACGCCCACGGCGGCGTACTCGTCGGAGGACCAGCCGAGCCCGAGGCCGGCCACCGCCCGCCCGCCACTGAGGTGGTCGAGCGTGGTGAGCGAGCGGGCCAGGATCGGCGGGGGATACCAGCAGGCGTTGAGTGCGCTGGTGCCCAGCCGTACGGTGGAGGTCGCCGCGGCGGCCACCGACAACACCGCGAACGGGTCGAGGAAGACCCGGTGCGCCTCGGGAATGTTCCCGTCACCGCCCGGATAACGGTCCTTCGGCCGGAGCGGCGTCATCAGCCGGTCGCCCGCCCACAGACCGGCGAACCCCATCGACTCCGCCTCCCTCGCCACCCGGAGCACGCTGCCCAGCGCGGCGAACCTGCCATATTGCGGTACGGCCAGCCCGAGGTCCATGGCTCAGGTCTTCCTGCCCACGCCGCACAGGATGAGCGACGCCTCGGGACCGCTGGTGAAGTCGATCGTGTCGGCCTGGCCGGGCCGCCATTCCGGCAACCAGACGAGGCCGGGGTCGACCAGGTCGAATCCCTCGAACAACTCCAGCACCTGCTCCCGCCCGCGCAGGGTGAGCGGGTTGCCGGCGCTCTTGTAGACCTCGGTGCCCTTGTCGACGGCGGCGGCGCGGGCGTCGCTGGTGCCGTGGGACATGACCAGATAGCTGCCCGGCGCCATGGCGTCGCGCAGGCGGGCGATGATCTCCTTGGGGTGGTCGGACTCGCCGATGAAGTGCATGATCGCGACCAGCAGCACGCCGACGGGACGGCTGAAGTCGATCGCCTCCACCACATCCGGATTTTTCAGGATCTGGTCGGGCTCGCGGAGGTCACCTTCGACCACCGTCGTATCGCCCTGCCCGTCCAGGAGGGCCCTGGCGTGCACCAGCACGACGGGATCCCGGTCCACGTAGACCACCGGCGACCCCGGCGCGACCTTCCCGACCACCTCGTGCACGTTGCCCTGTGTCGGCAACCCCGTGCCGATGTCGAGGAACTGCCTGATCCCCGACTCACCGAGGAAACGCACGGCCCGCCCGAGGAAGGCCCGGTTGGCCCGCGCCGCCGCGCGTAACTCCGGGGCCACCTTCAAGATCTCCTCGGCCGCGTCGCGATCGGCCGGGAAGTGGTCCTTGCCGCCGAGGTAGTAGTCGTACAGCCGGGCGACGCTGGGCTTGTGCGGATCGAATTCCAACCGTCAATCCCCCCGTTTCAGAATTTAACGATCTTTGTTGGTGATTCTACGGATCTATACCGACATCCTGTAGCGGTTACCCGTGGATCTAGGCTGTAGTCGTGGACGACACCGGAGCGGAGGTGCGGATCCCCGGCACCGTGCGGCGGATCGTGTCCCTGGTGCCGTCGCTGACCGAGTCCGTGGCGGCCACCGTGCCGGGCGCGCTCGTGGGCGCGACCGACTGGTGCTCCCACCCGGCCGGCCTGGACGTGACCAGGGTCAGGGGCACCAAGAACCCCGACCTCGACGCGATCGTGCGGCTCCGGCCCGACGTCGTCCTGGCCAACGCCGAGGAGAACCGGCCGGCCGACATCGAGGCGCTGCGCGCGGCGGGCATCGCGGTCTGGGTCACGAAAATAGAGACGGTGGCGGAGGCGTTCGCCTCGCTGGGGCGGATGTTCGCCGGCGCCTGCCGTACCGACCGGCCGGGGTGGCTGGACGCGGCCGAGCGGGCCTGGCGCGCGCCCGCGCAGGACGCTCCGCGAAGGAGCGCGATCGTCCCGATCTGGCGCCGCCCCTGGATGGTGGTGGGCCGTGACACCTTCACCGGCGACGTGCTGCGGCGCCTGGGCGTGGACAACCTCTACGCCGGCCACGCCGAGCGCTATCCCAAGATCCCGCTGCCCGAGCTGGTCGAGCGGCGGCCCGACCTGGTGGTCCTGCCCGACGAGCCGTACGCCTTCACCGGGACCGACGGCCCGGAGGCCTTTCCCGGGCTGCCCTGCGCGCTGGTCAGCGGCCGTTTGCTCACCTGGTACGGCCCCTCACTCGTGGCGGCCCCCACCCTGCTGCGGCACGCGCTCAGTTGACCATGTCGGTGCGCTTGCCCTGCCCGGCCAGTGCGGCGTCCACCGCGGCGGGGGAGAGCACGTGCTCCATGACGATCACCGCCATCCCGACGATCCCCGCCCGGTCGCCCAGCGAGGTGGTGACGATCTCCAGATTCCTGGTCGTGTACGGCAGGCTGCGCCGGTAGACGATCTCCCTGATGCCCGTCAGGTAGTGCTCCCCGGTCTCCGCCATGTCCCCGGCCAGCACCAGCACGCCGGGGTTGAGCAGGCTGACCGCGGTGGCCAGCACGATGCCCAGCGTGCGTCCCGCCTCCTGGGTGCGCGCGATGGCCGCCGGATCACCTGCCTGGACCAGCCGGACCACGTCGTGGCTCGACTCGCGGCCGAGGTCGGTGGCCAGGGCGTGGCCGCTGGCCAGGGAGGCGACGCAGCCGCGCGAGCCGCACGTGCAGACCCGGTCGTCGGTCTCCCGCAACCGCACATGCCCGATATTTCCGGCGGCCTCCTCCACGCCCCGATAAATGTGTCCATCGAGGACGATGCCGGTTCCTATCCCGGTCGACACCTTGATCAGGATCAGGGAGCCGACGTGCCGCCAGAACGACCACCACTCGCCCAGCGCCATCGCGTTGGCGTCGTTCTCGACCAGGATGGGCACGTCGTAGCTCTCCCCGATCGCCTCGCCCACCGGATGGTCGTCCCAGCCCGGCATCAGGAACGACCGGATCACCCGGCCGGTGGTGTGATCCACCGAGCCGGGCAGGTCGAGTCCGATGCCGCACACCTCGCTCGCCGGGCGGCCCATCCGGTCCAGCATGCGCTGGAACGCCTGCCGCACCCACGACAGGACGGCGTCCGGCCCGAGCTCGATGCGCATCTCGGTGTACTCCTCGGCCAGGGGCCTGGCCGCGAGGTCGGTCAGCGCCACCCGGGCGTGGGTGGCGCCGAGGTCGGCGACCAGCATCAGGCGCTTGGTCGCGTCCACTTCGAGCACCGAGGGCGGCCGGCCGCCCCCGGAGACGCCCACGCCGGACTCGTGGATGTAGCCGGCGTCGATGAGCCGGTCGACCCGATCGGTGATCGTCGACCGGGACAGGCCGGTGTACTCGATGAGTTCCTTGCGCGTACGGCAGGCGCTATGGCGGATGAGCTGGAGGATCTGGCCTGCCGTCAGCATGGTCTATCCCTTCTCCGCCCCTGCGGTGAGACCCTCCGTCAGCAGCCGCTCGCTGGCGAAGAACACGATCACGATGGGCAGCGTCAGCACCACCGATCCTGCCATCAGGACCGTCGTCGGGATCTCTATGCTCCCCGCCAGCCGAGAGAGTCCCAGCGAGACCGTCCAGCTCTCCCGGCTGTCCAGCAGGAAGAGCAGGGCGAACAGGAACTCGTTCCATGCGATCATGAAGGCGTAGAGGCCGGTGGCCATCAGCGCGGGCTTGGAGAGCGGCAGCACCACACGCCAGATGGTCGACAGTCTCGTGCACCCGTCGATCGCGGCCGCCTCTTCGACGCTCTGCGGCACGGTCTCGAAGTAGTTGCGCAGCATGTATACCGTGACGGGCACGGTTTGCGCGATATATACCAAAATCAGCCCAACCAGCGATCCCCTGAGCCCGATCATCGTGAAGAGCACGAACAGCGGGATGGCCAGCACGATCGCCGGAAACAGGTACACCGCGAGAAACAAGAAGTGCACCTGCCGCCGCCCGAAGAACTCCAGCCGCGCGACCGCGTAGGCGCCCGGGATCGAGATCAGCAGCGTGACCGCCACCGAGGCGACCGAGATGATCGCGCTGTTGCGCAGGAAGTTCAGGAAGTCCTGCTCGAACAGCACGTCGATGTAGGGGTCCAGGGTGAACCGGCTCGGCCAGATCGAGCCCGGCTCCAGGATGAGCTCCTGGATGTCGCGGACCGACAACATCACCATGTAGAAGAACGGGAACGCGGTGATCAGGAACAGGAACACGATCACCAGCGGCTTGAGCACCGCGAACAGGCCGCGCTCGAACCTATCTCTGCTCACGGTCACCTCCGCCGAAGAACCGCAGGTAGATGATCAGGAAGACCACCAGGAAGACGGCCAGGACGATCGCCTGCGCGGCGGAGGCCCCGATGTCGTCGCGCGCGGTGAGGAAGTTGTAGACCCGCACGCTGACCACCTCTGTCCCGCCGGCGCCGCCGGTCAGCAGGTAGACGTCGTCGAACTTGGTGAACGTGAACACGAACCGCAACACCGACAGCAGCGCGATGATCCGCCAGAGCTGCGGCATGATCACGTACCGGAAGCGCTGGGTCGGCGTGGCCCCGTCGACCACCGCGGCCTCGTCCAGCTCCGCCGGCAGCGCCTGGAGCCTGGCCAGGATGAACAGGAAGGCGAACGGGAAGTACCGCCACGCCTCGAACGCGATCACCGTCAGCAGCGCCACCGGCACCCGGAGGCCGAGGAACTCGCCCTGGGCCTGGCTGAGGAACGCGATCGGCTCGCTCAGCCAGCTGTTGACGATGCCGTACTGCGGGTTGAGCATCGAGTCCCACAGGAACGCCACGGCCACGACCGGCGCCACGTACGGGATCAGGATCGAGGCCCGCACCAGGGTCCGCCCCCTGAACCTGTCCCGCAGCGCCAGCGCCGTCACCAGGCCGATCGCGATCGACAACACCGTCCCCGCGACGGTGTAGACGAGCGTGTTGACCAGGGCCGTCCAGAAGCCCGGCTCGGAGATCACGTACGAGAAGTTCTCCAGCGTGTAGTGCCCGAAGACGCCCACCCGCCGGATGTTGATCAGCCGCGCGTCCTGAAACGCCAGCATGATCGCCCACAACAGCGGCACCACCACCACGACCAGCGTGATGATCAGCGTCGGCGAGATGAGCACCAGCCCAGCCCGCCGCTCCTGCTCCCGCAGGGTCCGCGCTCTCCGGAGGAGGGTCACTGCCGGATCCCGCGCTTGATGGACTCCACGTCGGTCTTGGCCTGGGTGGCGGCGGCCTGCGGGGTGAGGGAGCCGTCGACGACCGCGCTGAGCGCCTTGGGCACGGGCAGCTCACCCATCGTGGCCCCGACCAGCTTGCCCTGCCCCTGCGGGATGCCCCACCTGGCGAGGGTGTCGGGGCTCTTGCGCAGGGCGTCGAGGACGTCGGCCGGATAGACGTCGGCCAGCGGCTTCTTGGAGTCGACGCCGGCGGGCAGCTTGTTCCAGGTCTCCTCGAAGCCCTTGCGGGTGGGGAACTTGCCCTCGGGCGCCATGCCGATCCAGCGCTCGTAGCCCTCCTTCATCATGTAGGAGACGAACCGGGCGGCCGGGTCCTTGGCGGCGTCACGGGTGATCGCCCAGGAGACGATCTCGCCGTACTGCGCGGGCGCGCTCCCGTCGGGCCCCTTCAGCGCCGTGACCACACCGGTGTTCTTGGCCAGCCACTCGGGGTCGGAGCGGCACTCCTGGCAGCTCGGCAGCGCGTCCTTACGCAGCCCGGCCATCTCGTCCAGGATGAACGACGACCAGATCATCATGGCCGCCTTGCCCGCGAAGTAGGTGGCCCGGGTGGAGTCGACGTCCTGCTTGCCCTTGACGGAGTAGTCCCTGGCCAGCTTGGCGTAGAACTCGAAGGCCCGGGAGCACTGCGGCGAGTCGAGGGCGACGTTGCCGGAGGCGTCGACGAGCTGGCAGCCGTTCGCCTGGGCGACGTGCTCGAAGCTCTGCGCGGTGAAGGAGTCCTTCGGCGCGATCGCCAGCGTGATGCCCGCGACCCCGCCCGTGTTGAGCTTCGCCGCCGCCGCCTCAAGCCGCTCGAAGGTGTCCGGCGGCTGCAGCCCGGCCTTCTCGAACAGATCCTTGCGGTAGAGGATGAGCTGCGCCCATCCGTCGCTGGGCACCGCGAGCAGCTTGCCGCCCGAGGTGTCGAGCTCCAGGGCCCGCGCCGAGAACGTCGCCCGGCCGAGCTGGTCGACGACCTTGCCCGGCGTCTCGGTGTCGAGCAGCTCGTTGGCCTCCAGCTCGCGGACGGCCGACAGGGGCAGCGCGCCGATCACGTCAGGGAGGTCGTCCGCCGCGGCCGCGGCCGTGATGGTCTGGCTGAACTGGTCCTCGGCCACGCCGACCAGCTTCACCTTGATCCCCGTCTTCTGGGTGAATTCGGAGATGATCGTGTTCTGCACGGCGGTCCGGTCCGGGAGGTTCTCCTCGGTCCAGACGGTGATCTCGTTGCTCGCGGACGATTGCCCGCCACCGTCGTCGCCACAGGCCGCCAGCGAGGCGGCGGCCAGCAGAGCGACGGAGAGGACGGCGGTTACCTGCTTCGGCATGGCGCGCTCCTCGGTTGGGGATACGCCCGCCCTTACCCCGGGAGGAGTTGGCGCAACGCGTGGTACGCGTACCGAGACCGGTCTGTTCTCTCCTTGTGCCTGCCGGGCTCCGGGCGTTCACCTGTGTCCCTTACCGAGGGCGCGGATTGTCCTCGTAGTGGACGACCGAGGAAAGGCCGAGTCCGGCTTCCGCGAAGATACGCCCGACTCGTCACCTTCGGCTGGCGGGCGAAGGGTCCACTCTGCTGTGATTTCGGGCAACCGCAGAGCGTGAGCAGAACGCTTCGAACATCTCGAACGCCCTGGTCGGCCAATGGGGGTGCAATGTCGGTAACGTCCCTTTCCGGAAGACGGGCCGCCAGAAACCTCGATTTCATCAGGAGCCTCCGGCGGAAGTCGTAGACTTAAGAGTGTTAAGAGCGCAACTAGTGCGTGCAAACAAGTACTAAATCTTTGACTTTTGTTTGATCGATAAGCGTAAGTGTGGGGAATGCGCGTCATAACCTTCGAAGAGCCAGGCAATGTCCGCGTATGCCTGGAATCGCCCGCCACTCTTGTGCCGGGCTCCGTGCGGGTTCGCACGCTCTACTCGGGCATCTCAGCGGGCACCGAACTAACCGCCTATCGGGGCACCAACCCCTACCTCACTCGCAAGTGGGACACCGAGCGCCGGCTCTTCGTCGAAGGCCGGACGCACGCCTACCCGCTGACCGGCTGGGGCTACCAGGAGGTCGGGGAGGTGGTGGAGGCGGCGCCCGATGTCGCCGACCCCCCGGTCGGCAGCCTGGTGTGGGGCATCTGGGGGCACCGCGCCGAGGCCGTCGTGCCGGCCGACAAGCTCGTCGGCCACGTCCTGCCGCCGGGGGCGGATCCGCTGCTGGGCGTCTTCGCCCGGGTGGGCGCCATCGCGCTCAACGCGGTCCACGCCGCCGACGTGCACCTGGGCGACCAGATCGCGGTCTTCGGCCAGGGCGTCATCGGGCTGCTGGCCACCCGCCTCGCCGTGCTGAGCGGCGCCCGGGTGGTCGCGGCCGACGCCATCCCCGAGCGGCTGGCGCTGGCCAGGGGGTTCGGCGCGGCCGAGACGTTCGACGTGGCCTCGGGCTCGGTCGCCGAGTTCATGCGCAAGCGGGTCGAGGGCGCCGACACCGTCATCGAGCTGAGCGGCAGCCACCAGGGCCTGCACGAGGCGATCAGGACCGTGCGCAAGGGCGGCCGGGTCGTGGCCGCCGGCTTCTACCAGGGCGACGGCGTCGGGTTGCGGCTGGGCGAGGAGTTCCACCACAACCAGGTCCAGCTCGTCTCCTCCCAGATCGGCGGCGTCGCCTCGTGGCTGGCGCACCGGTGGGACGTGGAGCGCATGCAGCGCACGTTCATGGCGCTCGTGCACGACGGCCAGATCGACGCCGGCGAGCTGATCAGCGACGTCGTGCCCATCGAGAGGGCCGCCGAGGCCTTCGACCTGCTCGACAAGCACCAGTCCCAGGTGCTCCAGCTCGTCTTCCGATTCGAGGAGTCGCCATGAAGCTCGCCGTGCAGGAGCAGCTTCTGCCAGGCCGCACGCTGCAGGAGAAGTACGCGTTCGCGGTCGACGCCGGGTTCGACGCCATCGAGCTGCGCGGGAAGGGGGACTTCCACTTCGCCGGCCGGCTCACCGAGCTCAAGCGGGCCCGGGCCGACGGCGTGGTCATGCCGACGGTCTGCGTGGACATGCCGCACTTCATCGGCGACTTCGACCCGGGCAAACGCAAGGACGCCATCCAGCAGCTCAGATCCCAGCTCACGGTGATCGGCGAGCTGGGCGGCCTCGGTGTCATGACTCCCGCCTCCTGGGGGCAGTTCTCGCGCCGGCTGCCGCCGTTCGAGCCGCCGCGCACCGCGGAGGCGGACCGCGAGGTGCTGGCGGAGGCCCTGGGCATCCTCGGCGAGCACGCGCAGCGCAACGGCGTGCTGATCATGCTGGAGCCGCTCAACCGCTACGAGAACCACATGGTCAACAACCTCGCGGAGGCGGTCTCCTACTGCGCCATGGACGCGATCAGGATCGCCGGCGACACCTACCACATGAACATCGAGGAGGACGACCCTTGCGGCGCGCTGGCCGAGGCCGCCCCCTATCTCGCGCACATGCAGATCAGCGAGTCCAACCGCAACCAGCCCGGCACCGGGCACCTCGACTGGGGCGCGCAGCTCGCCACGCTCGACGCGGTCGGCTTCGACGGCTATCTCGCGCTCGAATGCCGGCTCCGTGGCGAGCCCGAGATCGTCCTGCCGCAGACCGCGGCTTTCGTCAGGAAGTTCCTATGATCCTCCGTGACGCCGTGCGCGTGCTCGTGGCCAACTGGGACGGCAGCCACACGGTTCCCTCCCGCCGTCTCTACCCGCACCAGTGGAGCTGGGACTCCGCCTTCATCGCGATCGGCAACGCCCACTGGGCGCCGCGGCGGGCCAGGTCGGAGCTGCTCGCCCTGTTCGGCGCCCAGTGGGCCGACGGCAGGGTGCCGCACATCGTCTTCAACCCGGCGGTGCCGGAGGGCGCCTACTTCCCCGGCCCGGAGTTCTGGGCGTCGCGTGCGCCGTCGGGGTCCGCGACGTCCGGCATCGTCCAGCCGCCGGTCCACGCGCTGGCCGCGTGGAAGACGCACCTGGCCGAGCCCGACCCGGCGTTCCTGCGCCGGATCTATCCCAAGCTCGTGGCCCAGCAGGAGTTCCTGCGCACGGCCCGGCGCTCGGCGGAGGGCCTGATCTCGATCGTGCACCCCTGGGAGTCGGGCATGGACAACAGCCCGGCCTGGGACCTGCCGCTCAGCGCCGTCGAGAGCGGCCAGTCCGGCTTCGTCCGCAGGGACCTCGACACCGTCAGCGCCGACGAGCGGCCCACCGACGGCGACTACGAGCGCTACGTCGCACTCGCCCGCGCCTACCGCGACTCCGGCTACCGCGATCCTGGGGCGTTCCACGTCGAGGATCCGCTGTTCAACGCCGCGTACGGGATGGCCGAGTTGACGCTCGCCGAGATCGCCGAGGTGCTGGGCGCCGATCCAGGGCCGCACCTGCGCGAGGCGGCCGCGATCACCGGCGCCATGGTCGAGCACCTCTACGACGACGGCCTCTTCCAGTCGCGTGACGTGCGCACCGGCTGCCTGATCCGCTCCAGCAGCGCGGCCGGGCTGACACCCCTCATGCTGCCCGGGCTGCCGCGCGAGATCGTCAACGCGCTGATCGGGACCGCGCTCGACCGCTTCGGGCTCAAGGACGGGATGTTGCCCAGCTACTCTCCGGCCGCGCCCGAGTTCGATCCCGCCCGCTACTGGCGGGGTCCGAGCTGGATCAACCTCACCTGGCTGGTCTGGCACGCGCTCAAGGAGAGCCGCCCCGACCTGGCGGCGCCACTCGCCGACGGGATGATCAGCGCGGCGGCGAACGCCGGGTTCCGTGAATACTTCGACCCGTTCACGCTGCGCGGCCACGGCTGCCGGGACTTCAGCTGGTCAGCCGCCCTCCTCCTCGACGTGGTCGCAGAGCACGGCCTGGATGCTCTGCCGCCGGCGGGCGGCGAGGTCGGCCAGGAGTGCGGGGGCGTCGGCGAAACCGACGACGTCGGTGATCACGTGCTTGCGTAGCGGCCCGCCGTGCTCCCTGAGCAGGGCGATCGTCTCGTGCGAGAGCCGCTCCCTGTCCCAGGCGTGCGCCAGGCCGCGCGGCACCCGGCCGATCTGGGCGCAGCGCAGCGTCAGCCCGTTGTGGTGGAACTCCTCACCGAGGCGCAGCTCCTCCGCGCCCTGGGTGTAGAAGGCCAGGTCCACCAGCGTGCCCTGCGGGCGCAGCAGCTTGAGCGCGAGTGCCAGCGCCCTGATCTGGCCGCGGCACTGGAACACCACGTCGGCGCCGCGGTCGTTCGGTGCGTGCCGCCAGCGGCGCTTCAGCTCCACCGCGGGGTCGTCGTCGACGGCCAGGGTGTCCGCGCCCAGGGCCGCGGCGACCGCGAGCCTGGCCGGGGTCTCGTCCACCACCACGACCTCGGCCGCGCCGCAGGAGAGGGCGAAGCAGGCCGTCAGCAGCCCGACCACGCCCGCGCCCATGATCACGACCCGCCGCCCGCGCACGCCGTCACCCAGGTGCTGGACGGCGGGCCCGTGCAGGTCGTGGGCGGCGTGCAGGAGGCCGTTGGCGCAGATCGGGCCCATGTGGGCGACGTAGATGCCGAGCATCGGGTCGAGGTCGCCGGGCAGCGCCACGAACCGGTCCCGCATCGGGTCGGCGACGTAACCGGTGCGGTGGCCGTAGCACATCGCGACCAGGGAGCCCTCGCGCACCGCCCGCGTCCGCGTCTCGACCACCCGCCCGACCTGCATGTAGCCGATGCCGCGCACGGGGTACTCCACCGACGGCGTGCCCGCCATGAACAGGCCGAGCGCCGGGTCCCAGGTCGAGCCGAGATAGGGGTTGGTGCCCTTGACGTAGGTCAGCTCGGTGCCGGCCGACACGCCGCTGTGCGTGGTCGTCACGACGAAGCCGCCCTCGGGCACGTCGGGCAGCTTCTCGGTCACCAGCGCCACCTGCCCGGGCGCCTCGATGCTGAGGAGCTCACTCATCGAGCATCACCGGCCTGCGCTCCGCCGCGGACCGGGCGAGCGCCAGCGCCAGGCGGTGGGTCCGCAGCGCCTCACGGTAGGTCACGCGCACGTCAGCGTCCTTTCCCTGCACCGCGTCGATGAACGCGCGGTCCACCAGCGTCTTCGCCCGTCCGTCGTCCTCGATCACCCGTTCGCCGTCCACGACCAGCCGCGTCTCGCTCAGCTCCAGCGCGATGCCGTCGGCGCACACCTCCAGGCCCACCCGGTGCTTCCGGGTGAGCATGCAGGAGGTGGCCAGCAGCCCGGCGGCCCCGCCGGCGAACTGCAGCACCGCCGCCGTCGCCCGGTCGACCTCGCCGTGCGCCTGGTTTTCGGCGGGCTCCGGGTTTTCGGCGGGTACGGCGTGCACCATCGTCACCTCGCCCACCAGGAGCCGTGCCAGGTCCAGGACGTGGACCGCCTGCTCGACGATTTGGCCGCCCGACATATCGGGTTTGAGCCACCAGCCGACGGGCGGGACCTTGTCCAGCCAGTGGCCCATGGCCAGGCGTACGGGGCGGCCGTCGAGCAGGTCACGGGCCTGCTCGACGACGTTCAGATAGCGCCAGTGGTGACCGACGGCGGAAGGCAGAGATCTCCGTTCGATTTCGGACGCGATCATTTCTGCGGTTTTGAGGTCTAGTGAAAGGGGTTTTTCCACAAAAATCGGGAGATCGCACGACAGAACATCACGTTCCGGGTTACCGTGCGCGAAAGGAGGCACGCAGACGTAGACAGCATCCAGACCGCCGGCACTGAGCAGGTCCGCATGGCCGCCGTAGGCGAGAGTGCCATGTTTGGAGGCAAGGGCCTCGGACTTGTGGGGATCGGTATCGGCGATTCCAGCGATCGTGACATCGGGGAAACCTGACAGTACGTCTGCGTGGCGAGCGGCGATATTTCCGGCACCTACGATGCCGACACGGGTCATTGGGGACACAACATGCCATATGCCACATCTAGCCGCCATCAAACAGCAATGTTCAAAGGCGTATAGATCGGGCAGAGGTGCTGACCCTATGAGATCGGGGCTGACTGCAATGGGAACAGATCTGCGCGCCTTGGCCAGGGTCCAGGAATGGTACGGCCCTCACTCGAGCGCGGCGACCGAATGGCCGGTCGACGCCTTAATGCTGGCCAAGGGAAGCACCACGATAAGTGTGGTCCTGCCTGCTCGCGATGAGGAAGAGACCGTGGGTGACATCGTCCGTGTCATCCGCCGCGACCTCATGGAGCGGACGCCACTCGTCGACGAGGTCCTCGTCGTCGACTCCAACTCCACCGACGCTACGGCCGAGCAGGCGCGCGACGCGGGCGCACGCGTCGTGGCGCAGCGCGAGGTGCTCTCGCACCTGCCGTCGATGACAGGCAAGGGAGAGGCGCTGTGGAAGGGGCTGGCCGCCTCCAGCGGCGACCTCGTCGTGTTCGTGGACGCCGACCTGCGCAGCTTCGGGGCACACTACGTGTCCGGGCTGGTCGGACCCCTGCTGGTGAACAACGAGACCCATTTCGTCAAGGCGACCTACGAGCGGCCGTACGTCGGCGCTGACGGCGTCGTCCAGCGCGGGGGCGGCGGCCGGGTCACCGAACTGGTGGCCAGACCCCTGCTGAACATGTTCTGGCCGGAGCTGTCCGGATTCGCGCAGCCGCTCGGCGGCGAGTACGCCGCCAGGCGCGAGGTACTGGAAGAGGTGCCCTTCGTCACCGAGTACGGCGTGGAGTTCGGCCTCCTCGTCGACCTGCTGGAACTCGTCGGGCTGGACGCGATGGCCCAGGTGGATCTGGGACACCGCACGCACACCCACCAGTCGGTGCCCGCGCTGGGCCGGATGGCCGGCCAGATCATGGCCACCGCCTGGTCCCGCCTGGAACGGCAGGGCCGGGTGCTGGCGTCGGAGCCGCCCGCGCACACGATGTTGCAGTTCGGGGTGGAAGGCGGTGCGGAGCTGGTGGACATCGCCGTGGCGGAGCGACCTCCGCTCGCCTCCCTGTTGCTGGAGGAGGATGTGGCATGAGAGTCCTGGTGAACGCGGGCCCGTGGCTCTCGGTACCACCCCCGGGCTACGGCGGGATCGAGAACGTGGTGGCCACGCTCGTGCCGGCGCTGCGCGAGCGCGGCATCCAGGTCGTGCTCGCCTCGGTCGGGTCCAGCACGCTGGAGGTGGACGAGCTGATCAGCGTCTATGACGACGGGCAGTTCAGCGAGTTGCAGAAGCCGTACAACCAGGTCATGGGCATCGCGCACGCGCACCAGGCCCGCGTCGTCGCCGAGCTGCGCTCCCGCGACGACATCGACCTGGTCCACGACCACCTCGAAGTGGTCGGGCCCGCGGTGCTGGCGGCGCTCGGCGGGCCGCCCGTCCTGCACACCCTGCACTGGGACCTGCACAAGCACGCGGCCTTCTACAGCGCGTTCCCGCCCTCGATCGCGGTCAACGGCGTCTCGGAGTCGCAGATCGCCCGGGCCCCCGACGCCCTGCGCGCGGCCTCGCTGGGCGCCGTCTACCTGGCGACCCCGCTGGCCGACCGCGACCTGCGGGTCGAGCAGGGGGAGCACCTGATGGTCATGGGCCGGATCTGCGCGCTCAAGGGCCAGCACATCGCGGCCAGGATCTGTCAGAAGCTCGGGCTGCCGCTGATCCTGGCCGGTCCGGTGAGCGGCCGCAACTCCCAGGCGGAGCTGGACGTGGTGGCCCAGAACCCGTACCACCCGCTGCACGGCCATCCGGACGTCCGCTACCACCTCGACCAGGTCGCCCCCTATTGCGACGGAGACCTCGTCACCTGGGTCGGCGCGGTCGCCGGCGAGGAGCGGGACGGGCTCTACGCCTCGGCGCGGGCGGCGCTCTTCCCGATCCAGTGGGACGAGCCGGGCGGCACGGCCGTCGTCGAGGCGATGGCGCTCGGCGTGCCGCCGGTGGGCCTGCGCCGGGGCTGCCTGCCGGAGATCATCGAGCACGGCCGCACCGGCTTCCTGGCCGACACCGAGGAGGAGCTGGCCGAGTGGGTGCAGCGGGTGGATGAGCTGGATCCCGAGGAGTGCCGCCGCGAGGCCCGCCGCCGGTTCGCGCCGTCCGTGATGGCCGACCGGTACGTGGAGCTGTACGAGAGGGTCGCGCGGAACTAGGAGAAGCCCCGGGGGAGCACGGTGACGGGGCAGGCGGCGGCGCGCAGCACCTTCATGGCCAGCTCGCCGAGGAACACCCGGTGTGGTTGCGCGTCCTCGCTGGCCGCGCAGACCAGCAGCTCGCCCGGCAGCCACTCGACGTCGCCCAGCGCCGCGGCGACGTCGTGGCCTTCGGCCACCTGCGCCTCGGCCTCGATGCCGGTGCTCTCCCAGGCCAGCCGGACGGCCAGCGCGAGATCGTCGCGGAGCCTGCCCTGGTCCTCCGTGCGCAGGTCGAGGGTGATCAGCCGGAGCGGCACGCCGAGCCGCAGGGCCGCCTGCGCCACCCGCTCGACCGCCGCGTCGCACTGCGGCCGGTGCACGTAGGCCAGCGTGAGGCGGCCGGGCTCGTCGGGCGCGCGATAGTGGGCCGGCGCCAGCATGACCGCCTCCGACGACAGGTGGAGCAGGTGGTCGGAGGTGGCGCCGATGCCGATCCGGCCGGGTCGCCCGCTGTCCGCCGAGCCGACCACGATGAGGTCGGCCCGGATCCGGCTGGCCAGCACCGACAGGCCGCGCCCCGCGCCCCTGCTCTCATAGGTGATGTATTCGGCCAGGACGGGCTCCAGCTCCGCCGCCGCGTGCGCCAGGTTGGCCTGCGCCTCCACCGCCTGTCCCGGGCTGCCCGGCGGGTAGATCGTCGCGACGGTGAGCTCGCCGCCGGTGACCCGGGTGATCGCCGCGCCGAGGGCGAGCGCGTCTCGCCCACCCGCGTCCGTGGTGTAGCCGACGATGACGTGCTCTCCGATCACGAATGCCCTCTTACCCGCTCTGACCTGGGAATACGCGACCTTGATCCGAACGTTGCAAACATTCGGAGGCGCAAAAAAAGTGAAGATCACTCTTGATACCCGCATTGTCGGGTCCCTTGGTCAGGTCACGCTTCGTGAAGCGGTTCAGCAGCTCAAGGCTCATGACTTGGCGTGCACGGTCGCTCCCGACGCCGTGGAGCAGAAGGTCACCGTCTTCTCCGAGTGCGTGGAGCACGGCTTCACGCCGCTCCGCAGCGAGATCATGGCCGCCTGTTACGTCGCCGAGCGCGACGCCACCGCCGAGGCGTTCGACCGGGGGCTCATCACCCAGGGCGAGCTGGAGATGCAGCAGGCCGCGCTGGCCCGCCAGTTCCTCTCCTGAGATCGGCCGTTCGGCCGCGACATCTCCCGACATTTCAGTCTAAAAGTCGAAGCGTCTGACGATCTTTGTTCGTAAGGTCGTGTCCATTGCCCGTTCACGGATAGGACACGTGTTGTACCGCGACATCGTCGGCTTCGCCCTCACCACCCCCGGATGGCTCCACACGCTCGCCGAAGTCGGCACGGACGCCGGACTGCTGCTGTTCGTGGCGCTGTTCGGCGTGGCCGCTCTCAAGGCCTGGCGGGCGCCGGCCCGCGACCTGGCCATCGTGATCGCGGGGCCGGCCGGAGTGGTGCTGGCGTACGTCCTGAGCGAGGTCGTCAAGATCGTGGTCAGGGAGGACCGGCCGTGCCGGGGCGGGATCGCGACGATCGCCGCCTGCCCGCCCCTCGACGACTGGTCCTTCCCCAGCAACCACTCCGTGATCGCGGCCGGCGCCGCCGCCACGCTCGTGCTGGCCTGGCGTTCCCTCGCTTGGCTGGTGCTGCCGCTGGCGGCGCTGATGGCGTTCTCCCGGGTGTTCGTGGGCGTGCACTACCCGCACGACGTGGCGGCCGGCTTCCTGTTCGGCCTGGTGCTCGCGCCGCTCTTCGCGCTGCTGGTGGTGGGGGCCGTCACTCCCGCGGTACGCCTGGCGCGAATCCGTCTGTCGCCGCGATGAGCCGGTCCACGATGCCCGGCTCGGTGGCGGCGTGCCCGGCGTCGTGGACGACGTGGAACGCGGCCTCCGGCCAGGCCCGGTGCAGGTCCCAGGCGGTGGCCATGGGCGTACACGTGTCGTAGCGGCCCTGCACGATCACCGCCGGGATGTGCCGGACCGCGTCGACGTCCCTGATGAGCTGCTCCGGCTCGAACCAGCCGCCATGGGTGAAGTAGTGGTTCTCGATCCTGGCGAAGCAGACGGCCTTCTTGTCCTCGCCGAACTCCTCGACCAGCGTGGGATCGGGCAGCAGCGTGATCGTGCCCGCCTCCCACTGGGCCCACGCCCTGGCCGCCGCCAGCCGGGCCGCGTCGTCCGGCCCTTCCAGCCGCCGGCGGAAGGCCGCGATCAGGTCGCCGCGCTCCTCCTCCGGGATCGGCCGCACGTATGACGCCCACAGGTCGGGGAACAGGTGGTGGGCTCCCTCCTGGTAGAACCAGCGCAGCTCCTGCGGCCGCAGCGTGAAGATGCCCCGCAGGATCAGCTCCGTCGTCCGGTCCGGATGCTTCTGGGCGTACGCCAGGGCCAGCGCGCTGCCCCACGACCCCCCGAACACCTGCCACCTGCCGATCCCCAGGTGCTCGCGCAGCCGCTCCATGTCGGCCACCAGGCTCCACGTGGTGTTGGCCGTCAGGTCGGTGGCCGGGTCGCCCGCGTGCGGCACGCTCCGGCCGCAGTTGCGCTGGTCGAACAGGACGATGCGATAGCGCTCGGGGTCCCACTGGCGGCGCTGCTTGGCGGTGCACCCGCCGCCGGGGCCGCCGTGCAGCATCACGGCCGGCTTGCCCTCGGGGTTGCCGCAGACCTCGTAGTAGATCTCGTTGCCGTCGCCCACGTCCAGCAGGCCGGACTCGTAGGGCTCGATCGGCGGATACAAGGTTCTCATGCACTCCGATGGTGCCGCATGTTCGGTCGTGTGGCTTCCGAGGCGGTGGCTCCGCATAGATGACCGGCGGATCCCGCGCCATCGTCGTGAGCCGGTGGCCCCTATTTGAGGTGGAAGACGTGGACCATGTGCGGTGCGTCGATGAGGGTGTGGGGCACCAGCGCGTGATAGCCCCAGACGTGAACCCACGCGTTGCCGGTACGCAGCGTGAGTACCGTCTTGAACATGCCCGGCGCGAAGTAGGTCAACAGCAGGAAGACGATGGACAGGGCGGTGTTGCCCGGCGAGGTGAACACCGTCCATGCGTCCCAGATGTGCAATGCCGTGTAGGTGAGCCCACCCAGGATCACTGTGGTGGCGGGCGATCCGGTGAGGCGGAGAAAGCGTGGCACCAGGATCGCGTAGATGAAGATCATGGCGGGTAGCACCGCGCCGGCGAGGTACACCATGAAGGTCAGGGGAACCCCGAGTACGACTTGGCCAGGGGTGAGCTCGAAGATCCTTGGGGCGAGCGCGGCGACCTGGACGAGTGACTCGATCAAGAGGACTGCGCCGATCAGGACGGAGTCGGCCCGGCGATTGCTCGAGCGGAGGTTGAGCGCCTCAGCGGAGTAGCGCCGCCGGAAGAACAGGAGCGGAATCACCGCGTAGACGAGAAGGTTGTAGGCCGCCCACGCGATGGACTCGGCAGGGCTGACATGGTCGTGCGTTCCGTAGATCGAGCCGGCGAGGTGCAGCCCGAACGGGTGCCATCCGGCGAGCCGGCCCAGGACGAAGCCCAGCGCCAGCCCGCCGGCCCCATATAAGAGCAGGAGCAGCGTTTCGCGGGCGGCCACCGAGCGTTCCGGCGCGCGGTCAGCCAGGTTGGGCAACGCCCGTTTGCGGGTGAGCCAGCACGTCAGCGCTGTGAGCAGGAGCACCTCGGCCAGAGCCAGGTTGGCGTCCAACAGGCGGCTGGCCGGCGTTTGGGTCGCAGTGGCCGGCCAGTCGAACGGAAGTTCGTCACCCGCCACGGCAAGGACCACCACATTGCAGCCGAGCCAGCCGAGGGTGGCGAGGTGGACGCTGCGATTGGTGAACAGCGCGGTCGGGCCATTCCGGGGTGGGCGTGGCCTGTGGCCGGTCATCCGGAAGTACGTCACCGTCTGCTCCTGATTTTGTAGTACGACTGTGCTAATTGCCGAGAGGCTAACACGACTGTGCTATAAAAGGGCGGTGCCCAAAGTGGTAGATCCGGCAGAGCGTCGACTGCTGCTGGCCGAGGCGACACTCCGGGTGATGCGACGCGACGGCCTGGAGCAGGCCTCGGTCCGTAACGTCGCCCGTGAGGCGGGACTGTCGATGGGCTCGCTGCGGCACTACTTCGCCAGCCAGTCCGAGCTCCTGGTGTTCGCGTTCCGGACGGTCATCGAGCGGATCGAGCTCCGCCTCGCCGCATTGGAGCCCGAGCCCGACCCCCGGCGAAGAGCGCAGCGCGTACTGAACGAACTGCTCCCGCTCGACGACGTACGCCGGGCGGAGAACGAAGTCTGGTTGGCCTTCACCTCCCGGGCCATGGTCGACCCGGCACTTCGGGCCCTGCGCGATGAGGGATACGACGCTCTGTGGACCGGCTGTCAAGCGATAGTCGCCGAGTTGTCCGCGGCCGGCCTGGCTCCCACCGACGTACCGGCCGAGGCCGAACGCTTGCACGCTCTGCTGGACGGCCTCGCCGTGCACGCGGCCATGCGCCCGGACATTTACCCGGCCGAGTCGTTGACCGCCGCCATCGCACGTCACCTCGACGCCCTCGCGATTGAACGCGCCTCACGAGACGCATCCGAGCGCGGTTGACGGGCCGGTTCGGATTCCACGGCCAGTGATCGCAGACGCGGTTCGGCTTTCGCCCCTACAGGGTGGTGCGATACGCAGGAGGGACGAACGTTTCCCTGGCCCGGCATCAGCCTTCGAGAGGGGCGCGTCCATGAATAGTGGTTCCAGCTCCAGGTGTGCCATTGATGGAGAACTCTCCATCGACGGCGATCAATTCGCCCCGCATGCTTGAGACTCCTCGGCCGACGGCTCTTCCCGCAAAGCCTTGACCATCGTCGCTCACGGTCAATCGTATGTTGGACTCGCCTGTGGTGACCGCGACGGAAACCGTTCGTGCCCCACTGTGCAGCTCAACATTGCGCAGCGCCTCGACAATGCAGGCGACCACGGCCCGAGCTACGTGATCCGGAACGGATCTTGCGGGTAGCGCCCACGTCTCGACCACGATTCCCGTACGTCCGGACCACTCGTCCAGGTAGTCGGTAAGCGTCTCCGAAAGGTCGCGGTCGTGGTCGCGAACCTGCGACTGCTCAGCCATTCGACTTACTTCCGTCTGCGTGTTCGTACTCGGCACGGTTCATGCGATGGGCCACACGAACTGTCGCGGCATCTTCTTCCCTTTCTCGGATCTGCTGTGCAGATGAAAATATCTGGCTGATCTACATTCCTCCTACATGGAGTCGCGCAGCCCGGCGGGACTGCGAACATCCCATGTCGTCAATCAGGATCCATCAGATGGATCGACCCGGCTCAATCGTAAGAACGACGCGGCGAGTACCACTCGACAAGCGGGTTGAAAAGGCGCTGGATACGATCCGATTCGTCTCAGAGGGCTATGGCCGACTGGTGGGCGTGGGGATGCTGGGACGTTCCCGTGACCTCGTGTATCGCCTGCTGCTCCGCCTCGGCCTGCCGCTGCCACTCCTCGTTGCCCAGCCGCTCGGCGAGTGACATCGCCTCGGAGATGAGGCCGAGGGCATCGGCGGAGTGATCCAGCAGCCGGCATGCCTGCGACAGCCCGATCAGGCAGCGTAACTGGCCGATGAGGTAGCCGTTCGCGCGAAACAGCGGCAGGGCCGCCTCCAGGTGGTGTCGTCCGGCCTGCGGGTCGTCGTTCCGGAGACGCAGTTCGCCGAGGGTCAGGTGGGCCATGCCCTGATGAAGCAGATCGCCCTCACGCTCGGCGTTGGTCAGCGCCTCGGTCAACGCCTCTGCCGCCTCCCGCGCACTGCCTAGTTCTTGGTGAGCGGTGCCGCACATGATGAGGGCGTAGCGTGCGCCAACAGCGCTGCCGATCTGTCTGGCGATGGCGAGTTGACGCTCGGCGTAGTACAGAACACGGTCGTAGCGCCCCCAGGAGACGTGGAGATAGGCCAGGTTGCCTAACGCGCGCTGCTCGCCGAAAAGATTCCCCCGTCGCGCGCACAGAGTCAACTGTCTCTCGAAGTACACGCCGGCTTCGTCCCTCCGCCGTAACGCTTCCAACCCGCCCGCCACGTGGCCGAGAGCCTCAACGGCGATCATCTCGTCCTCCAGACGCCGGCTCACGTTCAGTGCCTGCTTGTTGAGGGAGATGAGCTCGGTCGTCCGATGGCTGAGGTGCTGGTGCCACATCAGGCCGAAGGCGATGGCCACGCCGAGCCGGGCGATCTCCGGATCCGCGTCGGCCATGGCCTGCGTGGCGGCGGCCGACAGGTTCGCCTCCTCATCCACGAGCCACGCCGCCGCCGCGTCGGCGTCGGCCACGTGGTGGGGCATGCACCGGCCAGGATCCATGTCGGGGCCGGCGGGCTGGACCCGATGCGGGTCCCTGATTCTGCTGGCGTGTTGTGCCGACAGCGCGTAATAACGCAACGCGGCACCCAGAGGCTCGCGCGAGGGCAGTTCCCGGGCCAGTTCGGTGGCGTAGAGCCGGACCAGGTCGTGCAGCCGGTAGTGGTCTGGACGGTCACGGTCAAGCAGGTGGGCATCCACCAACCGCTCCAAGGCACGTTCGGCCTCTGGCACCGGAGTGCCGAGCAGAGCGGCGGCCACCTCGGCCGTGATGTCGTGCACATGCAGCAATCCGAGCAGGGACAGCGCGTACGCGGCCGCCCGGCTGGAACGGCGAGCGCTCTCCCGCAGCGACCGCCAACTGGCCGACAGACTGGAACGGACCGCCAGGTCCCCGGCCTCCAACTCGTGCAGCCGCCCCCACTCGTCTCGCAACCGGGCGACCAGCACCGAGACCGGCCAGTCCGGCCGGTCGGCCAGCCTTGCCCCGGTGATCCGCAACGCCAGGGGCAGGCCGTCGCACAGCCTGACCAGGCTCGCCGTCGCACCCGGGTCCGCGGCGAACCGCTCGGCACCGGCCAGTTCGGCGAGCATGGCGACAGCCTCGGAGTGCGACATCCGGCCCAGGCGCATCTGGACGCAGTCGTCGCCGAAAGCCATGCTCTCCCGGCTGGTCACCAGCAGGCACGTGCCACGCGGCGCCGACAGCAGCGGCTGGATCTGGCCGAAGTCGACCGCATCGTCCAGCAGCACCAGCATGCGCTTGGCGTGCAGCCGGCTGCGCCACATCGCTGCGGCCTCGTCCACGTCCGACGGCACCGCCTGAGCCGGCACCCCGAGCGCACGCAGGAACCGACCCAGCACCTCCTGGGCGGACAGGTGGGGCACACCCGGCGTCGCGCCCCTGAGGTTGACGAACAGCTGCCCGTCCGGGAAACGGTCCATGACCGCGTTCCCGGCCCGTACGGCCAGGGTGGACTTGCCGACGCCAGGAGCGCCGGACACCACAACCAGCGGCGGCGGCGCAACATCGTCCGAGGACGCGAGCACCGCCCGCAGACGGAGGGACTCCTCTGCGCGGCCGACGAACCCGATCAGGGCGCAGGGCAGTTGGCGCGGCGGCGCCGGCTGCGTCTCGGCCACGGGGCGAAGGATGCGCTGGTGGCAGGCGCGCAACCCAGGGCCAGGATCCACTCCCAGTTCCTCGGACAGGATCCGCCGCCCCTCCTCGAACACCTCCAGAGCCTCGGCCTGGCGGTCGCATCGGTGCAACGCCAGCATGAACAGCTCGCGCACCTTCTCGCGAAGCGGGTGCTGACGTGTCAGATCCTGCAGGAAGGGGAGTGCCTCCTTCGGCCGTGACAGACCCAGCAGCACTTCGGCACGCCGCTCCAGAGCGACGAGGCGACCTTCGTGCAGGCCGACGCGCTCGGCCTCCGCAAATGGGCCGGGAACCCCTGCCAGCACCTCACCGTTCCACAACTCCAGTGCCAGGTCGAGGCGGCGCAGCTCACCTTCGAGGTCTCCTGACGCCTGGAGATCACGGGAGGCGTCGAGGTGGTCGGCAAAAGCACCCACATCGACCTGCTGGCAATGCAACCGCAGGATGTAGCCTGCCGCGGTGCGCGCCAGCACGGTGGAATTCTCATGGCGGCCTCGGCCCGGTTCGAGCACCCGCCGCAGGCCTGCGATGTAGGTGTAGATGCTCTGCTCGGCACTGGACGGCGGCCTGTCACCCCACAGAGCGTCGACCAGCTGACTCAGCGGCACCACTCGTCCAGGAGGCGACGCCAGCACGGCCATGACGGCCTGCTGACGCGGCGGGCCCAGATCAAAATTCTTTCCTTCACGAGACACCGTCACGGGTCCAAGGAGGCGAATGAAGATCCCTTCAGCCACACCTGCTCCGAAACCGTGGTGACTTCTCGCGGTGCGGCAGCGCCATGATCACCTTTCCGCCATCTAGCACAGTCGTGCTAGGTCAATCATATTAGTACGACTGTGCTACAAAGGGAAGTGGTCAAGGTGCCGGATCCGGATCGACGCCGGCGACGAGAGCCCCGATGGGGCGCCGGCGGAGCGCTCCGTATCCTGAGCGCATGAAATTGGTGACGATTGATGACATTCGGGCGGCAGCCGGGCGGATCAAGGGTGTCGCGGTGCGGACGCCGCTCGTGCGGATGGGCGAGGCGTGGGTCAAGCCCGAGAGCCTGCAGCCGGTCGGCGCGTTCAAGATCCGGGGCGCGTACAACGCGGTGGCGTCGTTGCGCCCCGAGGGGGTCGTCACCCATTCGTCCGGCAACCACGGACAGGCCCTGGCCTACGCGGCCAGGGAGGTCGGAGTGCCGTGCGTGGTCGTCGTACCGGAGGGGACGCCCGCGGTGAAGACGGCGGCGATCGAGGGGTGGGGGGCCGAGCTGGTCGTCGTGCCGCCGGAGCGGCGCGAGGTCGTGGCCGAGAAGCTGGCCGCCGAGCGCGGGCTGACGCTGGTGCCGCCCTACGACCATCCGGCGGTGATCGCCGGGCAGGGCACGGTCGGGCTGGAGATCCTGGAGGATCTGCCGGACGTGGAGGTCGTGCTGGTGCCGGTGGGCGGCGGCGGGCTGGCCTCGGGGGTCGCCACGGCGGTGAAGGCGCTGCGGCCGGGCGTGCGGGTGATCGGGGTCGAGCCCGAGCTGGCCGGCGACGCCGCCGAGAGCCTGGCCGCCGGGCGTCCCATCGCCTGGGAGCCGGCGCGTACGTTCCGCACGATCGCGGACGGGCTCCGCACGTGCCTGTCGGAGCTGACGTTCGCGCACCTGAGTGAGCGGCTGGACGGCATCGTGACCGTGTCGGAGGAGGAGATCAGGGCCGCCATGGGGCACGTGGCGCGCACGGCCCGGCTGGTGGCCGAGCCGAGCGGGGCGGTGACCACGGCGGCCCTGTTGTCGGGGCGGGTCCCCGCCGGACGCACCGTGGTGGTGCTGTCCGGGGGGAACGTGCAGCCGGAGCTGCTCAGACAGGTGATCTAGACCCATTCGTGGCGGGTCAGGAACGAGCGGTCGCCGGTGGCGTACTCGTGGAAGACGTCGCGCACCTCGGTCAGCTCCGGCACCGTGGTGCGGACGAGCGTGCCCTCTTTGTACTCCAGCTCGTAGCCGGGGGAGACCTGCAGGAAGTGGTGGCCGAAGTTGACCAGGGCCACGAACGGGTTCTGCGCCGACAGGGTCGCCAGGACGTCGTTGACGAGGCCGAGGTCGGGGTCGTTGACGATCATGCCGTCGCCGGTGTGGAGCTGCATGCCCTCGTACACGCCGAGCGGCGCCACGTTGTGCACCAGGTCGCGTTGCGGGTCGTAGCAGACGAGCCCGTGTGCCCGCGCGATCGTGAACACCTGCGCGGACACCTCGTCCATCGTGTCGAGGTCCATCGTCACCAGCACGTGCCCCGGATAGAGCGTGATCTCCCCGGGCAGCTCCTTGGCGACCTCGGGCAGCTCTCCACCGGTCACCGGGGCGGTCCGCTTGACCGCCAGGTAGGTGGCGCGGGCCTGGTCCCCGCTGATCGGCACCGGCTCGTCCCAGACCATCAACTCAACGCTCATCGGTCCATCTTGTCTGACCGGCACCCCGGACGCGTGCCACTACCTGGGTTTTTCCGATTCCGGCACCAGCTCCACCGTGCAGTTCGCGCAGCGCCGGGCCTCGATCGGAATGTCGCTGAGGCATTCGGGGCACTGCTTGGTGGTGGCCGCCTTGTCCCGGTCCAGCAGGCCGATCAACCGTGACATGGGAGTCACGACGAGCCAGTAGATCACCGCCGCGATGATCGCGAAGGTGATCAGGTGGTTGAGGAAGTCGCCGTACTTGAACTCGCTGCCGTTGACCGTGAAGGTGTAGTCGGCGAAGTCCGGCTGCCTGCCGCCGGTGATCGCGCCGATCAGCGGGGTGATGAGGTCGGCGACGAGCGCCTGCACGAGACCGCTGAAGGTGGCGCCGACGATCACCGCCACCGCGAGCTCGACGATGTTGCCGCGTAGTAAGAACTGTTTGAAACCGCCCATGGGGTCGGCCTATTGCCGGGGGCCGGGAGCTGAAACCCGATCGCCCCCGGAGATGCGGCTGAAGACGGCCGGAACCCGCTCAGAGCTCGGGTGCGAGCCGCTCCAGATCGAAGAGCCCGCGCTTGGCGCCCGACACGAACGCGCTCCACTCGTCGAAGGTGAACGGCAGGACGGCGCCGTCGCCCCGGCTCCCCCGCACCCAGACCGTGCCCTCCAGCACCGCCACTTCGACACAGTCGCCGTTGTTGCATGAACGCCAGACCGCTTGATCCAGGGCAGGTGGGCGTGTCATGCGGCACCTCCTACGTGATCGGCCATCGAGATATCGCGCCGATCGCGATTTTACCCCGCCCGGTACGGGCGCGGCGGCGGCCGGATTCGCTTATCGAGATTGGGCGACGCGGATCAGGAAATCACGCCATTCGGAGGTGGTGAATCGCAGGATCGGGCCGTCCATATTTTTGTTGTCCCGGAGAACCACCGTGTCGGCGGAGGACAGCGCGACCTCCACGCAGTTGCCATTGTTGCAAAAGGATGAGGTCTGCCAATTAAGGCTGGTGCCGAGGGCTGGCTGGTTGGCCATCGTGCTCTCCTTCGTGAATCACGCGGCCGGCTTCCCCCCGACCCTGCGCAGACCAGTTCGCCCACGTGCGGAAACTGTAACAGTGTCCTCACTCTCAGTGCACGCCTGCTAGGGTGACGATCTTTCGCGTCGACTCCTGCGGGCTGAGCGCTTCGGCTGTCAAGTGACTGATGGCCTCCCGGAATCGCTCTACTTTGTCCCCTTCGAGGTAGAAGAGGCCCATTTGATGTTCGACGAACACCGTGTCGGCTATCCCGGAATTCCGCTCGAACTCCAGCAGCCTGAACATGCTGTCGAAGCCCATATGGGCGCCGGCCGTGAAGGGGATCACCTGGATGACCACATGCGGCAGGTCCGCGGCTTCGGCGAGGCGCAGGAGCTGCTCGCGCATGGTCTGCGAGCCGCCTACGCGGCGGTGAAGTGCGGATTCGTCGAGCAGCACCCGGTAGCGCGGCGGGTTGTTGCGGTGCAGCAGCCCCTGCCGCTTGATGCGGGCCTGGACCCGGTCGTCCAGGATGTCGGCCGCGATGCCGGGCGTCCATCCCCGGATGACGGCGCGCGCGTAGTCCTCCGTCTGGAGCAGGCCGGGAATGGTGGTGATCTCGATCTCGGTGATGGCGACCGCGTCGGTCTCCAGGCCGATCATGGGCCGGAAGGTGGGCTCGTCGTAGTCCTGCCACCACTCCTTCTGGCGGGCGTCCTTGGCGATGGTCATGAGCTCGGCCGGATCGGCGACGCCGTACAGGCGGCACAGATCGCGCACGTCGCGCAGGCTGACCCGGCGCTGGGCGGTCTCCAGCCGGCTGATCTTGGCGGGGGAGCACAGGAGGTGCTCGGCGACCTCCGCGATGCTCAGTCCCGCCTCGTGGCGCAGCTCGCGTAACCGGATGGCCAGCTGTCGCTGCCTGAGAGTGGGATTGGGAATGGTCATCTTCGAGCATTCCTCTCAACCGCGGAAGGCCGCCTGCTGAGAGCGTACGCCCGTAACGTTTTCCGAAGGCATGTGCGTAAGGAAATCGTCACCGGCACATTCCAGTGGCAAATGCCAAAAATGGGTACACCTCGAATAGATCTCATGAGGGAGGTGCCCAGGAGGTTATTCGATCAAACCGCTTTGGATCAGCACCGCGTTTCAGGGGGACGGGGGCCGTGTCGAAGCACCCCGTCACACGAAGCTGGACCGGCGTTTGCCCCGCCGGCCCAGCTCTACGATCACCCGCTCCTGTCAGAGCATAAGGATCGATGCACATGAATACTACCAATCTAATCGCCGATCGGGCGATGAAAAGCCCTGTTCACCGTTTAGTGGTCACCCTGATGGACAAGCTCGACGCCTGGGCCTTCCGCGACCTGGACGACCACGCGAGAGCACAGGGCTGGCAGGTCCGCCGGCCCGCGCCCCTCATCCGCGTCTATCGCAACCCCGCCTTCGATCGCCGCGTCCCCAGTGCCGGCTGCCAGGGAGCGGACGCCGCCGTCCACGGACACCACCTCGGCTCGGGCCGGGTGTGTCCATGAAGGACCCCAACCTGTTCGCCCGGGTGAACCGGGCCACCACCCCCTACCCGCGCGCGAACGTCCTCGTCGTGCTCTGGCGATGGCGCTACGAGCTCGTGACCTTCGCCCTCGCCGCCGCCTTCTGCGGCGGTGCCGTGGAGATCCTGGGGCCGGCCTCGCCCACGGTCGGTGTCGTGCCCGTGGCGGTGGCGCTCTGGCCGCCCGCCCGGTCGGAGGCATGGGGCCGGATCCGGTGCGTGATCACCGCGCACCGGATCCGGGTCGGGCTCATCGAGGGGTACGTGGTGAGCCGGCGGGGCAAGATCCCCATGATCCTCTGGTGCGCTCCCTCGTACCCCGGCGAACGCGTCTGGATCTGGTGCCGGGCGGGGACCGTGGCGGCCGACGTGGAGCGGGCCCGCCACATCATCGCCACCACGTGCTGGGCGGCCGACGTGCTCGTGCGGCCGCATCCCGACCGCCCCCACCTGGTGCGGCTGGACGTGGTGCGGCGCGGGCGGGAGCCGGCGGCCCGCCCGCCCGAGTCGGGCCCCGCCAGGGGCCTGCACTGAGCGTGGGCCGCTCCCGTCAGCGCGGCGCCGGGGGCGGCCACGCCTGGGGGATGACTGGACCGCCCGAGATCGGGAAGGCTCGGGCACGGTGACCCGCATGCGCGGAGCTGAAGACGGGCATCTGGTCATCGCGCCCTCGGGGGCCGGGCTTGTCGAACGGAGCGGGGGGAACAGAACATGGGAGAGACCGCAAGGGAGCCTCGATGATCGAGATCTGGCCGGGAGACCCCTATCCGCTCGGAGCGACCTACGACGGCGCCGGCACCAACTTCTCGCTGTACACCGAGGTGGCCGACAAGGTGGAGCTGTGCCTCTTCGACGAGGACAACGTCGAGTCGAGGGTGCCGCTCACGGAGGTGGACGGGTTCATCTGGCACGGCTACCTGCCGGGGATCAACCCCGGGCAGCGTTACGGCTACCGGATCCACGGCCCCTACGAGCCGGCCCGCGGGCCGCGGTGCAACCCCGCCAAGGTGCTGCTCGACCCGTACGCCATGGCGATCGAGGGCGGCGTCAAGTGGAACGAGGCGGTCTACGGTTACCGTTTCGGCCAGCCGGACACCAGGAACGACTTCGACTCGGCCCCCTACGTGCCGCGTTCGGTGGTGGTCAACCCGTTCTTCGGCTGGGGGCACGACCGGCCGCCCGCGACGCCGTACCACGACACCGTGATCTACGAGGCGCACGTGCGGGGGCTGACGATCAGCCATCCCAAGATCCCCAAGCACCTGCGCGGCACGTACGCGGCGCTCGGCCACCCCGAGATCCTCGACCATCTGACCAAGCTGGGCGTGACGGCGCTGGAGCTCATGCCGGTGCACCAGTTCGTCACCGACCACATCCTGGAGCAGCGCGGCCTGTCCAACTACTGGGGCTACAACTCGATCGGCTTCTTCGCGCCGCACAACCGCTACTCCAGCCAGGGGCAGCGCGGCGGGCAGGTGCTGGAGTTCAAGGCGATGGTGCGCTCGCTGCACGAGGCGGGCATCGAGGTGATCCTCGACGTGGTCTACAACCACACCGCGGAGGGCAACCACCTGGGGCCGACGCTCGGCTTCCGGGGGATCGACAACATCAACTACTACCGGCTGGTCGAGAACGACAAGCGCTACTACGTCGACACCACCGGCACCGGCAACAGCCTGCTCATGCGGTCGCCGCACGTGCTGCAAATGATCATGGACTCGCTCCGCTACTGGGTCATCGAGATGCACGTGGACGGGTTCAGGTTCGACCTGGCCTCGACGCTCGCGCGGGAGCTGCACGAGGTCGACCGGCTGAGCGCGTTCTTCGACCTGGTGCAGCAGGACCCGGTGTTGTCGCAGGTCAAGCTCATCGCCGAGCCGTGGGACGTGGGGCCGGGCGGCTACCAGGTCGGCAACTTCCCGTCCCGGTGGACGGAGTGGAACGGGCGCTACCGCGACACGATCCGCGACCTGTGGCGCGGGCAGGCGGCCACGCTGCCCGAGTTCGGCTCCCGGTTCACCGGGTCGAGCGACCTGTACAAGGACGACAGCCGCCGGCCCGCCGCCTCGATCAACTTCGTCACCTGCCACGACGGCTTCACCCTGCAGGACCTGGTCTCCTACAACGGCAAGCACAACGAGGCCAACAAAGAGGGCAACCGCGACGGCACCGACGACAACCGATCCTGGAACTGCGGCGAGGAGGGCGCGGCGGGCATCGCCATCGAGTCGCTGCGCGAGCAGCAGAAGCGCAACTTCCTCACCACGCTCTTCCTGTCGCAGGGCGTGCCGATGCTCTCGCACGGCGACGAGCTGGGCCGCACCCAGAAGGGCAACAACAACGGCTACTGCCAGGACGACGACCTGACCTGGGTCGACTGGTCCGACGTGCGCGAGAACTGGTTGCTGCTGGAGTTCACGCAGAGCCTGGCCGCGCTGCGCAAGAAACATCCGGTCTTCCGGCGCAGGCGGTTCTTCTACGGCAAGCCCGTACGCGGGCTGAGCGACATCGCCTGGCTCACCCCGTCCGGGGAGGAGATGAACGACGGCGACTGGAACGTCGGCTACGCGAAGTCGCTGGCCGTCTTCCTGAACGGTGACGCCATCACCGAGCCGGACCGGCGCGGCCGGCCGATGCGGGACGACTCGTTCCTGTTGCTGTTCAACGCCCACTACGACACGATCAAATTCACCATCCCCCAGGACTACGGCGAGATGTGGCACACGGAGATCGACACGGCCATGCCGATCAGGCTCGACGCGCGGATGTGCCGGGCGGGCGAGGCGATCGCGGTGCCAGGACGGAGCGTGCGGGTGCTGCGCCGTGTCTAGACCGACCTCGACCTACCGGGTGCAGCTCACCCCGGACTTCGGCTTCGCCCAGGTGGCCGAGATCGCCGGCTACCTGCGCGACCTCGGCGTCAGTCACGTCTACCTGTCGCCGGTCCTGCAGTCGACGCCCGGGTCGCGGCACGGCTACGACGTCACCGACCACTCCAGGATCCGGGACGAGTTCGGCGGGGCCACCGGGTTCAGGGAGATGGCGCAGCAGCTCGCCGCCCATGACCTCGGCATCGTGGTCGATATCGTGCCCAACCACATGAACACCACCAACGCCCAGTTCTGGTCGGTGCTCAAGGACGGGCCGGCGTCGCCGTACGCGCGCTGGTTCGACATCGACTGGGTCGATGGGAAGGTCGCCATGCCGGTGCTCGGCGACGACACCGAGCCGGTGGTCGACGGCGACGTGCTGCGCTACCACGAGCACTCCTTCCCCCACCCTGGGCACTACCGGCTGGCCGACTGGCGCGAAGGGCCCGGCTACCGGCGCTTCTTCGACGTTTCCTCGTTAATAGGACTGCGGGTCGAGGATCCGTCCGTGCTGTTCGCGACGCACGAGGTGATCTTCTGGCTGCTCGACGAGGGACTGGTCGACGGGCTGCGCGTGGACCATCCCGACGGGCTGGCCGATCCGCGCGGCTATCTCGAACGGCTGCGCGCCCGGACGGGCGAGGCGTGGACGGTCGTCGAGAAGATCCTCATCGGCTCCGAGCGGCTGCCCGCCGACTGGGCCTGCGACGGCACCACCGGCTACGACCTGCTCAACCGGATCAACGGCCTGTTCGTCGATCCGGCCGGCAAGGAGCCGCTGATCCGGCTCTTCGGCGAGCTGACCGGGCAGCCCCAGGCGTACCCGCCGGTGATGGCGCAGGCCAAGCGGGAGGTGCTGGAGCTGTTCTTCGGCGCCGAGGTCGAGCGGCTGGCCAGGGCCGCCTCCTGCGCGCCCGAGGCGGTGCGCGAGCTGCTCGCCGCCATGCCGGTCTACCGGGCGTACGTCGTGCCGGGGCAGGAGCCGCCGCCCGAGGCCGTGGAGATCGTCGAGCGGGCCGCCGCGACCTGCTCTCCCGCCGTGCGCCCGCTGGTCCGCGAGGTCCTGTACGGCTCCGCCGAGGCTGTCACCCGCTTCCAGCAGGCGTGCGGGCCCGTCATGGCCAAGGGCGTCGAGGACACCGCGCTCTACCGCTGGTACCCGCTGGCCTGCCTCAACGAGGTCGGCGGTGAGCCGGACGCGTTCGGGGTGCCGGTGGCGGAGTTCCACGAGCTCTGCGCGCGGACGCTCCCGTACACGATGACCACGCTGTCCACGCACGACACCAAGCGGTCGGAGGACGTGCGGGCGCGGTTGTCGGTGTTGTCGGAGCTGCCGGAAGAGTGGGCCGAGGCCGTGGCGGGCTGGTCGGCGGCGGTGCGCTTCGATCCGCATCTCGACTACCTGGCCTGGCAGAACCTCATGGCCGCGTGGCCGATCTCCGAGGAGCGCTTCGCCGAGTACCTGTTCAAGGCCGCCCGGGAGGCCAAGACCAGCATTTCCTGGATAAAGCCGGATCCGTCCTATGAGCAGCGGCTGCGGGAGTTCGCGGCGGCGGCCGTCCGGCTGCCCGTCGGCGCGTTCACGGAGCGGATCGAGCCGTTCGCCCTGTCCAACTCGCTGGGGGCCAAGCTGGTCCAGCTCATGATGCCCGGGGTGCCCGACGTGTACCAGGGCAACGAGACGACCGACTTCTCGCTGGTCGATCCGGACAACCGGCGGCCGGTGAGCTATCCGCGCAAGCCCGAGACCTCGTGGGACGCGGCCAAGCTCCTGGTGACGACCCAGGCGCTGCGGCTGCGGCGACGGCTCGGGGGCGCCGCCCCGTACCTGCCGCTGCGGGCGGAGGGGACGGCGGCGGAGCACGTGATCGCCTTCGCCCGGGGCAACGCCGCAGGCGCCCGCGACCGCGCGCACGCCGTCGCCGTGGCCACCCGCCTGCCCGTACGGCTGGCGCGGTCCGGATGGGGGGCGACGTCTCTGACGTTGCCCCCGGGAACCTGGCGCGACCTGCTCACCGGCGCCCTGCACGCCGGCCGCATCCCGCTCGCGCACCTGCTCGGTCAGTATCCGGTCTCACTCATGGAGCGACATGATCTTTGAGGTCTGGGCACCGAAGGCCAGCACCGTCGAGGTGGACGTCCTGGGCCGGCGCCGGGCGATGGTGCCCGGCGCGGGGGGCTGGTGGTCGTCCGAGGTGGCGGAGGCCGGGCACGGCGCCCGGTACGGCTTCGTGGTGGACGGCGACGGCCCCCACCCCGACCCGCGCACCCGTCGTCAGCCCGAGGGCGTCTTCGGGCCCAGCGCCGTCTACGACCATGCCCGGTTCACCTGGTCCGACCATGACTGGAAGGGGCGCGACCTGCGGGGGGCGGTGATCTACGAGCTGCACGTGGGGACGTTCACGGGGGAGGGGACGTTCGCGGCGGCCATCGAGCGCCTGCCGCATCTCGTGGAGCTCTGCGTGGACTTCGTCGAGGTCATGCCGGTGGCGCCGGTGCCCGGGATGCGGAACTGGGGGTATGACGGGGTCGATCTCTACGCGGTGAACGAGACGTATGGCGGGCCCGACGGGCTCAAGTCGTTCGTGGACGCCTGCCATCGGGCCGGGGTGGGGGTGATCCTGGACGTGGTCTACAACCATCTCGGGCCGTCGGGGAACTTCCTGCACCCGTTCGGGCCGTACTTTGCCGGATTTAAGGGCAGTTATTGGGGCGACGCGGTCAATCTGGACGGGCCGGGCTCCGACGAGGTACGGCGCTACTTCATCGGCAACGCCGTCCAGTGGCTGCGCGACTTCCACATCGACGGGCTGCGCCTCGACGCCGTGCACGCGCTGCACGACAACCGCGCCGGCCACCTGCTGGCCGAGCTGGCCGACGAGGTGGACGCGCTGGCGTGCTCCGTCGGCCGCCCGCTGTCGCTGATCGCCGAGTCCGACCTCAACGATCCGCGCATGGTGCGCTCCCTGGAGGCAGGGGGGCTGGGGATGACGGCGCAGTGGGACGACGACGTCCACCATGCCCTGCACTGCGCGGTGAGCGGTGAGTCGCACGGCTACTACAAGGACTTCGCCGACCTGTCCGCGCTGGCCAAGGTGCTCACCTCGGGCGTCCTGCACGACGGCTCCTATTCGAGCTTCCGCGAGCGCGCGCACGGGCGCTCGTTCGCGGGCGTGCCCGGGCACCGGCTCGTGGCCTGCCTGCAGAACCACGACCAGATCGGCAACCGCCCCGCCGGCGACCGGCTGCCCGTCCCCGCGCTCAAACTCGGCGCCGGACTGCTGCTGACCTCCCCCTTCACGCCCATGCTCTTCATGGGGGAGGAGTGGGGGGCACGCTCGCCGTTCCTGTTCTTCTCCGACCACGTGGAGCCGGAGCTGCGGGAGAGCGAGGGCGTGCGGCGGGAGCGGGAGTTCGACGGCTTCGGGTACACGTGGGACGCGCCCGATCCTTCGGACGAGGAGACGTTCCAGCGGTCGAAGCTGGACTGGGGGGAGGTCAAGGAGGAGGCGCACTGGTCGCTGCTGTGCTGGTACCGCGACCTGATCGCCCTGCGGAAGGCGCTGCCCGAGCTGTCGGACCCACGGCTGGACCGGGTGCGGGTGGAGGTGGATCCGCTGGGGAAGTGGCTGCTGATGTGGCGCGGGACGCTGGCCGTGGTGGTGAACTTCGCACCGGAGTCGGTGACGTTGCCGGTGTCCTTCGGGCATGTGCTGCTGGCGTCCGACGAGCCGGTGTTCGTGGGGGAGGAGGGGCTTCGGCTGCCGGGCCAGTCGATGGCCATCTGCCGCCCCGCCCCCTGACCACCCACCACCCCCTCAGCCAGTACTGCGTCACTCAGCCAGTACTGCGTTGCTCAGCCAGTACTGCGTTGCTCAGCCAGTACTGCGTTGCTCAGCCAGTACTGCGTTGCTCAGCCAGTACTGCGTTGCTCAGCCAGCGCTGCGTTGCTCAGCCGAGCCAAGTCGCTGGGCCGCGCCTGATTGCTTGGCTGGGCCGGTCGTTGGGCCGTGCCTGGTTGCTCAGTCGAGCGCTTGGCTCGCAGTCCTGGCCACTTGCCGAGCTGCCGGGCAAAGTGGGCTTCTGACTCCTGGACGCCACCGCCGCGCCTCACCTCCACGCGCCACGACCGTGTCATCCACAGGCGTTACCAGCCCCACCCACTTATCCCCAGAATCCCGTTCCACCCGACGACGGCCTAGCCCCGTACCCGATCCTGAACACCTCCTCGATCCGATCCCCCGCAAGCCCGAGTCACGGAGGCCGTTCATGAAGATCACCCTCCCCATGCCCAGCACGCTGACCTGCCTGTTCATCGTCGCCATGGAGCACCTTCTCCTCGACATTGAGTCGTTCATCCCCTGGCGCATATCAGGACCGCACAAGAAGACCGCCCTCAACGCGATCAACAGCGGGACGCTGACCGTGACCCACCACCCGACTCCGTGGAAATCCATCGTCCCCAACCTCACGGACGACGAGAGGCGCCGCTTCCGTCGCACGAAGCAGCACGTCGTGATCTCCTCCTTGGCGCCTCCGCAACAACTTCCCGCCAACGTGCAGGCAGCCCGTGCCGTGGCCAGATCCCTGGCCCGCGAGTGCGGCGGCCTCCTGCTGGACCCCCTGATCGGCGCCACCATCGTCACCAGCGGGAGCCGCGCGGACGAGCCCAGGGACTTCCGCCTCAACGACGACTGGCTGGCGTGGGACGTCCAGATCCACGATGGCGCCACCTGCCCGCCATGGGACCCGGGCGACCTGGGGGTTTGCGACTGCCTGCGTGTCACCTCACGCGGTCTGCGCCGCTTCGCCCTCCCGGAGATCACCGTTGACGGCGCCGCCTGCGCCCACAGCCTGTGCGCGACCACCCTCCTGCGTACGGTGGCCAGCCGCCTGCTCGCCGACCACCTGGCCCACGTCACCACCCACCCGGACGCCACAGAACGCCAGATCGACGACTTCCTCCAGATCCAGCCCTCAGACCAGCCCGACGGCAGCGGCCTCCCCTTCGGCGTCAAGCTGACCCCCTACAACGCGGACATCGGAGAGCTGGGTCGCACCGGCAGCATCCGCCGCCTGAAGATCGGCCCGGCCCCTGGTGCAGGCCAGGTCACCTGCCTCAAGGTCGGCCCACCCTCAGACTTCACCGGCTCCCTGAACGACTGGCTGTGCACCACCCAGGGAGCCACCGCCTACGCTTCGCTGACCTTGATCGGCTGCCCCACCCCAGACCCGGCACCGGCCCTCGCCGCCTGACCGCCGGTCGTGCCAGATCAAGGCTGCCCCGGGCTTGATGAGATCAAGGAGGACCTGGCCTGCCGGTCGGGCGCGCGTCGAGCGTGAGGAGGACTTGTTGGCCTGCCGGTCGGGCACGCGCCGAGCGTGAGGAGGACTTGTTGGCCCGCTGGCCGGGCACGCGCCGAGCGCGAGGCATGGCTTGGTGAAGTCGAGGGCATCGACCTCGCTCTTACTTGCCTCTGGCAGAAACAGGAGGAGATCTAGCGTGGCGTCACGGCTGATCACGGCTGACTCAGCTGAACAGCGACAGGTCTATGGAGTCGGCCAGGGCCTGGTAGCCCGCGTCGTTGCCGTGCAGATGGTCGCCGGCGTGGAAGTCCTCGCTGATGCGGCTGGGGCGGTCCGGATCGTGCCAGACGGCGTCGAAGTCCAGCACAGCGTCGAAGGCGCCGCCGCCGCGGATCCATTCGTTGACCGCCTGGCGTGCGCTCTCGCCCTCCGGTGTGTAGATCTCCGTGCCCTCGTAGGGCGCGATCGTGGTGGCGTAGACCCGCACGCCGTGTGCGTGCGCCCGGGCGATCAACTGCCGGTAGCCGGCGATGACGTCGTCCGTCGTCACCGGCGCGCCGGGGAACATTTTCAGGAAATCGGCCAGGGGGCCGTCGTCGCGTGGGGCGAAGGAGATGCCGATGTCGTTGGCGCCCACGGAGAGCACCACGTAGCCGAGGCCGGGCGTCGCCAGCACGTCACGGTCGAAGCGGGCCAGGGCGGCGACGCCGATGCCGTCGTTGAGCAGCCGGTTGCCGCTGATGCCCTGGTTGGAGACGTAGCCGGTGGCCACACCCCGTGCGGCGAGACGCTCGGCCAGCAGTTCCGGCCAGCTATGGTTGGCGTCCGGGGTCGAGCCGGCGCCGTCGGTACGGGAGTCACCCACCACGACGATGGTCTTGGCCGGGGCGCCGGGGAGCAGTTCGACGGCGGAGATCAGGGCCCGCACCGGCAGAACCTCGGCGTTCTCCGGCAGGGTGGGGGCGGCAACGGCGTCGCCCGGGATTGTCCAGCCGGTCTCCAAAGCGGGGTCGTGGCAGGTGCAGGTCTCCACGTGCCCCGGCAGGTAGAGGCTGATGGACAACTTGGTGAGGGCGGGCAGGAGCAGGTCGACCGGATCGCTGAGGATCGGCGCGCCCGCCGGGACGGTGACGGCCGACGCGCCGGAGAAAGTCAGCGCGCGCTCGCTGCCCGGCTGCACCCCGCCGCCGGGCGCCGCGAGGCCCACCTGCGCCGCGCCGATGGTGAAGGGCGCGGTCCCGAACTCGTTGGTGAAGCGGATGCGCATCCGGTGCCCGCCGCCGCTGATGCGTACCACCTGGCGCAGGGTCACGTCGGCGAGCGGCGGGTGGCCGTCAAGCGAGCCGAGCCCGTCGTGGGCTGCCTGGGGCGAGGCACCCCAACTCCGGACCCAGATGCCGGCGTTGTTCGTCTCAGTCATCAGTTGCCTCCGTTGTTCGTGATTTGGTGCGGCATGCGAAGACTGAGGCGGGTCGCTCACACGGGACAAACACGGGACGAACGCGGCGCATTACGGCACAAACACGGCAAAAACACGGTGCTGGCTCGGCCCGAATATGGCGCTGGCTCGGGACGGACACGGTGTTGGCTCGGGACGGACACGGTGCTGGCTCGGCCCGAATATGGTGCTGGCACGGCCGCCGTGATTTGGGGTCTTGCGGGTGGGCGCGCGAAGATCGGGGCATGGATGGGGCTGCACGGCTTCGCGTCACGCTGCTCGGCGCGTTTCAGGTGTCTCGCGGTGACGCCGTCCTGCCCGTTCCGGGTGCACGGTTGCGGGGCCTGCTCGTCCGGCTGGCACTCGCCGGTGGCCGCGCGGTCGAGCCGGGCGTGCTGGTCGACGCGATCTGGGCCGAGGAGCCGCCGTCCGGCCCCGCCCCCGCCCTGCAGACCCTCGTCTCCCGGCTGCGCCGCGCCCTCACCCCGACCGACGCGGCCTGTGACGTGGTCGTGAAGGTCGCGGGCGGGTACCGGCTGGCGGTGGACGCGGCCGACGTGGACGCGCTGCGCTTCGAGCAGCTCACCGCTGCCGGTCGGGAGAGGCAGCGGGCAGGTGACCCGGAGACGGCGGGCGCCGCGCTCGTCGAGGCCATGGCGTTGTGGGGTGACCATCCTGGCGCCGAACCCGCAGTCATCGCGGCGGTCGCGCCCACGGTCGCGACACGGTTGGCACAGGTGTCGATCGAGGCGGTCGCCGACCTCGCCGACGCCGAGTTGTCGCTGGGGCAAGCCGAGGTGGCCGCTGCCCGGCTGACCGGATTGCTGACCGAGCAGACGGTCCACGAGCGGGCGGCCGCGCTGCTGATGGACGCGCTCGCCGCTCAGGGGCGTCAGGCCGAGGCGCTGGCCGTCTACGAGCGGGTCCGCCGGACTCTGGCCGATGTCCTCGGCGCCGACCCGGGCACCGCCATGCGAGAACGCCATCTGCGCCTGCTGCGCCCCGACCAGCCCATCCTGGCACCAAACGCCTCGCCTGAAGGCGCCCCCGCCAGAAGCCCAGCGGTTTCAGGTGCTCCGGCTGGGAGTCCAGCGGTTTCAGGTGCTCCGGCTGGGAGTCCGGCGGTTTCAGGTGCTCCGGCTGGGAGTCCGGCGGCCACTCATCCCGAGCAGATCCGGCCGACCAACCTGCCCGCGTCACTGACCAGCTTCATCGGCCGCGACGACGACCTCACCCACATCGGCGTCCAGCTCACTACCGGACGCCTGGTCACCGTCCTCGGCCCCGGCGGCGCCGGGAAGACCCGGCTTGCGCTGGAGGCCGCCCGCCGCCACCGCCGCGAATACCGCGACGGCGCCTGGCTCATCGACCTCGCGTCCGTCACCGAACCAGCGAAGATCGCCACCGCCGTGCTCGCCGGGATCGGGCTACGGGGCGGCGCGATGATCGACGCCCGCAAGCGAGTCGAGGGTGACGAGCTGGACGTCCTCGTCGGCGAGCTCGGCGGCCGGGAGAGTCTGCTGCTGGTCGATAACTGCGAGCACCTGATCGACGCCGTGGCCCACCTGGTCTCGGCGCTGCTACCTCGCTGTCCCAGGCTGCGCGTACTCGCCACCAGCCGCGAACCTCTCGCGGTCGACGGCGAAGCGCTCCTGCCGCTGGGCCCGCTCGCGCTGCCCGACCCGGACGACAGCGTCGAACAGGCCCGAAGGGCGGCCTCGGTGCGTCTGTTCACCGAGCGGGCCGCCGCCGTGCGACCCGGGTTCGCCGTCGACGAGACCACGCTGCCCGACATAGTGCGCGTGGTGCACGGCCTGGACGGCATGCCGCTGGCCCTTGAGCTGGCCGCCGCCCGGTTGCGGACGCTGTCACTGCCCGACCTGGCCGACGGGCTCTCCGACCGGTTCCGGCTGCTCACCACCGGCAGCCGTACCGCACCGCCCCGGCACCGTACCCTGCGCGCGATCATCGCCTGGAGCTGGGAGTTGCTGGGCGAGCACGAACGCACGGTCGCGGAACGGATCTCCATCCTGCCCGGCGGCGTCACACCTGCCTCAGCCACCGCCGTCTGCGCCGGCACCCCCGTGCCCACCGCCGAAATCCCCGAACTGCTCGCCAGCCTCGTCGACCGGTCACTGCTGCAGCTCGCGCCCGGCGCCGGCCGCTACCGCATGCTCGAAACCATCCGCGAGTACGGCGCCGACCGCCTGACCGACGCCGGTGACCTCCGCGCGGCCCGCGACCTGGCCGCCGCCCACTTCACCGAGCTGATGGCCCGCCACGACCCCCATCTGCGCGGGCCCGGCCAGATGACAGCCATGAAGGTCATCAGCGCCGAGTACGACAACACGCTCGCCGCCCTGCGCCACCTGTGCGCCATCCACGACTCCTCCGGCGCGATCACCCTCGCCCTGACCCTGACCTGGTACTGGCAGATGTTCGGCCGCCACCTCGACGCCGCCTACTGGCTGGGCGAGGTCATGGCGGCGCCTGGCGGCGGGCCGACGCCCGAACGCGACTGCGCCCGAGCCGCCTACCTGCTCAACCGGGCGGACATCCTGTCGGGGATCACCACCAGGGAAGCCGCGGACGACCGGGCGGAGATGCGCGAGCTGGCCGACCGGCTGCTCGCGCATCCGGAGTTGCCGAGCCACTACCGCGTGTTCGGCCCGATCCTGCTCTTCCTGCTGGAGGAGCCGGCCGCGCTCGCGATCTTCCAGCGCCTGGCCGACGGCGACGACGTGTGGCTGGCCGGGCTGGCCCACGTGTTCCTGGCCGAGATCGCCGAGAACGCGGGCGCGCTCGACCGGATGCGTGTCCACGTGAAGGCGGCCCTGGCCTGCTTCCGGCAGGTCGGCGACCGTTGGGGCCAGGCCGCCACGCTGCCGATGCGCGCCCATCTGCGGCGATACGACGACCTCGACGGCGCGCTGGCCGACCTGCGCGAGGCCCGGACGCTGGCAGGCGAGTTCGGCTCGCTCAGCCTCGGCGACCAGCTCTACAGCGACCTGCGCTGGATCGACGTGCACATCCGGCGCGGCGACACCGACCGGGCGATGGCGATCATCGACTCCGCCCGGGATCGGGCGCTGCACGCGTCCTCGGCGGAGATGCTGATCCTGGTCGACGCGCGGGAGGCCGACCTCCGGGTGCGGCTCGGCGACCTGGATCGGGCGGCTGACCTGCTCGACGGTGCCGAGCGGGGTCTGCGCGGCGACCTGGACAGGGCGGCTGACCTGCTCGGCGGTGCCGAACGGGGTCTGCGCGGCGGCCTGGATCGGGCGGCCGACCTGCTCGACGGTGCCGAGCGGGGTCTGCATGGTGACACCGCGTTTCGCGCGGACCATGCCCGGACGCTGGTCGGCAGCGCACGGGCCGCACTCTGCCTGGCGCTGGGCGACCTGCCCGGCGCCGACAGGGCGCTGCGGGAGGCGTACGCGGCCGCGCTGGCGACCCGGGAGCTGCCGATCCTGTCGCTGGTGACGGTGAACGCGGCCGCGCTCGCCGAGAAGCGCGGGCGGCAGCACGAGTCGGCCGTGCTGCTCGGGGCCGCCGCCCGGCTGCGGGGCGCGCACGACCACACCGATCCGCAGGCCCGCGAGCTCACCCGCCGTGGTCAGGCCGCGCTGGGCGGGGAAGGGTTCGCCGCGGCGTACACGAAAGGCTGGAAGCTGGACGCAAAGACGGCCGTGACCATGGCTGACCCGGCCTCGGGGATGTACGGCACCATGCGCGAGGTGTGATGGCGAGACCGCCGGCTCCCTGAGCGTCCGCACCAACCCCCCAGCGGTGTCGGCGGGGCGTTCGGCATGGCGGGAGCGCCACCCGGCGTTCGGGTGGCGCTCCCGGCACGTCGCTAGAGCGTCGGTCATGTAGCCACTACATGACCGGCTCTCTAGCACCTGTACGTGCCGTGGTAGGCGTCCGCCCGCCCCCACTTGTACTTCCGGCTCGCGCCGGCCGACGCGTGGTAGCAGGAGCTGTTCGGCCCCTCCTTGTCGACGTACCAGCCGAGCCCGTACGAGCAGTTGTTGGTGAGGTACACCGTCTGGGTGATCGCGCCCGTCGTGTGCCGGTAGCTGACGCAGCTCGGCAGGTTCCTGGCCGCCGCAGAGGTCTCGGCGGTGGCCGGATGAGCCGTCAGAGTCAGGCTTCCCACGGCCATCGCGGCGGTGAGTACGCCTGTCCACGCTCGGTGTGCCGCCATCACGCCCTCCATTTCTTGAGGCTGTCTGCCCAGTGTCGGAAAGCGCGTCATAACCCTGTCATAAGTCGCCGGCGGGAGCGGCGGGTCAGCGGTTGAGTAGCTGCCGCAGGACCCGCTCAAGCGTGGTCATCGCCTCCGGATCGGCCTCAGGGGAGCGCCAGGCCACATATCCATCCGGCCGCACCAGCACGGCGCCGCCCCCGCTGACTCCGTACCGCTGCTGGAAGCACCCCTCCACGTCCATCAGTTCCTCATTCACCAGCAACCGCGTGAGCCGCACCCCGAGCCGCTCCTTGACCAGCCGCCCGGCGTCCATCCAGCTCTGGCCACCCTGTTTGTCGGCCAGCAGCACGAAGCCCGAGCCGAACAGGTCGATGGTCGAGATGTGCTGCCCGTCCCAGTCGAGCACCACGTGGGGAGCTCGGCTGCCGGGGCGGCCGTTCGGTACGCGGGGGTCCTCAAGGATCGAGCCGTCGTCCCCGGGCTCGGTGATGATGGCCGTGGAGTGGTAGCGGTGGCCGATGAGGGCGCCCACCGGATCCTCCAGCGGCTCCGGATAACCGACCCGGGCCGCGGGAGGCATGCGCACACCGAGGTTGGCGAGCTGCGCGTCGGCCGTCAGCGCGCCGATGGGACGGCGTTCGGCGTCGTAGGTGTCGAGGAAGGCGGGCCCCGCCTGGCCGGTGAGCACCAGCCAGAGCCGCCAGGCGATGTCGCAGCCGTCCTGGAGCGCGGTGCTGCCGCCCTGGCCGCCGGTGGGCGGCATGGTGTGGGCGGCGTCCCCGGCGAAGAAGACCCGTCCGGCGCGGTAGGTGCCGGCGAGCACGTGGCCCAGGGCGAAGGTCGTCTTGTCCAGGATCCGCACGTCCATTCCGGGCTGGGCGGTGGCGATCCGTACGAGGTCTGCGCAACGCTCCTCGGTGAAGTCCGCCTCGCTCTCGCCGTCGGCGTAGTTGACGCCCAGCACGTGCGCCCCGACGCCGGTGCCGGTCACGATCACGCCGGTGAACAGCTCGTTCTGCAGGTACCAGAGCGTGACCTCGCGCTCGCGCACCAGCCCGGTCAGATCGGCGTCGAACATGATCGAGCACATCCGGCCCAGCTCGCCCTTGCCCGAGGTGGGCACGTTCAGCTGCCGGCGCAGCGGGCTCCGGGAGCCGTCGGCGGCCACCACATAGTCCGCCCGCACGGTACGTTCCTCGTCGCCGGAGCGGATGACCGCCGTCACACCGTCCTCGTCCTGCTCCAGCGAGACCAACGCGGTGCCGAACCGCAGATCGGCGCCCAGCTCCTCGGCCTTGGCCCGCAACACGCGCTCGACCTCGGCCTGAGGCGCACCCAGTTGCGCGGCGGGCGTGATGTCGGCGAGGAAGGCCAGCTCCTCGCGTTCGTCGGTCATGATCATGTGCGGGTTCGGATCGGCCAGGGTGCCGGCGATCGCGATGCGCAGGTTCTCGCCGATGCCTGCCCAGATCTGGGCGAGCGTCTCCTCGACACCGGGTACGGGCCGCAGCAGCTCCACCGCTCTCGGGCCGACACCGAACGCTTTGGGCTGGATCGACGTGCTCGGATGCCGTTCGACCAGCATGACCGGTATCTCACGCCAGGCCAGGAGCATCGCCGCGCTCAACCCCGCGTACCCCCCACCCACCACCAGGACGGGCACTCGCTCGTCTTCCATTGCGTCTCCACCTCCGGAACGCGTACTATCGCGTTTGTGTCGAGCGACACGATATGTCGCGTCCACGGGGCGGTCAAGACATATCTCGAAATGTCGGGCGGCGGGCAAGGCGGCTCATCGACGGATCGCTAAGATCGAAGTTCATCTAGCCGCGAAGGGGTCCGCCGTGATCGTCGCCTTCTCCATCACTCCGCTCGGCGTCGGCGAGGGCGTCGCCGAGCCCGTCGCCCGTGCCGTCAAGGTGGTCCGCGACAGCGGCCTGCCCAACCGGACGGACGCGATGTTCACCACGATCGAAGGCGAGTGGGACGAGGTCATGGACGTCGTCAAGCGCGCGGTGGACGCGGTCGCGGAGGTGGCTCCCCGGGTGAGCCTGGTGCTGAAGGCCGACCTCCGGCAAGGCATCACGGACGGGATGACCAGCAAGATCGAGTCTTTGGAGCGCCACCTCACCTGAGGCGTGTCCCATGGTTCATGCGCTGGGGAAGCGGTGGGGGCGCGGGTGCAGGCAGTGGAGCAGTGGGGTGGCGGGCGAGAAGCCACGACGTCGTCGAAACGCCGTGGCCACCGCCTTACGTCGAATGTGCTCGATGTGCGTCAGGTGAACGCGCCGACGAACTCACGCTGGGCGGCCGGGGATGACGGCTCCTTCTGCGGGACGCCGGTAGCCCGTACGCCGCGAGCACCGCGGTGCGAAGGGCGGGTCCCGTCGAGCAGGCGTGAGTCGTGCCGGCCGGCGGACGCGCATCGCGCGACCCCGCCGGCACGTCACGCGTGGTGGTGCTCTTCTTCGTCCTCTTCCTCGCTGAGCCCCTCCGACGGCTCCACCCCGAGCACGGCCTCGCGCGGCTCGATCTCGGTGATGTGCTCGACGAGCTGGAGCACGTGATCGGGCTCGATCAGCCACTGCAGGGCCGAGGCACCGGTCTCGTCGGAGCCGACCAGCTCGGCCTGCTCGGTGCGCTCCTCCTCGGAGAGATCGGCGTCAGGGTGCCTGATCTCGGCCAGCGCCGCCGCCTGCAAGGCATCCACATCGAGCACTTCGACGGTCAGCTCGACCGTGAGGCGCAGGTACTTCGGTTCATCACTCATGGCGACGATGCTAGGGCAGCTTCCACTCGACGGGAGCCGCGCCTTGCTGGGCGAGGAGTTCATTGGCCCGGCTGAAGGGGCGCGAGCCGAAGAAGCCGCTGCGTGCGGAGAGCGGGGAAGGGTGGGCGGATTCGATGCGCGGGATGTCGCCGAGCATCGGCGCCAGGTTGCGCGCGTCGCGGCCCCACAGGATGGCGACCATCGGCTTGGCGCGGGCGACGAGGGCGTGGATGGCCTGCTCGGTGACCTGCTCCCAGCCCTTGCCTCGGTGGGAGGCGGGCTTGCCGGGCATCACGGTGAGGACCCTGTTGAGCAGGAGCACGCCCTGCTCGGCCCACGGCGTGAGGTCGCCGTTGGCGGGCCGGGGGAGGCCGAGGTCGCTCTCCATCTCCTTGTAGATGTTGAGCAGACTGCCCGGCAGCGGCCGCACGTCGGGAGCCACCGAGAACGACAATCCGACGGGGTGCCCCGGCGTCGGATAGGGGTCCTGGCCCACGATCAGCACCTTGACATCGTCGAAGGGCTGGCTGAAAGCGCGCAGGACGTGTGCGCCCGCAGGAAGATACTGCCTGCCTTCGGCGATTTCCTTGCGCAGGAACTCTCCCATCAGGGAGATCTGCTCGGAGACGGGCTCAAGTGCCTGAGCCCATCCGGCTTCGACGACTTCGTGAAGGGGACGACCTGCCATGGCCGTGAAGTTTAGCCAGGTCTGGTACGGCCTGCGGGCCAAACGCGGTCGACAGCCGTACCGGAATGATCACAACGGCGTGCAGAGGCGGATGGCGTTACGGGCGCCCGCCTCAGCGCAGTGCAGGCGGGCGCCCGTAGGCATTACTTCACAGAGCCGGCCATCATGCCCTGGACGAAGTACCGCTGGAACGCGAAGAACAGGACCAGCGGGATGATCAGTGACAGGAACGCGCCCGAGGACAGGATGTCCACGTTCGAGCCGAACTGCCGCATCTGAGACTGCAGGGCCTTGGTCATCGGCTGGTTCTCGGTGTTGGCGAAGACCAGCGCGATGAGCATGTCGTTCCACACCCACAGGAACTGGAAGATCCCCAGCGACGCGATCGCCGGCTTGCCCAGCGGGAACACCACCTTGACGAAGATCTTCCACTCCGGCGCCCCGTCCATCCGCGCCGCCTCCAGCAGCGAGGCCGGGATGCCGACGAAGAAGTTCCGGAGCAGGAAGATCGCGAACGGCAGGCCGAACGCCGTGTGGAACAGCACCACGCCCGGAATCGTGCCGAAGATCCCGAGGCCGCCGTAGAAGGACGCGACGGGGATCAGCGCGATCTGGATGGGCACGATCAAGAGCCCGACCACGACGAGGAACGACAGGTCGCGTCCGGGGAACTCCATCCACGCGAACGCGTACGCCGCCATGGCCGCGATGCCGATCACCAGGATCGTGGTCGGCACCGTGATGGCCACGGTGTTCCAGAAGGACGCGGTGAAGCCGCTGGCGAGCAGGTCGCCATAGTTCCGCAGGGTCAGCTCGGCCGGCTTGGTGAAGACGGTCCACCAGCCCTCGGCGTTGTTGACCTGTGTCGTACGCATCGACACGACCAGCAGACCGAGCGTCGGCACCAGCCAGAACAGGCCCAGCAGCACCATCACGACCTGGACCGTCCCACCGCCGAGGCGGTCGACGATCTTGCCGAGCACGCCCCTTTGCGGTGCGCCCGTCTCCAGTGCCGCGGGCGCGGGGGCCGTCGCGGTGGTCATGATTCGTCCCTCCTGAACCGGCGAATGTTCATGATCATGAAGGGAAGGACCAGAATGAGCAGGAACACGGCCAATGCGCTGCCCAGACCCTGGTTGTTCCCGCCGCCGAACGCCACGCGCCACATCTCCAGCGCCACCACGTTCGACTGGGGCTGGACCGAGGCCGGTGCGATGATGAAGACCAGGTCGAACACCTTTAATGTATTGATGATCATCGTCACGAAGACGACGAGCAGCACCGGCGACAGCAGCGGCACGGTGATCCTGCGGAACACCTGCCACTCCGAGGCGCCGTCGATGCGGGCGGCCTCCAGCGCGTCACGCGGGATGGCCGCCAGCCCGGCCGCGATCAGCACCATGGCGAATCCGGCCCAGACCCAGACGAACGCGCCGATGATCGCCGGGGTGATGAGCGTCTCGCCGAGCCACGTCAGACCGTGGTAGGAGGGCTGGAAGTTCGACGCGGGCAGCCGTACGTCGTAGGACCCGGCGGGCAGCCCGTCGAAGCGGAACGTGCCGTCGTCGGCCGTCGTCGCTGTCCCGGCCACCTTGCCGTTCTGCACGGCCTCCACGGTCATCCCGGGCAGGCCCTGCTCGGTGCCGTCCACCTCGCCGTTCTTGCCGCCGCCACCGCGGGTGAAGTCGAACCACACGGTGCCCGACAGGCCGTCGCCGGCCGCCGCGGCCTGGGCGGGCTGGGCGTTGCTCGGAATGATCTCCGGCTTGACGCCCAGGATCGGGATCAGCACCGGCTTGCCCGCCTGGACGGGCTGCTTGGTGACGATCGCGCCCCCCTCAAGGGCGACCGGGGACTGGTCGCCCTCGCGGGGACGAGCCTCCGGATAGCCCTTCGAGGAGGAGAACGTGTCGTGCACGGTGGTCAGGACGGCGTTGGCCAGACCCTTACCGGGGTCCTCCTCGTAGACGAGGCGGAAGATCACGCCGGCCGCCATCAGCGAGACCGCCATGGGCATGAAGACGATCAGTTTGAAGGCCGTCGCCCATTTGATCCGCTCGGTCAGCACCGCGAAGATCAGGCCGATCGTGGTCACGACGATCGGCGCGACGACGACCCAGATGAGGTTGTTGCGAATGGTGGTGAGCATGCCGCGATCACTGAAGATCGTGGCGTAGTTGTCCAGGCCCACGAATCCGTCGCCCGCAGAGTCGAACAGGCTGCGGAAGATGGAGTAGACGATCGGGTAGACCACCCAGATGCCCAGCAGAATTGCCGCCGGGAGGAGGAAGGCGATGGCGACCGCCGGCGAAGGGCCGAGGCGTCTTTGCTTGCGGGGGGTATCAGCCGGTCCGGAGGAGGACCCGTCCGCGTTTTCCGCGGACGGGGCCTGCGGGCCGTCCAACCGTTCGGTCACGGCCATAACCTCTTACTTCCAGGCCTTCTTGGCCTCGTCTTCGAGCTTCGTCTGGGCGCCCTTGACGTCACTGGGGTCGCGCAGGAAGTCCTGCAGGACCTTCCACTCGCCCTTGCCGTCGGTGCCGCCGAACGCGCTCGGTGCCAGGTCGGACATGTCGTAGCGGACGGTGTCACCGGCCGACACGATCGTCTGGCCGAGCTGCTTGGTCAGCTCGTCCGGGTAGTTGTCGGGGGAGACGTTCTTGTTGGGCGAGAGGTAGCCGGGCAGCTTGGCCCAGATCTCGCCGCCTTCCTTGGAGGCCAGGAACTGCAGCAGCGCCATGGCTCCGGGGGAGTCCTTCATGGCCACGGCCACGTCGCCGCCGAGCACGACGGGAGCGGTGTCACCGGCCTTGGGGAACGGGAAGTACTTGGCGGTCTCGCCCACCTTGGCGCCCGCCTGGACGGCCGAGACGGCCACGAAGTCGGCCTCGATGACCATGGCGGCCTTCTTGGTGCCGTACACCTTGTTCACGCAGGTGGGGAAGTCGGTCTGCATGGTGCCGGAGGTGCCGTCGACCAGGAAGTCCTTGCCCGTGATCTGGGCGATCTTCTCCAGGGCCGTGGCCACGCTCGGGTCGGTCCAGGGGATCTCGTGCTTGGAGAGCTTGTCGTAGTTCTCCGGGCCCGCGGTCGACAGGTAGACGTTCTCGAACAGGTCGGTCAGCGTCCAGCCGGAGGCGCCACAGAAGGAGAACGGCGGCGTGCCGGAGTCGGCGATGGTCTGCCCGGCCTTGACGAGCTCGTCCCAGTTCGTCGGCGGCTGCACACCCGCGTCGTCGAACGCCGACGCGCGGTACCAGACCAGCGACTTGTGCGCCGCCTTGACCAGCACGCCGTACACCTGGCCGTCGGCGGAGCCGAGCTCCTTCCAGTACGGGGTGTAGTTGGTGTCGATCTCACCGGTGACCGCGGCGGTCAGCGGCTTGAGCGCCTTCTGGTCGGCGTACTGCTGCACCAGGCCCGGCTGCGGCAGGATCGCGACGTCGGGCGGGCTGCCGCCCTGGATGCGCGGGCCGAGGTAGGCGCCGGTGTCCTCACCGGTGGAGGCGTAGGTGACCTCGGCGCCGGTCTTGGCGGAGAAGGCCTTGAGGACCTGCTCGAAGTTCTTCTGCTCGTCGCCGGTCCACTTGGCGGCGACTTCGAGCTTGACGCCTTGGAGAGTCTTGCCGGCGTCGGCGGCCGGCGCCGAGCTCGCAGCGGTGGCCGGAGTCGTCGACGGCGCGTTTCCGCACGCGGCGACGGCTACTGCGAGCCCTGCCAGGATCGCTGCTGCACTGGCTTTTCGCATAACTGCCTCACTGGGTTCTGATGATCTCTTCGAGTTCGGACTTCATAGAGGCCGCGACGTCGTCGGCGGACTCGGTGGTGGGGCTGTTGAGCGCTTTGGCGACCGAGCTGGCGATCACCAGGCTGACCTGGTTGTAGTTGGCGCTCACCGGCCGTGCCTTGGCGGCGAGGATGCTCTCCTTGAGCACAGGCAGGTACGGGAAACGCTTGATCAGCGCGGGATCGTCGTACAACTCGGTCCATACGGGCGGGAAGGAGCCCTCGGTGAGGACCCGGCGCTCGTTCTCCAGGCTCGTGAAGTAGCGGATGAACTCCTGTGCGGTGTGCTGGTGCTTGGAGTAGGCGCTGATGGCGAGGTTGGCGCCGCCCAGCGTGCTGGACCCGGGCCCGTTGAGCCCCGGCAGCCTGGTCACGCCCACTTTGCGGCCGAGCTCGGCCCTGGCGGGACCGTACGCGTGCGGCCAGTTGCGGGCGAAGGCCAGCCGGCCCTCCTGGAAGGCCAGACGTGTCTCCTCCTCCTTGAAACTCAGCGCCTCCTTGGGTATCCACTCCTCGCGCAGGCCCTGGAGCAGGAAATCGAGCGCGATCTCAGCTTTGACCGGATCAAGGCTCACCTCCGTGCCGTTGTTGCTGACGATCTGTCCGCCGGCGGACTGAACGGCTTCGGAGAAGTTGACGGTGAGCCCTTCATAGGCCAGAAACTGCCCGGCATACCCCTCTATGTCATACTTTTTCACTATTTGTCGGGATTGGTCGCGAAGGTCCGCCCACGTTCGCGGCGGCCTCTTGACCAGGTCGGTGCGGTAGTACAGCAGTCCCGCGTTGCTCGTGTACGGGACCGCCCACAGCTTGTCCTTGTAGACAGCCGTCTCCACGACGGGCGGCAGGAACCTGTCGAGCGGGAAGAGCCCGCGCTCCAGGGGGATGATCCAGCCGTTCTCCGCGAACTCGGCAGTCCAGACCACGTCTAGCCCGAGCACGTCATAGCGACTGCTCTGAGCCTGGAGGTTGGCCGCGATCTGAGCACGTTGCTCGTCCGCGGCCTCAGGCAGCTCCAGCAGCGTCACCTTCTCGGCCGGGTGGGCCTGATTCCAGCGATCCAGCAAGGGTTGCAGGTACGCCGTGGTGTCGCGTCCGGTGGCGAAGGTGATGGGCCCAGTGCCGCCCGTCCCAGTCTCGCCGCCGCCCTCATCACCCGCCGCCGCGCACCCAGCCGCCAGGAGCATGGCCAGAACGACAGAAAACGGGCGCAGCACTCTGTTGCCTCCATGTTCAGAGTGATTACATACGTGTTAGGTAGATGCATTCATGTTATGCACACATGTAATCTTTAGGTCAACGGATAACTCTGTAACGCATACGTAACACAGCGGGGAGGTGGGGCGCGGATGCGGCTTCACCTGCTGGCGCTCCTGGCCAAAGAACCGGCACATGGCTACGAGCTCAAGCAGGCGCTCGAACAGACCTTCGGCAGCGCCTACCCGTCACCCAACATCGGCCAGATCTACGTCACCCTCGGCAGGCTGGAGAAAGACGGCCTGGTCAGGGCGGTGGACGTCGAGCAGTCCAACCGGCCCAACAAGAAGGTCTATTATCTGACAGCCAAGGGCCGCGACTTGCTCACCGTATGGGTGGACGAGCCCACCGAGGGCCCCAGGGTGCGCGACGAGTTCTTCATGAAGCTCGTGCTCGCCCCGCTCACCGGCATCGCGGACCGGATGGCGCTGATCAGCCGACAGCGCCGCCACTACCTGTCGCTGATGGGCGATCTTAACGACCTGCTGTCCCGTACTCCTCCGACCGACCGGGTGGCGATGCTGCTCATCGAGGGCGCCATGCTGCATCTGCAGGCAGATCTTGACTGGCTGGAACGCTGTCAGGAGGATCTGGCATGACCTCCGTACTGAAGACGGCCAACCTGGTCAAGATCTACCAGGGGGGCGCGGTTCCCGTGCCGGCCGTTCGCGGCGTGAACCTGCAGGTCGAGCCGGGAGAGTTCGTCGCGATCATGGGGCCGTCCGGCTCCGGGAAGTCCACGCTCGTCCACATGCTGGGCGGGCTCGACACCAGGACCAGCGGCGAGATCTGGCTCGACGGCACGCGCGTGGACACGCTCTCGGAGAGCGCGTGGGCGCTGCTGCGGCGCAAGAAGGTCGGCTTCGTCTTCCAATTCTTCAACCTGGTCGCCAACATGACGGTCGGCGACAACGTCGAGCTGCCCGCGCTGCTGGCCGGAGTCTCGCCCAAGGTGGCCCGTGAGCGCCGCGAGAGCCTGCTCGGCGCGCTCAACCTGGCCGACCGGGCCGACGCCTCGCCCGCCCAGCTCTCCGGCGGCGAGCAGCAGCGGGTGGCGATGGCCAGGGCGCTGGCCAACCAGCCCGCCCTGCTCTTAGCCGACGAGCCCACGGGCAACCTCGACAGCCGCAACACCCGCGACGTGCTCCGCCTGCTCACCGAGGTGCACAAAAAGGGCCAGACGATCATCATGGTCACCCACGACGCCCGCGTGGCCAGCCTGGCCGACCGGCTCGTGTCCCTGTTCGACGGCGAGATCGTGGACGACGGCCGCATCGCGCGCAGGCGGACCCGCACCGCCGGAGAGGTGATCGACCTCCGATGAGCTCCGCGCTGGCCGGGAGCCGGTGGATCAAGGCCGACCTGCGGGCCAGGAAAGGGCAGGCCGCGCTGACGGTGCTGGTCGTGGCCGGGATCGTGGCCGCGCTGATCGCCGGCGCCACCCTGCTCGAAGACGGCACGAACCCGTGGCGCAGTCTGTTCGCCCAGACCGACGGGGCGCACGTCTGGCTCTACACCGACGAGGTGCCCGAGGTCGCCCTGGGCGACATCGAGGGCGTGACGAGCACCACGGGCCCGTACCGCTCGGCGCCCGTGACCGTGGCGCAGGACGGGAAGAAGGAGCCGGCGGCGCTGCGCGCGATGCCGGCCACGCCGCCGGCGGTGGCGCACCCCGTGGTGGCCGAGGGCCGGTGGCTGAACGAGACCCAGGTCGACGGCGCGGTCGTCGAGCGGTCCTTCGCCACGGCGCTGCGCCTGCGGATCGGCGCGCCCTTCACGATCATCGCGCTCGACGGCAAGCGGCACACCCTGTACGTGCGCGGCATCGCCGACTCCGCCGAGCAGGGCTTCTACCCGGAATGGACGCCGGGCCTGGCGTACGTGCTGCCGGCCATGCTGGACCGGATCGAGCCCATGCTCGGACGCAGCGAGTGGGTGACCGGGCTGCGCCTGACCGGTCCCGAGTCCTCCCAGGTCGTCTCCCAGCGCGTCGTCGTCCTGCTGGAGGACCAGCTTCAGCGCGTCTACACCTGGCGCGAGGTCAGAGCCGCCATGGAACTGGACAACCGGCTGCTCGGCACGCTGCTGGCGCTGTTCGGGGTGGCCGGGCTGGTGGCGGCCGCGCTCGCGCTGGCCAACGCGGCCGGCGGCCGGGTGCTCGGCCAGCTGCGCGACCTGGCCACGCTCAAGTCGATGGGCTTCACCAGGGCCCAGGTCTCGCTGCTGCTCCTGACCGAGCACGGCGCGCTCGGGATGGCCGGGGTCGCGATCGGCGGCGTGGCCGGCTGGAGCGTCATGGCGGCCGTCCTGGGGCCCACCTCGGTGGCCCCTGCCCCGGTGCTGGCCATCGTCGCCGGGACCGTCCTGGTGGTCCTGGCGGCCGTGGGGCTGCCCGCGTGGCGCGGCGGGCGCACCCCGCCGATCCCGGACGTGCCCGCCTCCCCGCCGCGTGGCCGCCTGTCCCAGCTGGCCAGGCTCGCCCTCCTCGTCCGCCTCCCGCCCGCCCTCGTCCTGGGCACCCGGGACGCCTTCACCCGGCGGACGGCGGCGTTCCTGACGGCGTTCGGCCTGGCCGTGCCGATGATGATGATCATGATCGGGCTCGGCGTGTGGGCCACGCTGGACAACTTCCGTGCCCATCCTGAGCAGGTCGGCCAGCACGCCGGCCTCTATGTCCGGCCGGGCAAGATGGACCCGCCCGCCGCCCAGCAGCTCGCCGAGCGCGACCGGGACGTCGCCGCGGTCTACCCGGGAACCGACGTGAACGCGCTGGCCCCGGGCGAGGCCCGCTCGGTCAGGGTGCGGGCGCTCGGGATCTCGTCGGCGGACCCCTATCCGTTCCCCGTGGTCGAGGGCCGTATCTACGGCCGGCCGGGCGAGGCGGTCGCCGGGCAGGGCCTGCTGAACCTGCTCGGGGTCAAGATCGGTGACCGGGTGCGGCTGACCGTCGGCGGCACGCCGCTGATCGTCCGGATCGTCGGCAGGACCATCGAGCCCGACGTGGACGGCGAGGTGTTGTCGGTCGGGCTGGACAGCCTGGCGGCCAAGGACACGGTCCCGCCGGAGTTCTACGCGCTGGCCCTGAAGCCGGGCGCGGATCCGGCCGAGGTGCGCGGCAGGTTGCTGGCCGAGTCGGCCGAGGGCCTGGAGGTGCAGGCCGCGGTCAACCCGGCGGACCGGCTGGCGATCATCCGGGTGGTCATCGTGGCGCTGATCTTCGTACTCACCCTGCTCGGCCTGGCGAACCTGCTCACCGCCAGCGCGCTGGGCCTGCGTGACCACGCCTTCGACCTGGCCGTGCTGAAGGCCATGGGGCTGACGCCGCGGCAGGTCATGGCGACGCTCGTGACGGGCACCGGTGTGCCCGTGCTGCTGGGTGTGGGAGTGGGCGCCGCGGCGGGTGTCTCCGCCGTCACGTGGCTGATCGACCTGCAGGGTCACACGAGCGGCGTGGGCGCGGGCATCGGCCGCGCGCCCTCGGCCCTGACGCTGACCATCACCGTCGTGGTGGCCGTGGGCACGGCCCTCGCGGTGGCGCTCATTCCCGCCCGCCGCGCGGCCCGTGCCCGGGTGCCCGTCACATCACGCTGATGGCGGCCTTGTCGGCGGCCTTGTCCCGCTTCAGCGCGAACCAGTAGAAGCCGTGCCCCGGCAGCGTCAGCAGGTAGGGCAGCTCCCCGATGGGCGGGAACCGCACGCCGCCGCGCGCCTCGATCGGCACCATGCCCTCGAAGCGCCGCAGGTCCAGCTCCACCGGCTGCGGGAACTTCGACAGGTTGTTGACGCACAACATCACGTCGTCGTGGTCCTCGCGCACGTACGTGAGCACGGACGGGTTGGACGACCACATTTCGGTGTACGCCCCGACGCCGAACACCGGGTGCCGGCGGCGGATCTCCAGCATCTTGCGGGTGAAGTGGAGCAACGATCCCTCGTGGCGCTGCTGGGCCTCCACGTTGACCGCCTGGAAGCCGTAGATCGGGTCCATGACGGCGGGCAGGTAGAGCCGCCCCGGGTCGGCAGAGGAGAACCCGGCGTTGCGGTCGGGGCTCCACTGCATCGGCGTGCGGACCGCGTCGCGGTCCTCCAGCCAGATGTTGTCGCCCATGCCGATCTCGTCACCGTAGTAGATGATCGGCGAGCCCGGCAGGCTCAGCAGCAGCGCGGTGAACAGCTCGATCCGGTCCCGGTCGTTGTCCAGCAGCGGCGCCAGCCGCCGCCGGATGCCCAGGTAGGCCCGCATGCGCGGGTCCTTGGCGTACTCCTTGTGCATGTAGTCGCGCTCTTCCTCGGTCACCGTCTCGAGCGTGAGCTCGTCGTGGTTACGCAGGAAGATGCCCCACTGCGCGTTCTCGGGCAGCTTCGGGGTGCGGGACATGATCTCGGAGATCGGCTCGCGGGTCTCCTTCTTCACCGCCATGTAGATGCGCGGCATCAGCGGGAAGTGGAAGGCCATGTGGCATTCGTCGCCGCCCCTGGTGGGGTCGCCGAAGTACTCGACGACGTCCTCGGGCCAGCCGTTGGCCTCGGCCAGCAGCACCCGGTCCGGGTAGAGGCGGTCGATCTCGGCGCGGACCTTCTTCAGGTACGCGTGCGTCTCCGGCAGCCCGGAGCACGCGGTGCCCTCACGCTCGAACAGGTACGGGACCGCGTCCAGCCGGAAGCCGTCGATGCCCAGGTCCAGCCAGAACCGGAGCACCTCCAGCATGGCCTCCTGCACCGCCGGGTTGTCATAGTTCAGGTCCGGCTGGTGGTGGAAGAAGCGGTGCCAGTAGTACTGCTTGCGCACCGGGTCGTAGGTCCAGTTGGACTCTTCGGCGCCGATGAAGATGACCGGCGCGTCAGGGTAGCCGCCAGGATGGTCCGACCACACGTAGAAGTCGCCGTACGGCCCTTCGGGATCGTGCCGGGACGCCTGGAACCAGGGGTGCCGGTCACTCGTGTGGTTCATCACCAGGTCGGTGACGATCCGCAGGCCGCGCTCGTGAGCCGCCTCGATCAGCTGGACAAAATCCCCCAGATCACCAAAATCCGGGAGGATCTTCATATAGTCCGAAATGTCATAGCCGCCGTCACGCAGCGGTGACTCGTACAGCGGCAGCAGCCAGAGGCAGTCCACGCCCAGCCACTCAAGGTAGCCGAGCTTCTCGATGAGACCGCGCAGGTCGCCGGTGCCGTCGCCGTTGGAGTCCTTGAACCCCCGGACGAGAACCTCGTAAAACACCGCCCGCTTGTACCAGGCGGGATCCTCCGAGACGAACGCCTCGGAGATCGGCTCTGGAGATGGGGATGCGTTGATCATATGTAGCTCACAGGAAGAGATGTGGGCAGGACGAAGTCACCGGTGGTTGCCCCGGCGTTGTTATCTGGTGACCGCGCCGCCTGGAGTCGTCATCCCTGCGAACTCCATGCCCTCGAACGGAACCTGATTTGTGATCTGGTGCCCGTTTGTGCGGCGCTTACGGGCCGAACACTACCAGCCCGTTGGCTTTCCGGAACCCGCTTCTGCTGTGCGACGTGTAATACCCGCGAGATCAGGATGTAACCGCTCTGTTACCCAGAGTTCACTGAAAAGGTGCGGCGAGGTCGTTCAGGTCATTCTCAAAGTCGCCCAGCCAGAGCCCGAACAATACCAATCCTCGTACCCAGAAGCGGTCATTCCAGCCGTTGAACCTGGTCAGCGCGTCGGGGCCGCCCGCCACCACCTCGTGCAGCTCGTCCGAAAGCAGTCCCGGAACTCTGCTCACAACGGTCTCCAGCATGCTGTGCGCATAATTTCGGGCAGGGGCCGCCGTGGATCGCAGGGGGACGCGCTGGAGGGGCTGCTTGACCACATTCGTGGAGGGCAGGGCCGCCACTCGCGGATGGGCCGCGTGCAGCACCTCACGGTAGAAGCGGCCCTTGTCCTTGCGGGCCACGCCGACCGAGAGCGCGGCGTCGAAGAACTCCGGATGGATGAACGGCGCCGCGAACGACGCCTCGGGCCCGACCAGGTTCACCGCCGAGCGCGCGATGCCCCGTACGGTCCTGGTGTGCAGCACCGACAACGACAACTCGGCCCGGTGCCCGTGCAGCATGGAGGTGGTGGCGGCGAACTGCTCGCGCACCGTCTCCTCCATCCACTGCGCCGCCGCCTTGGACAGGAACGGTTGTGAGGGCGCCCCGAGCGACAGCGAGCTCAGCACGGCGGCGGACCGCTCGGCCTGCGTCCTGGCCTCCAGCGCGGCCCCGCTGACCATGAAGTTCTTCAGCAGCGGCCCACCGGCCAGACCGTCGACCAGGATCCGGCCCGCGCCGTGCACCTCTTCGGCGAAGGACGCGTACCAGGCGTGGTGCGGCGTCAGGTACTCGAGCCTGCGCGCCACGTCGGCCGCGTCGGCCGGATAGTCGGCGGCGTCCTGCGTGATCACCCGGTGCGGGATGCCCAGCTCCCTGGTGATCGACCTGGCGAACGCGATGTCGGTGTCGGTGCCGTCGTCGGGGCTGGTCGTCCACGACTCGACGTCCATGCCGCGCGCCATCGCCACGCTCGCCAGCAACCGGGAGTCGTAGCCGCCGCTGACCGGCACGAGGAGCTTGCGGCCGTCGTAGTCGGCATAGACGCGGTGCAGCAGCTCGACGATGTCGTGCGGGCTGACCCACGCCTCGTACGGCTCGGTGCGCAGCCAGCGCGGCAACCGCCTTTCGGTGGCGAACCTGCCGTGCTCCCACACCAGCGCGCTCGCCCCCGGCAGCCGCTTGACCTCGGTGTACGGCGTCGCCTCCCCCAGCGGGAACGTGACCTGGAGGATCGAGGCCCAGGCCGACCAGTCGATGCGGATCGGCACCAGGCCGAGCAGGGGCTGGATCAGGGAGGAGAAGTAGACCGCCTCGCCCAGGCGTACGTAGTAGACGTCCACCAGCCCCAGCGCGCCGGTGTGCAGCGTGACGCGCTCACCCGCGCCGATCAGGCCGGGCGTCTCGTAGGTCTCGGCGACCGTGATCCAGTCGATCCGCTCCTCGCCGGCGGCCGGCTTGCGCTCGCCCCAGGAGAACGCGAACGCGCCCTCGGCCCGCTGGTACGGCGGCAGCGGCGCGGAGCTGAACAGCGCCGCGTCGGCCGTCTGGAGCGCCGGCCGGACCTTCGGGCCCGCGCCGGTCAGCTTGCCGAGGACGGCGGTGTCGATCCGGCCGAGAGCACCGCACACGTAGGGCCGCACGTTGAACTGCACCGGATCTCATCCTTTCAAGCCGCTTCCCGCAGAAGAGTATCCTTTGCCGGGCTAAGGGAGAGGTGGTCTGGTTTGTCTACGGAGCTTGAGAGCACTCGCAGGGCGCTGCGGGACGCCGTCGCGCAGGCCGAGCGCGCGGCCGAGCTGGCCAGGCTGCTCGACGCCGCCCAGGCCAGGCTGGCCACGGCCGAGGAGAGCGCCGATCAGGTCAGAGCCCTGGCCGAGCGGCTGGGCGAGACCGAGGAGCGGCTCGCCGTCGAGCAGGAGGCCGCCGACAGGTTGCGCAGGGAGCTGGCCGAGCAGCGCTTCCAGGCCGAGGTGGCCAACTGGAAGCTCTCCTCGATCAAGGTCGCGCGCTGGAACCGCCTCGGCGACGCCATCAAGAGCGGCAAGAACAACCCCGTACGGCTGGCCAGGGGCCTCAAGGGCGCCGCCAAGCCGGTCAAACGGCCCATCGCGCCCAAACGCCGGCCGCCGGCGGCGCTCAAGGCCGCCGACGAGCGCCCGGGGGCCGCGTACCAGGCCACGACCACGACGCGGACCCTCGGCGGCGCCTCGTTCAAGCTCAAGCCGTTCCGGGTGCCGACCGGCCCCAACACCCGGCCGCACCTGACCGCCGCGGTGATCGCCGACCCGCACGCCGAGGCGCTGCTGCGCTACGAGTGGCGGCAGACCACCGGCTTCACGCCCCGCGACTTCGCCAGGGTGCTCCCGCTGGAAGTGCCGCACTTGCTCGTGGTCGAGTCCGTCACCCAAGGCCCGTGGGCCGAGGAGATCACCGGCGAGCCCGGCGACGGGCTCAGGGCGCTGCTGGCCTGGTGCGCCGAGCGCGGCATCCGCACGGTCTTCTGGCACACCCAGGGCGACGTGGACGCCTACGCCGCGGCCGCCCAGCTCTTCGAGTTCCGGTTCACCAACGATCTCACGGTCGCCTGGCCGCGCCTGCAGTTCGGCGTCCAGCCCCGGGTGCACAACCCGCTGCCGCTGGCCGGCGGGCGCATCGACCGGGTGCTCACGCTCGACCAGCTCCTGCCGGGTCACCTCAGCTATCCGGACGTGCTCACCTCCTACCGCTGGCCGGCCGCGGCCGACTGCCCGCCTGGCACGCCGCAGTGGCGGCTGGCCGAGCTCGCCGCCTGCGGCACGCCCATCGGCACCGAGGCCGACACGCGGCGGGCGCACGTGGCGCTGCGCCGGGCGTACCAGATGGGCACGATGACCGAGCGCGTCGACGAGATGCTGGAGGCGATCGGGCTGCCCAGCGCCCGCGCCACCCTCAGCACCTCCGTCATGTTGCCGATCAGCGACCCCTTCCTGATGGAGCACGGGCTGGCGCAGGTCGCCAAGCAGTCGGGGGTGGACCAGCTCATCGTCATCGGCCCGCCGGAGGCCGAGCTGCGCGCCCGCGACGTGCTGCCCGACATCGACGTCGTCTACCGCCGCCCGCAACCGTCGATGACCGAGGGCGCGATGCTCGGCGCCGCCATCGACCTGTGCGAGTCCGACCTGGTCGCGGTCATGGACCCGCGCGACGTGTACGGCCCGCACCACCTGTCGGACCTGCGGCGCGCCTTCCTCTTCAGCACCGCCGACATCGTCGGCAAGGCCGCCTACTACGCCCATCTCCGCAAGCCCCAGGTCACGCTGCTCCAGCAGCCCGACGCCGAGTACGCCTACCTCCCCGAGGTCGCCGGGGCGACCCTGCTGGGCCGCCGCAACGCGCTGCGCGAGCTCGGCTTCGCCGACCTGACCGACGACTGGGACGAGGTCCTCATGCGGCAGTGCCGCACGGACGGGATCAAGGTCTTCTCGGCGGACCGGTTCGGCTACGTACGGGTGCGCGACGAGGACCGCTGGCTGCTCGGCGCCGCCCAGCTCGTCGAGTACGGCTCGGCGGAGCCGCACGCGCTCATCTGAGCCGCGCACCGGCATAGGGTCGTCGCCATGACGCTCCCGGAACTGGCCGAGGTGCTGGGGGAGCCCCCGGCGCCCGAGGGGACGTGGGAGCGGGAGGCCGTGTACGTCTCCGCGGCGCCCCTGCGGCGGCGCGTGCCCGCCGAGCCGCTCGCGGAGCGGGTCCGGGCGCTGCCCGGCGTCGCGGAGGCGCGGGTCCGGGCCGACGGGCTGCTGCGCGTCGTCGTGACGGAGCCCGGCGAGCTGCTGGAGTCGGCGGGGCCGGTGCGGATCCCCGAGCCGGGCTGGCCGGACTTCCCCCGGACGTGGGCGAACCCCGGGTTCGTGGTGCGGTACGCGCACGTGCGCGCCCGCGCCGTGTGCAGGTGGGCCGCCGAGCTGGGGGTGCCCCGCACCGGGTTCAGGCCCGCGTTGCTCGATCATCCCCGCGACCGGTGGGTGCTGCGGGTGCTGGCCGAGGTGCCGGGGCGGCTGGGCAGCCGGGATCCGGGGTGGGAGACGTACCTGGTGCGGCTGGCGCTGGCCTATCACGACGCCCACGAGCACGCGCCCGCCGTGCCGGTCGGCGACGAGCTCCCGTCGGCGGTGCACACGGCGCGGGTGCGGCTGGCGGAGGCCGTAAGCAAAATTCTCGTAGGACCGGATCGAATGTGACCCATCACAAAATATCCGGTTAAACGGCGAAAAAGCGTAAAAATATCCCTTCCAGGGCTTGATCGCGTCTCGATACGTGGTCAGTGGGTCATGGCGTACTTCCTGTTCCGATAGCCTCGATCAGGTGAGTCGATTCGCCCATCCCGCCGGGGACCGGCATGCCGAGATGCTGCCCCATGAGCGCCCGCCGCAGGCGCCCGCCGACCTCAACCGGATCAATCCCGCGATCTGGCCCCGAACGTCGACGCGGATCGATGGCGTGCTCACCGTCGGCGGTGTGGACGTGCGCGATCTGGCCCGCGATCACGGCACCCCGCTCTACGTCCTCGACGAGGACGACGTCCGCTCCCGCATGCGCGACTACGCCACGGCCTTCGCCGGCTCCGAGGTCCACTACGCCGGCAAGGCGTTCCTGTGCAAGGAGATCGTGCGCTGGCTGGCGGACGAGGGCCTGGGCCTCGACGTGGCCAGCGGCGGCGAGCTCGCGGTCGCGCTCAGCGTCGGGTTCCCGCCCGAGCGCATCACGATGCACGGCAACAACAAGTCCGTCCCCGAGCTGACCAGGGCGCTGGAGGCCGGCGTCGGCCACATCGTGGTCGACTCCTTCGACGAGATCGCCCGGCTCGGCTACCTCGCCGAGCAGCACGGCAAGCGGCCCAAGGTGATGATCAGGGTCACCACCGGGGTCGAGGCCCACACCCACGAGTTCATCGCGACGGCGCACGACGACCAGAAGTTCGGGTTGTCGCTCAACGCCGGGGCGGCCGCGGAGGCCGTCCGCCGCATCCTCGCCCTTCCGCAACTCGAGCTCGTCGGGCTGCACTCGCACATCGGCTCCCAGATCGTGGACACGGCCGGGTTCGAGGCGGCGGCCAGGCGGCTGGCCTCGCTGCTCGTGCAGATCAAGGACGAGCACGACGTGGTGCTCCCCGAGCTCGACCTCGGCGGCGGCTACGGCATCGCCTACGTCGAGGGCGACGAGACGCCCGACATCAAGGAGCTGGCCGACGGCCTGCGGGAGATCGTCACCAAGGTCTGCCTCGACGCCGGCCTGCCGGTGCCCCGCCTGACCGTGGAGCCCGGCCGCACCATCGTCGGCCCGGCCGGCGTCACGCTCTACGAGGTCGGTACCGTCAAGGACGTCGAGGGCCTGCGCACCTACGTCAGCATCGACGGCGGCATGAGCGACAACGTGCGCTCGGCCCTCTACGGCGCCGACTACACCGCCGCCCTGGTCAGCCGGGCGAGCCAGGCCGAGCCCATGCTCAGCCGCCTGGTCGGCAAGCACTGCGAGAGCGGCGACATCATCGTGCGCGACTGCCACCTGCCGGACGACCTCGCGCCGGGCGACCTGATCGCGGTGGCCGCCACCGGCGCCTACTGCCGGTCGCTGGCCAGCAACTACAACTACCTGCCCAAGCCCGCCGTGGTGGCCGTCGCAGGCGGCGTCGCCCGGGTGATCGTACGGGGCGAGACCGAGGACGACCTACTGAGGGGGCAGCTGTGAAACCGCTGAAAGTGGCTCTTCTGGGCTGCGGCGTCGTCGGCTCACAGGTCATCAGGCTCATGCACGAGCAGGCCGCCGACCTGAGCGCCCGCATCGGGGCGCCGCTGGAGCTGGCCGGGGTCGCCGTCAGGAGACTGGGCCGCAAACGCGACATCGACGTGGACCCGTCGCTGCTGACCACCGACGCCGAGGCGCTGGTCACCCGGGACGACGTCGACATCGTGATCGAGGTCATCGGCGGCATCGAGCCGGCCCGCGCGCTCATCGTCGCGGCCCTGTCCCAGGGCAAGTCGGTCGTCACCGCCAACAAGGCCCTGCTGGCCGAGGACGGCGCCACCCTGCACGAGGCCGCCAGGACCGGCCACGGCGACCTCTACTTCGAGGCCAGCGTGGCGGGCGCCATCCCGCTGCTGCGTCCGCTGCGCGAGTCGCTGGCCGGCGACCACGTCATGCGGGTCATGGGCATCGTCAACGGCACCACCAACTACATCCTCGACAAGATGGACACCACGGGCGCGTCCTTCACCGACGCCCTGGAGGAGGCCCAGACGCTCGGCTACGCGGAGGCCGACCCGACGGCCGACGTCGAGGGCTTCGACGCCGCCGCCAAGGCCGCCATCCTGGCCGGGCTCGCCTTCCACAGCCGCGTCACGGCCGCCGAGGTGCACCGCGAGGGCATCACCGACATCACCGCCACCGACGTGGCCTCGGCCAAGGACATGGGCTACGTCATCAAGCTGCTGGCCATCTGCGCCCGCTCCGATGACGGCCGCTCGTTCGGCGTGCGGGTGCATCCGGCGATGATCCCCCGGTCCCATCCGCTGGCGGGGGTGCGGGAGGCGTACAACGCGGTGTTCGTGGAGGCCGAGTCGGCCGGCGAGCTGATGTTCTACGGCAAGGGCGCCGGCGGCGCCCCCACGGCCTCCGCCGTGCTCGGCGACCTGGTGGCCGTGGCCCGCAACCGGCTGGCGGGCACCCGCGGGCCCGCCGAGTCCACCTACGCGGACCTGGTCGCCCATCCCATGGGCGAGACCGTCACGCGCTGCCACGTGGCGCTGGACGTCGCGGACAAGCCGGGCGTGCTGGCGCGGGTGGCGGAGCTGTTCGCCAAGCACGACGTCTCCATCCAGACGGTCCGCCAGGAGGGCCACGGAGCCGACGCCCAGCTCGTCATCGTCACCCACCGGGCCACCGACGCCGCCCTGTCGGCGACCATGGAGGGCCTGCGCGAGCTCGACATCGTCCGCGCGGTGGCCAGCGTGATGCGCGTGGAGGGCGACGAGTAGCGTTCGCTCCGGGTCCGCCCGGGACGGAAGGCCGCGCCGGGTCAGTGGTCGCCTTCCTGGGAGGGCCGAGCAAGCTTTCGCCTGGGCGGCCCGGGGTCAGCGTTCGCCGGGGAAGGCCAGGTCGCGGACGCGGCGGACGGCTCGCTTCAGGACCGTGCGGTTCTGGGCGCGGGCGAGGCGGACCGCCTCCTTGCGCCAGCCTTCCGCCTTCTCCCGCCAGCGCGCCGCGTCCCTGCCGTTCTTGCCCGCCTCCCTGCGCAGGTGCGCGATCTCGGCCCGCAGGGCGGCCGTGCGCCTGCGGTGCAGGGCGATCTCCTTCTCGTGCTCGGCGGCGAGCCTGACGAGCTCCGGGACCGGCTTCCGCCGGGGCGGATAGACGGCCGGACGGCGCCGGAAACCCCAGCTCTCGCCGTCCACCCACCCCAGACCGAAAAGGTGGTCGATCAGGTCGTCGGGGTCGTCGTCCGGAGTGGCCGTCAACGCGGCTCTGGACAACGCCGCCGTGCGGTCCAGACGGGCGGTCACCACCCCGTCCGCGCCCTCGGCCAGCGCGACGCAGACGGCGCCGGCGTCCTGCTCCTCCAGATGCGCCACCAGGCGCTCCAGCGTGTCCGTCGACGGGACCCAGCCAGGGGGGACCGTCAGGCGGAACGGAGCCGTCCTCTCGGCCGGGGCGGTCAGGTGCACGCGGGGGTCGTGCTCGAAGGTGGCGCGGAGCAGGCGCAGGTCGAGGTCCGGGCCGGCGAGCGGGGAGCGGCGGTCCGGGCTCAGGGTGTCCCAGGCGCCGGTGAGGGTGACCCTGACGTCGGGGATCGAGCCGCCCAGCAGGCCGTCCACCGTGGCCCTGACGTCCTCGTACGAACCCGCGGGCACCACCGCGTCCACGTACGGCACCAGCCACTGGCGGCCGGCGTCCGTGCGCAGATAGCGCCGGTACGGGACGCGGTCGGCCACGTACGGGTCGTTGAAGCGTTTCAGCGCGGCCCAGTCGCGCATCGCGGTCGGCAGGCCGACGTGCCAGGCCCGCGACTGCGGCTCGGGCACGAACACCACGCCGGCCTGGGTGAGCCGGTAGCCCAGCTCCGTGTCCTCGGCCAGCACCAGCGAGGTGTCCATGCCGCCGATCGAGCGCAACAACGCGGCCGGGTAGGCCGCCGTGGCGCCGACGTGGACGCGGGTGGCCAGGGAGTTCGGCGCGGCGCGGAGCCCGTCGTGGTCGTCGATGATCTTCTCGGCCCAGTCGTGGCGGTGCGGGGACAGCGGGAAGAGCGCCTCCTCCTCGCCCGCAGCCAGCGCCTGGCGGACCCGCTCCTGCGTGGGCAGGTCGCCGGCCGGGGTGAAGTCGATCCAGCCCAGCGTCACCACGTACGGAACCAGGTGGTGCCAGCGGAGCTGGGCCTCCACGTGCCGCCGGTGGGGCACCATGTCGGCGTCCAGCACGAACACGACCTCGCCCGTCGCGACGTCCAGACCCGCCTGCACCGCCCAGGCCCGGCCCCAGCCGCCCGGCGGGCTGGAGATCAGCTTGGTCGCGGCCGGGACGATCTCCGGCAGGTGGAGCGGGACGGCGCTGCCGTCGTCCACCACGACGACGTCGAGCAGGTGGGAAGGGTAGCTCTGGGCCGACAGGGCGGCCAGGGTCAGATCCAGGGTCTCCTGGCGGTCGTGGGCGGGGATGACGACCGTGACGGTGAGCGTGGGCTCCCACGCGCCCAGCGCGGGCGGGGCGAGCACGCCGTAGTCGTTGTGCGGGACGCGGGGGATGCCGGTCATGGGCGCGGGCTCCCGTTCATGGCCATGAGGGCGTTCGGGCGGAAGCCGCGCCACTGCTGCCGGTTGCGCTGCAGGAAGGTGCCGATCGGCTCCTGCCAGGTGTGGTTGGCCGCCGGGCCTCTGCGCAGGATGTAGCCGAGCCCGTGCGTACGGTAGATCTGCCCGCCCGCCGCCTGCAGCGCCTCCTGGAACTGCGTGTCGACCGAGCGCCGCAGCGGCCTGAACCCGCCCACCGCCTGGAACGCCGACCGCTCGACCAGGATGGTGCCGCCGGCGACGAAGCTGGTGATCTGCTCGGTGACCTGTCTGCGGTGCACGGTGACGTCGATGGCGGACAGGTAGACGAACTCGGGCACCGTGCCGACCACCTGAGCCCCCGAGTACGCATGCGCCAGCAGCAGATCGGCCAGGAAGTCGGGCCCGTACCAGTCGTCGTCGTCCATCTTCAGCAGGAACGAGCCGGAGGCCCGGGCGGCGGCCTCGTTCAGGACCTCGCCGAAGACCGCGCCCCGGTCGGCCTCGAACACCGTCACCGGCCCCTCGAACCTGGCGACCGCCGCCGCCACGTCCGGATGGCCCTGGGGGACGCCGTGCAGGGCGAGGATCACCTCCAGCTGGACGCCGCGCTGGCGGGCGATCTGGTCGAGGGCGAAGGAGACCATGTCGGTGCGGCGGGTGGCGAGCAGGACCGAGGTGAGCGGGGGCGCGGGCGCGGGGGCGCCGAGTTGCTCCCAGCGGGCGGCCACGCCGTGGGTGCGCAGCGCGGCGCGGCGCAGCCGGATGCTGTGCTCCTCCCGCCGGAGATCATCGGAGATGTCCGGGCAGAGCTCGATCAGGTCGATGAGCTCCGCGCCGAGCGCGCCCGCCCAGCGCGGCACCGCCTCCGAGACCAGCGGCACCCCCGCCGCGGCCAGCCCGGTCAGCACCCGCGCCGCCGTCAGCGGGCCGCTGTGGGCATGGTGCCAGTCCACCGTCACGCCGCGCACCTGCCGCAACCTGGCCACGTCGGCGTCGGTGACGCCGCCCGACTCCGCGAACGGCGTCACGACCTTCCCCTCCAGCACCACCGACCACCGGCCGTCGCGCTCGGCCAGGGAGGCCATGCCACGGGAGGGGGTGGTGACGAAGCCCTGGGGGTTCACCAGCCGCTCGTCCACCGGGGGGACCATGGACGGCTCGCCCAGCACGTCGGGATCGGACAGCGGGGAGCCGGCCATGCCGGGACGGCCCAGGCGCTCCCAGGTCGCCGCCCGCACCGTGGGGCGCTCGATGGGCGTCTGGTCCCCGGCCCACGCGGCCTCGGCGCTCGCCGTGGCTTCGGCCCACGCGGTTTCAGCGTCGGCCGTGGTTTCGGCTTCCGCCGGGTCGTGCGTGCCGCCCGCGACCTCGACGGCGGAGGTGGTGAGCGTGCGCAGGACCATGTCGCTGCCCGGCGCCCCCACGCGTTCCGGCACCGGCCCGGTCACCTCGGCGGGCGTCGCGTTCGGATCGCCGGGCCGCCAGTTCGCCGCGCCGACGCCCGCGATGGCCGCCGCGGGCGCCGCGATCACGTCCAGGCGATGTCCCGCGAACGCCCGCGCCGTGGCGGCGACCGTACGTCCCGCGGGCGTCGCGGCGGAGAACCGCGCGTCGACCACCCACACCCGGTTTCTGGGCTGGTACACCCGCAGATCCGTCAGCGACCGCCACCGGTGCGCGGGCGTGGGGGTCGGCACGGGCGCGGGATGGGAGGCCGGGGTGTCCAGCACGGCGACCACCACCCGCTCGGCCTGCGGCAGCAGCTTGTGCAGCGTGGCGATCCTGCGCAGGTCGGCCGGCGTCTTGGCCAGCACGAGCACCTCACGCTCCGGCTCGGGCGCGGCGGGCGGCTCCAGGAGGTCCCGGTCCAGGTCCACCGCGATCCGCCCGGCCGCCCCCGCGTACAGCGGCTCGACGTCGTCGATCCCCGCGAAGAAGACGGGCGCCCCACGGAGCTCCGCCAGCAACTCCCGGATCACCCGGTGCTCCGCAGGTTCCTGATCAACGAGCTCAGGCCGCCGCGCGGGGCCTCGCCGGTAGACGGGGGCGGCGCGGCGGACAGCCGTTCGACCTCGGCGCGCAGCCGCTCCACCTCCGCCCGCAACTCCTTGGCCTCGTCCAGCCGCCGCCCCGCCAGCGCCCGCCACTTCGCGGGGTCGCCGGTCAGCGGCTCGGCGTCCTCCGCCGGCGCGAACCCGTACTCGCTCCCGCTGACCCACTCCGACCCGAACATCTCGTCCACGAGATCGTCCGCCGTCCCTTCGAACAGGGCGGCGCGGGCGAAGGCGGCCGTGCGCTCCAGACGGGCGGTCACCACCCCGTCCGCGCCCTCGGCCATCGCCACGGAGATCAAGCCGAGCACGTCCTTGTCGGCGCGCCGGACGAGCCGGTCGAGCGTGTCGGCGCCGAGCACCCACCCGGCGGGCACGCTGAGCTGGAAGGGAGCGGGCGCGGCGGAGGCGGGTACGCTCTCCGCGAACACGACCCGAGGCTCATGGGCATAGAGATTGCGCAGCAGCCGCAGGTCCAGAAGGGGATCGTCGAGGCTGGAGCGGCGCTCGCCGGTCAGCTCGCCCCACGGCCCGACGAGCGTGACGGCGGCGTCGGGCAGGGTCCCGGCCAGCGCCGCGTCCACGCTCGCGCGCGTCGGCTCATAGCCGGTCGCCGCCACCACGACCCGCACGTACGGCACCAGCCACTGCCGCCGGGGATGCCCGCGCAACCAGCGCAGCTCGGGAATGAAGTCCCCGAGATAGGACCAGTTGTGCCGGTGCACCTCCTTCTCCCGCGTCATCACGGTGGAGGGCCCCACGTGCCACGCCCGGGCCTCGGGGTCGGGGATGAACACCGCTCCCGCCTGCCCCAGCCGGTAGCCGAGCTCGGTGTCCTCGGCCATGTTCAGGCCGGTGTGCACGCCGCCGGCCGCGCGCAGCAGCCCGGCGCGCACGGAGGTGGAGGCGCCCGTGTGCAGCAGGTACGCCCCCGCGCCCGCGTCCTTGAGCCCCCTGGTCGACTCCAGCGTCTTCGTCGTGTACGCGGACCGCGTGCCGTCCTCGCCCGGCGCGTCCACGAACCGCGTGTCGCCGATCACCACGGCGTAGTCGATCAGGTGGTGCCAGCGCAGGTGCGCCTCAAGATGGTCGTCGGCCAGCAACATGTCGGAGTCGAGCCAGTGGATCACGTCTCCGGTGGCCGCGAGCTGCCCGGTCTGCCGGGCCGCGCCGCGCCCCCACCCCTCGCTCACCCGGACGACCCGCGCCCCCGGCACGTCGAGCGGCGGCGTGCTGCCGTCGTCGGCGACGATCACCTCGACGAGCTCCGGCGGGTACGTCTGCCGCGCCAGCGCCGGCACCGTGCGCTCCAGCGCCCGCGCGCAGTCGTAGGCGGGGATGACCACGGAGACCCGTAACGACGGCTGCCACGACCCCATCGCCGGCGGCCGCAGCACCCCGTAGTCGTTGTGCCTGACCCGCGCAGTCATGGGGGCCGTCATACGGTGTCCTTGGCCGGCGCGCGAAGCTCCGCGCGCAACTCCTCCACCTCTCGCGCCCGCGCCATGGCGTTGACCCGGTCCTCCCCGAGCGAGGCCAGGATCGCACCGAGGTCGTCGGCCCGCCGCGCGGCGGAGTCCTCGACGGCCTGCACCAGCACGTCCAGCCGGTTCTCGATGGTCTTGAGCGCGGTGGTGGTCCTGGCCAGCTCGGCCTCATGCTTCTTGATCCGCAGGTCGATCCGGTGCGCCTTGCCGTCGACGCGGCGCAGGAGGACGGCGAGGAACGCGAGACCGGCCAGGGTGATCAGGAAGGCCACCGTCGCCGCCGCCGCACCGAGGGTGATCAGGTCGGCGAGCACGAGGAGCGCGAGCGCGCCCAGCGTCAGAACTGCGAGAAGTGCGGCGGGGGCTGCCAGTCGGCGGGGCGAGGGCATCCACGCAAACCTTTCGTAGATCGGCGCCCCACCTCAGGACAACTGAGGCTTCTGGGACATCTGGGGGTTATTGACACCCTAATCAACATTGGCCACAGCGGTGGCAAAAGTTCCTGGAGGATCACTGGCAATCAGATCTCCCCAAAGCGGTACTTACGTCTACTAGTCAGTAAAACCGGCGTAAGGTAGGCGCCGGTCTTGGTCTTGAGTCGGAGGAGCCCATGTCCTTCACCCCTTGCGGCTTCGTGCGTACGCCGGAGAAGGGGCTGGCCCGCCTGCATTGGGCGGACGGCAACTGGGCTGTCGACGGCGAGCCGCCCGACGTGCCCGCGTTGCGCCCGCTGCGCGGCCTGGAGGTCGAGTGGCCCGCCCGTGAGGTGCCGCTGCCTGGGCTGATGTCCCTGGCCGCCGCCGGCGTCCCGCTGACGGCCCAGCACGCGCCGCCCTGGGTGCCGGCCGGGCTCGCCGCCCTGCTCACCGACCACGACTGGCTCGGCCACGCGGCCGACGGCACCGCGCGATCCCTGGCCGACCTGCGGCGGGAGGAGCACAGCGTACGCCTGCGCCGCCTGGCCCATCCGGTGACCACCCCGAAGATCAGCATCGTGATGTCAAGCATGCGGTCAAACCTGGTCGGCACGGCGCTGGCCCAGATGGAACGCCAGCGCGGCGTCGCGGCCGAGGTGCTGCTCGGGCTGCACGGGGTGGCGTTCGAGCGGGTACGGGAGGCGGTCGAATCCTGTTCGCTGCCCGTGCGGCACGTCGAGGCGCCGGCGTCGGTGCCCTTCGGCGAGGTGCTCAACCAGGCGGCGGCCCTGGCCAGCGGTGACTATCTGGCGAAATGGGATGACGACGACTGGTACGGCCCGCAGCACTTGTCCGACCTGGTCATGGCCCTGTCGTACAGCGGGGCCGACGTGGTCGGCACCACGGCCGAGTTCTTCTACCTGGAGCCGTTGCGGGCCATGGTCAGGCGTACGACGTTCGCGAGCGGGGCGCGCTATCCGAGCGAGGTCTGGGGCGACCACGTGGCCGGAGGCACGATCCTGGTACCCCGGGCGAAATTCCACGAAATAGGCGGCTTTCCGGGTTTGCCGCGAGCCGTCGACCTCGAATTCCTGAAAACGGCGCACAGCGCGGGAGCTCGCATCTACCGGACCCACGGCCTGGGCTACGTCCTGCGCAGAGGACTCAGCGACCAGCACACCTGGCAACTTCCGCTGGCCCACTTCCTCAAGGTGGCGGCCGGCCAGTGGCGCGGCTTCCGCCCGAGTCTGCTGATGGAAGCCGCATGACGACGGAGCACGACCCCGCACCGGCGCGGCTTCCGGCGCGGCTTCCGGTGCGCGGCAACGACTATCGGGTCCTGGCCCCCGCGCAAGGCCGCACCCCTGAGCTCAAGGTCAGCGTCGTCATCCCCTCGTATGGTGGACAGGACAAGCTTGACCTGGTGCTGGCCGGCCTCGCCCGGCAGACCTACCCGGCGGAGCTGACCGAGGTCATCGTCGTCGACAACGGCACCACCCCGCCGCTGCGCCTGCCCGCCACACGCCCGAGCGGCACCCGCCTGATCGTCTGTGCGCGGCCCGGCCGGGCCGCCGCCCGCAACGCCGGTCTCGCCGAGGCGACCGGCGACGTGATCCACTGGCTCGACTCCGACGTGGTGCTCACCCCGGGCGCGATCGAGGCCCACATGCGCTGGCACCACGCCGCGCCCTACGTCGTCGTGACGGGCTACCTCAGGTTCACCGACGCAGAGCCGCCGGCCGAGCTGCCCGACGACCTCGAAGCGTACTTCGAGCCGGCCGAGCCGCACGCCTGGATCGTCGACCTGGTCGAGCGCACCGACGGCCTCACCGACAACCCCCAGCGCCCGTTCAGCCTGCACGTCGGCGGCGCGACCTCGGTCAACGCCCGGCTGATCGAAGCGGCCGGGCCCATGGACGACGACCTGATCCTCGGCCAGGACACCGAGATGGGCTACCGCCTGGCGCAGGCCGGCGCGGTCTTCGTCCCCGAGCCGGCCGCCCGCGCCTACCACCTCGGCCCCACGATGCGCATGCGCGACAAGCAGCCCATCGACCGGGTGAGCCACGCGTTCGTGGCCGACCGCATCCCCGCCTACCGCTGGTTGCGCGGCCATCCTGGACGGCAGTGGAAGATCCCGTACGTCACCGTCGTCGTCGACGGCGCCGCGGGATACGACGAGGTCCGGGCCACCGTGGACGCGCTGCTCGCCGGCACCGTGCCCGACATCTCCATCCTCCTGCTCGGCCCCTGGGACACCCTCCAGCGCGACCGGCGCGCCCCGCTGCAGGATCCCGATCTCGACCTCGTCCTGGTCTGCGGCCACTACGAGCACGAGGGCCGGGTACGCCTGTCGACCACCGGAGACGTCGACCCCGCCGTGCCCTTCGTGCTGCGTCTGCCGCCCGGCTGGATCCCCGGCGAGGACAGCCTGGCCCGGCTGTTCGACCTGGCCCGCGACGAGGGCCTCGGGCTGGTGAACGTGCTGCTCCACGAGTCCTCCCAGGGCGTCGTGGCGGCCCGGCTCGAACGCGCGTCGGCCTTCGCCAGGGCTCGCATCGTGCGCACGCCGGGAGACGACCTGGACGATGTGGTGGACGCGGTGTCCGGCGTGTCCTGGGTCGAGGGGGAGACCTACGGCTTCACCACCGAGGCCGTGCCGCTGCTCGGGCGGCGCGGCGCCTACCGCGCCAGGACGGAGGCGCAGGCGGAGGCCGCCAGGCTGGCCAAGGAGGTCGAACGGCTGCGCGGGCAGGTGGTCAAGTGGAAGGAGGAGGCGGGGCGCTGGCGCAAGTCGGCCGTGGAGCTCCGGCGCGAGGTCGGCACGTTGCGCCGCCAGGTCGCCGCCGCCAACCGGGCCCAGCAGAGCCTGCGCGTCCTGGTGTCCACCACCATGAAGCGCGCCCTCGGCAAACGCCTGCACGGCTGACCCACTGGCCCCGCCTGACGTGTGCCCCCCAAAGGGAACCGCCCGCCCGAAACAGCGCGCCGCTTTGAGAGCGGCGCGCTGCCCGAAGGGCGTCAGTTGGGGCGCAGGGCGGACTTCAGGCGTCTGAGCAGGGTCTGCTCGGGCGGCTCGGCGGTCACCGCCGGCACCGGCGCGGGGATGGTGACCGGCTCCGGCTGGGCCGGCGCGGGCCAGAAGCGGTCCGGCGGCTCGTGGCGTACGCCGTGGGTGGTGTCGATGAGGTCGTCCAGGTCGGCCCCCGCGTCGGCGAGCAGCGCGGCGCGCCCGAGGGCGGAGGTGCGTTCGAGGCGGGCCGTGCGCCCGTCGGGCAGGTCGACGACCAGGACGCCGGCGAGGTCCTTCTGCACCGACTCGATCATGCGCTCCAGCGTGACCCGGTGCAGCGCCACGTCCACCGGCCCCCGATAGCGGAACGGCGTCGGGGAGGGCGTCGGAGCGGCCTCGTCGATCAGGCGGACGCGTTCGTCGTGCGCGAACAGATCACGCAGCAGCCGCAGCTCGAAACACGGGTCGGAAAGGGAGAAACGGCGCGAGTCGTCCAGCCGGGACCACGGCCCCACCAGCGTCACCACGACGTCCTGCAGCTTCCCGTCCAGCGCCGCCGCCACCGCCCGCCGCACCACGGACTCGGAGGTGTCGGTCACGTCGAGCACGATCTCGACGTAGGGCACCAGCCACCGCCGCGCCCGATCCTTGCGCAGGTCACGCCGTAGCGGGATGCGATGCGCCAGGTACGGCTCCACCGCCCGCACGGCCCGCTCCCTGTCACGGTGCTGCGCCGGCAGCCCCAGATGCACGGCCTGCGCCGCCAGGTCCGGCACGAAGACCACGCCGTGCATGGCCAGCCGGTAGGCGAACTCGGTGTCCTCGCCCCGCGCCACGGTCGGGTCGAGACCGCCCACGGCGTCGAAGACCTCCCGCGGCAGGGCGAACGTCGGCCCCGTGCACACGTGATAGGGATTGCGGCTCTTGCGCAGCCCGTCGGTCTTGGCGATCGTCGCCTCGGTGGAGCTCGCCACGGCCCCGTCCAGCTCGAACAGCTCGCTTAGATCTCCGGCCTGGAAGACCTGGCGCGGCGTCACGGGCGGCGCGTCGACGAACTTCTTCATCCCGATCGTGACCAGGTAATCCGTCACGTGATGCCAGCGGGCCAGGGCCTCGATGTGCTCCCGGCAGGCCACCATGTCGGCGTCGAGCCGCTGGATGATCTCGCCGTCGGCGGCCTTGGCGCCGGTGTTGACGGCGTTGGAGATGCCCCAGTTGTCGCGTACGCGGACGACGCGGCTGTTGTCCGGCCTGATCTCGGGCAGCCGGATCGGCGGCGTGCTGCCGTCGTCGACGACCAGGACCTCCAGCAGATGGCCAGGGTACGTCTGCGCCGCCAGCGCGGCGAGCACCAGATCGAGCCGGTCCTGCCCGCCGTACGCCGGTATCACCACGCTCACGGACAGTGCGGGCGACCAGGCGCCGAGCTGCGGCGCCGTTACTGGTGAATAGTCGTTCTGCCTCAGCGCAGGACGCGCGTTCATGGTGGTGACCCCCTTCCGCGACCCTATCGGGAGATGCTGAGAATTTCCTGAATAGTGCCCCTGTCCAACCCATCGCCCCACCCGTGCGCCTGACACGGATCCGAGGCCGCCCGGCCCCCGCCCGACCTGCGCCGGGGCGGTGTCCGACCCGTGGACGCGGCTCCGCGCGGGGTGCGGCACCCCGTACACTCTGTGCCCAACACCGCAGGTAGAGGGAGTCATCATGAGCAGGTCGTGGCGTGGCCTCATCGAGGAATACCGCGAGCGTCTTCCCGTCACGACGAAGACGCCGGTCATCACGCTCCTCGAAGGCGGCACACCGCTGGTGCCCGCCCGCCGCGTCTCGGCTCTGACCGGGTGCGAGGTCTACCTGAAGGTCGAGGGGGCCAACCCGACGGGCAGCTTCAAGGACCGCGGGATGACGATGGCCATCAGCAAGGCGGTCGAGGAAGGCGCCAAGGCGGTCATCTGCGCCTCCACCGGCAACACCTCGGCCTCGGCCGCGGCCTACGCCGTGCGCGCCGGGCTGACCTGCGCCGTGCTGGTGCCCAAGGGGAAGATCGCCATGGGCAAGCTGGCCCAGGCGCTCGTGCACGGCGCCACGCTGCTGCAGGTCGAGGGGTCGTTCGACGACTGCCTGGAGATGACCCGCAAGTTGTCGTCCAGCTACCCGATCGCGCTGGTCAACTCTGTCAACCCGTTCCGGTTGCAGGGGCAGAAGACGGCCGCGTTCGAGATCGTCGACACGCTGGGCGACGCGCCCGACATCCACTGCATCCCCGTGGGCAACGCGGGCAACATCTCGGCGTACTGGATGGGTTACCAGGAATACTTCGGCGACGGCGTGTCGACGAGGCGGCCGCGCATGTTCGGCTTCCAGGCCAGCGGCGCGGCGCCGATCGTCGAGGGCGCGCCGGTCAGCCATCCGCACACCATCGCCACCGCCATCCGCATCGGCAACCCGGCCTCCTGGTCGCTGGCCACCGCGGCCCGCGACGAGTCCGGCGGGGTCATCCAGGCGGTGACCGACCGGCAGATCGCGGCGGCGTACAAGCTGCTGGCCCAGGAAGAGGGCGTGTTCGTGGAGCTCGCGTCGGCAGCCAGCGTGGCCGGCCTGCTGCAGGCACACGCGCAGGGCCTGGTCGAGCCCGGTCAGCGCATCGTCTGCACGGTCACCGGCAACGGCCTGAAGGATCCCGACTGGGCGATCGCCGGCGCGCCCGCGCCGGTCGTCATCCCCATCGACGTCCACGCGGCCGCGGCGGCGCTCAACCTGGCCTGACGGCGCGCACACGGGGGCCCAGGGGTGGGCACGGGAGGAATCGAGTGAAGAGCGTTGTGATCCGCGTGCCGGCCACGTCGGCGAACCTCGGGCCGGGGTTCGACGCGCTGGGGCTGGCACTGAGCCTGTACGACGAGGTCGAGGCCACGCTCACGGGGGAGCCCGGCGTCCACGTCACCGTCGAGGGGCAGGGCGCGGGAGAGGTCGACACCGGCGAGGGCCATCTGATCGTCCGGGCGATGCGCCTGGCGTTCGCCCGCATGGGAGACCCGCAGCCCGGCGGGATCAGGTTGCGATGTTCTAACAGGATTCCGCACGCCCGCGGTCTCGGGTCGTCGTCCGCCGCCGTGTGCGCGGGCATCCTGGCCGCCCGCGCGCTGGGCGAGGGGGAGCTCTCCGACGACGAGGTGTTCGCGCTGGCCACCGAGATGGAGGGCCACCCCGACAACGTGGCGCCCTGTCTGGCCGGCGGGCTGACCGTGGCCTGGTCGGACCACGCCGGGGCCCCGCGTATGGTGAAGCTGACTCCCGACCAGCGGGTCCGTCCTGTCGTCGTCGTTCCTTCGACGCGGCTGTCCACGGAGACCGCTCGGGGGTTGTTGCCGAAGGACGTGCCCCACAAGGACGCGTCCTTCAACGCCGGCCGGGCCGCGCTGCTGATCGCCGCGCTGACCCAGCGGCCCGAGCGAGGGCTTCTGCTCGCCGCCACAGAAGATCGGCTCCACCAGCACTACCGCGCGCCTGCGATGCGGGAGAGCGCGAATCTGGTAGAACGTCTCCGTGCGGTGGGCGTGCCCGCGGTCGTTTCGGGAGCGGGTCCCACGGTTCTTGCGTTTTCGACATCGGATACGCAGGATTTGATCGCACCACAAGTGGGTAATGACTGGCACATCCAGCTAATGGACGTCGACCCGTTTGGTGCGAACGTTCAGTTCCCCGAGACACGCTGATGCCTCTTTAGACCTTCAGGGAATAGCCGTGCGCGCTGGTGATGTTAGGCTGATAGCCGCACCAGATGCCCCCTTGGTGGGTGCGTGCTTGTCAGCCATACATCGCTGCATCATGCTGCACGTCGCGAGGCGTGGGCAGCGCGGCTGTCTCCCCGGAATCCGTTTGCCTCCGGTTGGCCCACACCCGGTTGGCCCAACGCGAGGCGGCGACGACGGGGACCTGCGCGTTCGAATCATCTGGCCGGCGACAGCATCTGGGGGGTCTCAGCCACACGCCAAGGGCCCAATTGGTGATGTGGACGAGCCCCTACCCAAAAGTGGCGGCCGTCCTCAGCGACAGCCGAAGATCGCAAAGTGCACCCCGACCCGGTCTGTCCCGCCGGATCGCAAGCACCTCCGGGACGCCCGGCAGAACAAAACCGGCGCCCGACCCCTGGGAAGGACCTTTTAGTTGAGCGACACCACCGAACTCCTCTCCGACGCATCAGGCGCTGAGCCGGCGTCCGGGGACACCCCCACCCGCGCAGCGGCCAAGCCGCGTGCGCGTCGCTCCGGCACCGGCCTGTCCGCCAAGGTGCTGCCCGAGCTGCAGAAGATGGCCGCCGAGCTGGGCATCAGCGGGACCGGGCGCATGCGGAAGAGCCAGCTCATCGCGGCCATCCAGGAGAAGCAGGGTGGCGGTTCCGGAGACGGCGCGGCGACGTCCGCGCCCGTAGCAGAGGCCGCGCCCGTCACGACTGAGGCGGCGCCGGCGGCAGAGCGGCCCACCCGCGTCCGCAGGGAACGTTCCCGGGTCAAGGCGGCCGAGGAGCCCACTCCGCAGCCCGCCGCGCAGCCGGCCGAGCCCGTGGCCGTGGCGCCCGAGCCCGTCGCCGCCGCCGTCCAGGCGGAGCCGATCGTGGAGCAGCAGTCCCAGTCCGTCGACACCGGCCAGAGCGACACGCGCGCCGACCGCGGCGAGAGCCGTCGTGAGCGTCGCAGCCGCGGCGAGCGCCGTGAGCGTGGCGACCGTGGGGGCGACCGCTCCGGCGGCGACCGCGGTGAGGGCGGTCGTGCCGACAGCCGTACTGACAACCGTGCCGACAGCCGCTCCGACACCCGTGCTGACAGCCGCGACGGTATCCGCGACGGTCGTGACAGCCGGGATGGTCGTGACAGCCGCGACGGTCGTGACAGCCGCGATGGCCGTGACAACCGTGACGGTCGTGACGGTCGTGACGGCGGTCGTGCCGACCAGCGCGAGCGGGTCTCCGACGCCGGCGGCCGTGCCGACCAGCGCGGTGACCAGCGGACCGACCCGCGCGGTGACCAGCGGAGCGACCCACGCAACGACCCGCGCGGCGGTGTCGATGACGATGAGCGCGGGCGTGGCCGCAGGGGCCGCTTCAGGGAGCGCAACCGCGGCCGTGGCCGTGAGCGCTTCGACAGCAATGAGCCCGTCATCGGCGACGACGACGTGCTCATCCCGATCGCCGGCATCCTCGACATCCTCGACAACTACGCGTTCGTCAGGACCAGCGGCTACCTGCCGGGCAGCAACGACGTCTACGTCTCGCTGGCCCAGATCCGCCGCAACGGCCTGCGCAAGGGCGACGTCATCACCGGCGCCGTCCGGCAGCCGCGCGACGGCGAGCGGCGTGAGAAGTTCAACGCCCTGGTCCGCCTCGACACCGTCAACGGCATGGACCCGGAGCAGGCCCGCAACAGGCCCGACTTCAACAAGCTGACGCCGCTCTACCCGCAGGAGCGCCTGCGCCTGGAGACCGAGCACAACATCCTCACCACGCGGATCATCGACCTCGTGGCGCCGATCGGCAAGGGCCAGCGCGGTCTCATCGTCTCGCCGCCGAAGGCCGGCAAGACGATGGTGCTGCAGGCGATCGCCAACGCGATCACCCGCAACAACCCCGAGTGCCACCTCATGGTCGTGCTCGTGGACGAGCGGCCCGAAGAGGTCACCGACATGCAGCGGTCGGTCAAGGGCGAGGTCATCCACTCGACCTTCGACCGTCCCGCCGAGGACCACACCACGGTCGCCGAGCTCGCCATCGAGCGGGCCAAGCGTCTGGTGGAGCTGGGCCACGACGTGGTCGTCCTGCTCGACTCGATCACCCGCCTCGGCCGCGCCTACAACCTGGCGGCCCCGGCATCCGGTCGCATCCTGTCGGGTGGTGTCGACTCCACGGCGCTCTACCCGCCCAAGCGCTTCTTCGGCGCCGCCCGCAACATCGAGAACGGCGGCTCGCTGACGATCCTCGCCACGGCCCTGGTCGAGACCGGGTCCAAGATGGACGAGGTCATCTTCGAGGAGTTCAAGGGCACCGGCAACGCCGAGCTCAAGCTCAACCGCGGCCTGGCCGACAAGCGGATCTTCCCCGCGGTGGACGTGGACGCGTCCGGCACCCGTAAGGAAGAGATCCTCATGGGCAAGGACGAGCTCCAGATCGTCTGGAAGCTGCGGCGTGTCCTGCACGCGCTGGACATGCAGCAGGCGCTTGAGCTGCTTCTGGAGAAGATGAAGGAGACCAAGTCCAACGCGGAGTTCCTCCTGCAGGTCCAGAAGACCACGGTGAGCAACGACCGCGACTAGCGGCTCCGTACGTGAAGGGGCGGCAGGGTTCTCCCTGCCGCCCCTTTCCGTTGCCCAGGGTGTGGTACGGGGGCTAGCCCCACCCCTGTGAGGGAAGCCTGCCGGATTCACTCCAGGCGTGCGCCGGTGCACGCTGGAGGGCATGCGATCGGTGGCGTTGAAAGACCGCGTGCCCTACGGGCCGAACGGGCCCCTGGGGGTCCTGACGGATCCCATGACCTGGCGGGCGGCACCGTACTTGCTGATCAGCGCGGGGTTCGGGCTCGGCTGGTTCATCGTGTTGTCCGTCGCGGTGCCGATCTCGCTGTCACTGGCGATCGTCTGGGTGGGCGTGCCGCTGTCGATGGCGACCGTGCTGATGTGGCGCGGCGGGGCGATGCTGGAGCGGCGGCTGCTCAGGGCGGCGTTCGGGATCAGGATCCGCGACCCCTACCGTGCGCGTCCCGAGCGGGGCCTGGGCGCGCACATCCAGTGGCTGCTGGTGGATCCGGCCACCTGGAAGGACCTGGGCTATCTGCTGATGCTCCTGCCGCTGGGGATCGTCGAGGCGGCGGTGTCGTTCGCCCTGTGGACGGGCTCGGGCCTGGCGCTGATCCAGCCCCTGCTGCTCGCGCTGCAGGAGGGCGCCGGGTTGCGCTCCGACGCGGTCGTGGACGACTGGGCCGGGGCCTGGGTGCTGGCGGCCATCGGCCTGGGGCTGCTGGTGCTGACGGCGTACCTGATGCGGGGGATGGCCTGGCTGCACGGCACCCTGGCCGTGCTGCTGCTCGGCGGCAGCGAGGAGGAGCGGCTGCGGGCCAGCCGCGCGCGGGGGGTCGACGCGGCCGAGACCGAGCGGCGCAGGATCGAGCGGGACCTGCATGACGGCGCTCAGCAGCGGTTGTTGTCCGTAGCGGTGGATCTGGGGCGGGCGCAGGCGAAGTTCGACGACGATCCCGAGACGGCCAGGTCGCTCATCGTCCAGGCGTACACGGGCACGAAGGCGGCCATCGCCGAGCTGCGCAACCTGGCCAGGGGCATCCATCCGGCCATCCTCAGCGACCGCGGCCTGGACGCGGCCCTGTCAGGGCTGGCGGCGCGGGCGCCGATCCGGGTGGACGTGTCCGTCGACCTGGCGGCGCGGCCACCGGCCGCCGTGGAGAGCATCGCGTACTTCATCGTGGCCGAGACGCTCAGCAACATGGCCAAGCACTCCGGCGCCACCGAGGCGTCCGTCACGGTCGTCAGGGATCATCGCGGCGTGGTCGTGGACGTGTGGGACAACGGCATCGGGGGCGCGGTCATCACCCCGGGAGGCGGCCTTTCCGGGCTGGCCGACCGGGCGGCCACCATCGACGGCCTGCTCGTCGTGCACAGCCCTCTGGGGGGTTCCACGCTCGTGCGCGCGGAGTTGCCCTGCGAGTGGTAGTCATGTGGCCATGCGCGTGGTCATCGCCGAGGATTCCGTCCTTCTGCGCGAAGGGTTGTCGCGGCTGCTCGCCGACGGCGGCATCGAGACGGTCGCGGCCGTCTCGGACGGGACGGCGCTGGTGGCGGCGGTGCTGGAGCACGACCCCGACCTGGCCATCGTGGACGTCCGGATGCCGCCCAGCCACACCGACGAGGGCCTGCGGGCGGCGCTGCGGGTCCGCTCGGTCAGGCCCGACTTCCCGATCCTGGTCCTGTCGCAGTACGTCGAGGAGCGCTACGCGGGAGACCTCATCGGCAGGGCCGTCGGCTACCTGCTGAAGGAGCGGGTGGCCGACGTGGCCGAGTTCCTGGAGGCGGTGCGGCAGGTCGCGGCGGGCGGCACGGTCATCGACCCCGAGGTGGTCGTGCAGTTGCTCAGCCGCCAGCGTCGTGGCGCGCCGCTCGACTCGCTCTCCCCGCGTGAGCGCGAGGTCCTGGCCCTGATGGCGGAGGGCCGCTCCAACACGGCCATCGCCACCAGGCTGGTCGTGTCCGAGGGTGCGGTGGAAAAACACATCTCCGGCATCTTCACCAAGCTGGCCCTCGGGCCGGCGCCGGAGGACCACCGGCGAGTGCTCGCCGTGCTGACCTACCTGGGACGCTGACCTACCTGAGGTCCACGAGCTACTTGAGGTCCACGAGCTACTTGAGGTCCACGAGTTCCTGCGGCGACAGTGAGCCGCGGGTCGTGCTCGTGCCGGGGACCAGGATCCGGAAGTAGCCGGCCCTCCTGGCCGTGTACGTCTTGGTGTACTTGCCGGTCGAGCTCGTTCTCGCGAAGCCCAGGAGGTTGGCGGTCTTGGTGCCCTTGGCCTTGAAGTAGACCTCGATCCGCTTTCCCGGGTAGGCCGCCGAGCCCCGGTAGACCTTGCCGTACACCCGGAATGTCCGGCCCTTGCGCACCTTGCCGGGCGCGGAGATCGTCACCCGGGTCCTGACCTTCTTGGTCGGGCCGCCGGCCGCCGCCGCCACCGTGAACCCCGCCACGCCCTTGAGCGTCTGACCGCCCTTGCGCGCGTAGATCTCCAGCGTCCAGCCGCCCGCGGCGACGTCGTCGCCGAAGTAGGTGACGCCCCGGTAGCGGCCGTCGGGCTCCTTGGCCAGGTCGCCGAGGTCGAACGACTCGCCGTCGCGGACGAGCTTGGCCGACACCGCGGCCGCGTCCTTCACCGACGCCTCGACCGTGACCTTGACGTCCTCGCCCTTGACCAGCTTGACGGGGTCGGGGGTGACGTTCGCGGCGGTGATGCCCTGTTTGCCGGAGACCTTGACGACGAACGGCGTGGTGCTCGTGCCGCCGTCGCGGGCCACGGCCACCCGCAGTTTCCAGTCGCCGGCCGGATCGTCCCCGGTGATCGGCCACCTGCCGGTGATCTTCTGCTCGGCCGCACCGTCCGTCTTCCCGTCCGCCTTGAAGTCGAACGTCACCGCCCGCGCCGCCTTGCCCGGCGGCTCGATGGCGCCGGTGACGCTCCTGACCTCGGCGGCGCCCTTGAGCCTGAGCGTCACGATGCCGTCCACGGCGTTCTGGAGCGGGATGTACGCCTCGGCGGACGCCTGCGCCGTGAAGTCGTCGGCCAGGGCCGGTACGGCGGTGCCGCCGAGGAGCAGGGCGGCCGCCAAGGCGGTGGCCAGGAGCAGCCTCAGCTTCATGGTCGTCCTTCGCAAAAGTTACGATTGATGCGTTCGGAGCCTATGTGACCGGAGTGGCGTCGTCCTGGAGATCCTGGGGAATGACCGATGGCCTGGGGTGGTTGCACGATCTGGCACACTGGTAGCTGACCGTTTTTGCGGTTCCGGTTCACGCCATGTGAGTGGCGACCCGGCGGCCGCAGCCCGAAAGGACAGCCATGAAGCGCGACACTCATCCTGACTATCACGTGACGCAGGTCTCCTGCTCCTGCGGCAGCACGTTCACCACCCGCAGCACCGCCAAGAACGGCGTGATCCACGCCGACGTGTGCTCTGCCTGCCACCCGTTCTACACCGGCAAGCAGAAGATCCTCGACACCGGCGGCCGGGTGGCTCGCTTCGAGAAGCGCTTCGGCAAGAAGCCCGCGGGCAACTAGCTGCACCGACGCCGGCCCGGACGCACCCCGTGCGCCGGGTCGGCGTTATTGGTGCGGCGCCCACACCCAAAGACGAAGGACCCACGGTGAACCTCGACGAGTTGCTCAAGGAGTATTCCGAGCTGGAGCTGCAGCTCGCCGATCCCGCCGTGCACGCTGACCAGAACAAGGCCCGCACCCTCGGTAAGCGTTATGCCCGGCTCACGCCGGTCGTCGGCACCTATCGCGAGCTCGAGTCGGCCCGCGAGGACCTGACCGCCGCCAAGGAGCTGGCCGGCGAGGACGAGGGGTTCGCCGCGGAGGCGGCCGAGATCGAGGTGCGCATCCCCCAGCTGGAGGAGAAGCTCACGCACCTGCTCATCCCGCGTGATCCCAACGATGACAAGGACATCATCATGGAGATCAAGGCGGGCGAGGGCGGCGAGGAGTCCGCGCTGTTCGCCGGCGACCTCCTGCGGATGTATCTCCGCTACGCCGAGCGGATCGGCTGGAAGACCGAGGTCATCGACAGCCAGCCCTCCGACCTCGGCGGCTACAAGGACGTCACGGTCGGCATCAGGGCCAAGGGCGACGAGGGCGTGTGGGCCAGGCTCAAGTTCGAGGGCGGCGTCCACCGCGTTCAGCGGGTGCCCGTCACCGAGTCGCAGGGCCGCATCCACACCAGCGCCGCGGGCGTGCTCATCTATCCGGAGGCCGAGGAGGTCGACGTCAGCGTCGACGCCAACGACCTGCGCATCGACGTCTACCGCTCCAGCGGCCCCGGCGGCCAGAGCGTCAACACCACCGACTCGGCGGTGCGCATCACCCACCTGCCGACCGGCGTGGTCGTCTCCTGCCAGAACGAGAAGAGCCAGCTCCAGAACAAGGAGTCGGCCATGCGCATCCTGCGGGCCAGGCTGCTGGCCATCGCGCAGGAGCAGGCTGACGCCGCCGCGCAGGCCGAGCGCAAGTCGCAGGTCCGCACCGTCGACCGCTCCGAGCGCATCCGCACCTACAACTTCCCGGAAAACCGCATCTCCGACCACCGGGTCGGCTTCAAGGCGTATAACCTCGACCAGGTTCTCGACGGTGAGCTCAATGCCGTCACCCAGGCCCTCATCGACGCCGAGATGGCGGAGAAGCTCGCACAACACTCATGACATTTCTGCTGGACGAGATCGCCCTCGCCACCGCTCGGCTGGCCGAGGCAGGTGTGCCGTCACCCCGCACTGATGCGGAGGAGATCGCGGCATTCGTCCACGGCGTGCGCAGAAGCGAGCTCCACACGGTCAAGGACTCCGACTTCGACGCCCTGTTCTGGGAGGGCATCGCGCGCCGCGAGGCCCGCGAGCCGCTGCAGCACATCACCGGGCACGCCTACTTCCGCTATCTGGAGCTCGCGGTCGGGCCGGGCGTGTTCGTGCCCAGGCCGGAGACCGAGGTGATGGCCGGCTGGGCCATCGAGACCCTGCGCGCGATGGACGTGACCGCGCCCCTCGTCGTCGACCTCGGCACGGGCTCGGGCGCGATCGCGTTGTCGATCGCCCAAGAGGTGATGCTGGCCGAGGTGCACGCCGTGGAGGTCGATCCCGAGGCCTACACCTGGGCCAAGCGCAACATCTCCGAGCACGGTCAGGGCCGCACCCACCTGCATCCCGAGGACCTCGCCGAGGCGCTGCACGAGCTCAACGGCACGGTCGACCTGGTCATCTCCAACCCGCCCTACATCCCGCCCGGCGCGATCCCGCGCGACCCCGAGGTGCGCGACTACGACCCCTCCAGGGCGCTCTACGGCTCCGGCGACGACGGGCTCGGCGAGGTGCGCGCGGTGGAGCGCACGGCCCGCCGCCTGCTGCGCCCCGGTGGCTGGGTCGCCGTCGAGCACGCCGACGAGCAGGGCAGAGCGGTCTATCTGACCTTCCCCGAGGACAACGGCTGGCGGGACGTCCGTCTTCGCCAGGACCTCACCAGAAGAGACCGCTTCGTCACCGCCAGGCTGGGCCAAGACTAGGATGCACGCGGGCGGCGCGCCCCCTCAATCAGAGGGGAGCGCGGTGCCCGAACGAGGAGGAAGGAGGAGGCCTCGACAGCGCCGCTCGCCCTGAGCGGAGCGAGGCAACGAGACCGTGGGACGACGCTTTGACTGCTCCGACCTCGAACAGCGGGCCGAGGGACTGACGGAGGCCGCGGCCGCCGTACGCCGTGGCGAGCTGGTGGTGCTGCCGACCGACACCGTCTACGGCATCGGCGCCGACGCCTTCACCGCCTCGGCGGTCACCGCACTGCTCGACGCCAAGGGCAGGGGGCGCGACATGCCGCCGCCCGTGCTCGTGGGCACCGTCAGAGCCGCCACAGCGCTCACAGACGACCTCGGGCCCTATGGGCAGGACTTGATAGACGCCTTCTGGCCGGGGCCGCTCACGCTGGTCTGCAAGGCCAACAGGGCCCTGTCCTGGGACCTGGGCGACACCAAGGGGACGGTGGCCATCCGCATGCCGCTCCACCCGGTGGCGCTCGACCTCCTGAAGGAGACCGGCCCTATGGCGGTCTCCAGCGCCAACCGCTCAGGCGCGCCGGCCGCCACCACGGCGGAGGACGCCGAGGAGCAGCTCGGCGAGTCGATCGCGGTCTGTCTCGACGGCGGCAAGACGGCCGACAACACGCCTTCCACCATTCTCGATCTCACCTCGGCCGTCCCCCGGTTGTTGCGGCGCGGGGCGATCTCGGTGGAGAAGCTGCGCGGCATCATCGGCTACGTCGCCACCGACTGACGTATACCCGCTGCTTATTCCGGCTGCTATCGCACTGCGGCCATGATTACCGTGAGGCCCGGAACGGCGATACGTCCGGGAGTGGCCCATGGGCAAGTTCGACGGCATGGATCCCAAGCTGGTCCGTGACCTGTTGACCGAGGTGAAACACGCGGCCACGCAGATGCGCGCGGTCGAGGATCGGGTCAGGCTGGCCATGAATCGGGCCGGGGTGTCCACCCAGACCACCCATCGGCCCGTTCAGGTGGCCGAGGCCGTCGACAAGATGGTCAAGGACGTCAACGTCCGGCTGGAGACGCTGGAGAAGCGCGCAGATCCGCCGCGGCGTGAGGTGCCCAAGACGGGCGAGGACACGCCCAAGGAGGTGCGCGGGGATCGGGAGCGGTACGAGAATCCCCGGGCCGGCGGGACAACTCCGAAGGACGACCATCCCAAAACCGGCGACACTCCCAAGTCAGGCGACGACCCGAAGGCGGGTGACGCTCCCAAGACGGGTGACACGCCTAAAACTGGTGACACTCCCAAGACGGGCGACGATCCTAAGAGGGGCGACGATCCGAAGGCGGGTGACACCCCGAAGGCGGGTGACACCCCCAAGGCGGGTGACACCCCCAAGGCGGGTGACACTCCTAAGACAGGTGACACGCCTAAGACGGGCGACGACCCGAAGGCGGGTGACACTCCCAAGACGGGTGACACGCCTAAGACCGGTGACGAGCCCAAGGCCCGTGAGGAGCCGAGGACCGGCAAGGACGGCACGGCGGTCGAGCCTCCCAAGACGGGCGACGGTGCGAAAACCGGCGATGACCCCAAGACAGGTGATGGCGCGAGGACCGGCGATGGGGCCGGGACGGGCACCGACGCCGACGGGAAGGCGTGTGACGACACCAAGGACACTGGGACGGGGCAGGACCGGGGGACGGGACGGGACACGGGGACCGACGCCGAGGGTAGGGCCGGTGATCAGCCCATCAACGAACCCATCGATCAGCCCAAGGACGACGTCGAAAGCAGGCGCGACCGCGGGGCCGAGGCGGACGGCGGCGCGAGCGACACCCCGGCCAACGGTCAGCAGGATCCGACCAAACCGCAGATCGTGGTGGTGGACGGGGTCAAAGTTCTGCAAATTCCCATCGACCCGCCGACGGCCGAGCAACTTGAGAACCTGTTGGAGAACGCCGACGACGTGCAACCGGCGGACATGCCGAAGATGCCCCCTGACACAGGCGCCACCGGCACAGACACTGGAGCAGCCACCGGAGCAGGAACTGGAGCAGGCACCGGCGTAGGCACTGGCACCGGTACCGGTACCGGCGCGACCGCTGACGTCAACGCCTACGCGACTGATGGCACGAGCACGCCCGGCACGAGCACGCCCACGGACGGCAGCGGAGCGGCGGCGGCCACCCCGGCCGGCGACGTGGCGGCCACCGCAGGGACCGACAGCGCCTGTGACTCCAAGACCGACACGACCCCAGACGCGACACCGAGTCCGACACCGGGTGGTTCGGGGCAGACTCCTGGCGATGGCGCCGAGCCGCCGACAAACCGAGGGACGGGAGATCAGGGGGCTGGCGATCAGGGCGCAGGAGGTCAGGGCGCAGGAGGTCAGGGCGCAGGAGGTCAGGGCGCAGGAGGTCAGGGCGCAGGAGGTCAGGGCGGAGGAGGTCAGGGCGCGGGAGGTCAAGGCGCGCCTGTCACCATTCCGCCGACGAATCCCTCGGCCGAGCCTGCCTACAACCCGCAGATCGCCTACGACACCGAGCCCGCGTACAACGCCGAGCCCGCCTCCAACGCCGAGCGTGCCTACAACACCGAGCCCCCCTACAACACGCAGATCGCGTACGAGACGGATGCGAGTCCCGGCGTCGCCGCCTGGGCCGCCGACGGAAGTGACGTCGTCTCGGTGAACGTCCGCCCCATCGACCCCGAAGCCCTCCGGACCCTCGCCGACAACGTCCGCGACATCCAGCCGCAGGACGTGCCCTCGGTACAGATCCCGCCGGGCGACTACGGCAACGGTGAAGGGCAGTCCATGGACGTCAGGCCGGACGGCCCGCCGGGCGGCGTCGATCCCGGCAAGCCGGAAAGGAACGCGTGATGTACGCCGACCCGCCCAGGCCCAGGCCCTTCACCTCCAAGGACCCGAAGGACCAGCCGCCGGCCGACCCAGCCAACACCCTGGGCGATCAGCGGGCATGGGAGTTCAACCCCGACTACGAGCGGCTCGTCGTGGCCTGGGACACCGTCGAGCCCCAGCTGAACGACCTCAGAACGGCCCTCGACAAGGCGTACAGCATGGCCAAGAGCCCGCAGACCTGGGACGCCCCGGTGGGCGAGCGTTACGTGGAGGACATCCGCGAATGGCGCACCAGGCTGGCCCTCTACCGCCATTCGGTGCTGACCGAGATCAGCGACCAGGCCGCCGATACGCCGCGCTGGCTCCCCGCGAAGGCCGGCGCGCCCTCCATCTACTGACACCGATGAGGTTATCCAGCCAGAAGGCACAGTGAGGTGATATTTCCGGCAAGTTGCTGGGCGTATGGGAGAAACGGACATTAGGTCGTACAGTGGGGGAATGGGTGCGCAGCCCTACTACGGCCCCGACTTCGGGACCCTGCTGAGGCAGGATCCCGAGATCGCGCAGGTCCTGCTCGACGAGCTGGACCGGGTACGCGGCGGAATCCAGCTCATCGCGAGCGAGAACTTCACCTCGCCCGCCGTTCTGGCCACCCTGGGTTCCACCCTCACCAACAAGTACGCCGAGGGCTACCCGGGCAGGCGCTACTACGGCGGTTGCGAGGTGGTGGACCGGGCCGAAGCGCTGGCGATCGAGCGGGCACGCGGCTTGTTCGGCGCCGAGCACGCCAACGTCCAGCCCCATTCCGGCGCCTCCGCCAACCTGGCCGCCTACGCCGCGCTGCTCCAGCCCGGCGACACCATGCTGGCCATGGCGCTGCCGCACGGCGGTCACCTCACCCACGGCTCCAAGGTGAACTTCTCGGGAAGATGGTTCGACGTCGTCTCGTACGGCGTGCGGCGGGACACCGAACTCATCGACTACGACGAGGTCAGGGATCTGGCCCTGCGGCATCAGCCGAAGGTCATCGTGTGCGGCGCGACCGCGTACCCGAGACTGATCGACTTCTCGATCTTCCGCGGGATCGCCGACGAGGTGGGGGCGTGGTTGCTGGCCGACGTGGCGCACACGGTCGGGCTGATGGCGGGCGGCGCGATCCCGTCGGCGGTGCCGTACGCGGACGTCGTGACGCTCACCACCCACAAGACGCTGCGCGGACCGCGCGGCGGGGCCATCCTGTGCACGGAGGAGCTGGCCAGGAGGATCGACCGGGCGGTGTTCCCGTTCGTCCAGGGCGGCCCGCTGATGCACGTGGTGGCGGCCAAGGCGGTGGCCTTCGCGGAGGCGGGGCGGCCGGAGTTCGCCGATTATGCCAGGCAGGTGATCGCGAACGCGCGGGCGCTGACGGACGCGCTCGCCGTCGAGGGGATGCGGGCGGTGTCCGGCGGCACCGACACGCACCTGGCGCTGATCGATCTGCGCGGCGTCCAGACGTCGGGGGCCGAGGCGGAGCGCAGGTGCGCCGCCGCCGGGATCACCCTCAACCGCAACGTGATCCCGTACGATCCCGAGCCGGCGGCGATCACGTCGGGGATCCGCGTCGGAACGCCCTGCGTGACCACCCAGGGCATGGGGCCCCAGGAACTTGAAGAAGTGGGCACGCTGGTGACTCTGGCGGTGTGCCATCCGCAGCGTGCGGAGGAGGTTCGGGCAAGAGTCTCAGCGCTTCTCGCCATACATCAGCCATATCTCAGCGAATATTAAGCGGGTCTGTGTCGTTTTCCGGTCACAGTGGGCCGGAGCATCCGGGAAACTAGGTTCGTGCGCGAATACCTGTTCATGGCGCTCATCTCAGCGGCGGTGACCTATCTGCTGGTTCCGCTGGTGCGGCGCTTCGCCATCCGCATCGGCGCCATGCCCGAGGTCCGCGCGCGAGACGTGCACACCACGCCGACGCCGAGACTGGGCGGGCTGGCGATGTACGGCGGGCTGGTCGTGGGGCTGCTGGTCGCCAGCCAGCTCACCCACACGGGCGCGGCGCTGGCGGAGTCCGACGGCAACGCGGTGACGGCGCTCATCGTGGCGGGCGGGCTCATCACGCTGACCGGGTTCCTCGACGACTGGTGGGGCATGGACGCCTTCATCAAGCTCGCCGGGCAGATCGCGGCGGCGGGCGTGCTGGTCTTCTTCGACCTGCGGCTGCTCTACATCCCGCTGCCCCAGGACTGGGGCGGCTCGACCAGCCTCGACTACACGCTCAGCACGGTCATCACCATCATGGTCGTGGTCGTGACCATCAACGCGGTCAACTTCGTCGACGGGCTCGACGGGCTGGCGGCCGGGATCGTCTGCATCGCGGGCATGGCCACCTGGGCCTACTCGATCTTCCTGGCCGACAACATCAGCGGCGGGCGCATCACCACCACGGCGGCCATCGCCGCCATCCTCATCGGCACCTGCCTGGGCTTCCTGCCGCACAACTTCCATCCGGCGAAGATCTTCATGGGTGACACGGGCGCGATGCTGATCGGGCTCGTGCTGGCCTCCTCCATCGTCACCGTGACACCGCTCGACCCGGCGATCATCGAGGGCATGAACAAGGTGCCGGTGCTGCTGCCGCTGCTCCTGCCCGCGGCCGTGCTGGTGCTGCCCCTGGTCGACCTGATAACCGCGGTGATCAGGCGCACGTCGCAGGGCCTGTCGCCGTTCGCGCCCGACCGCGGCCACCTGCATCACCGCCTGATGGACATCGGCCACTCGCACCGCAGATCCGTGCTGATCATGTACGCGTGGGCGTTCCTGTTCGCTTTCGGCATCGTGGGGATGTCCACGATCGGCGTGCCCGTTCTGCTGTTCCCCGTGGTCATCGTGCTCGCGCTGGCCGTGCTGGTGCTGATGGCGCTGCCGCGCTGGCGGGGCAGGGGCGGGGCGCACGCCGCCTCGCGCGGCAACGAGCCCGACGACGACGGGCCGCCCACCGGGCCGATGCCGCCGATCCTGCCGGAGACCGAGGTCAGACGGCGGATGCCGCCGGCCGACGGCCCGTCGCACGAACGCGCGTCAGCCGAGGGCAATCCCGTCATTCCAGCCTTTCCGAGCCGTTCTTGATCGCGCACTAGAAACGGCAGGTAAAAGCGGTCTTCCGTTAGCTTGTGATATCTTTCACGAGCAGGGACCTTCAGACGCACAGATTCTGGAGGTAGCAAACGCTCGCTTGATAACATGCTGATGGAGCACCGATGCAGGCCAACGACGTGCGCGTACTCAAGAGCGCCGCGATTCCGACCTTCGCGGTTGGGGTGGTCGCCGTGCTCGTAGCCCTGCTGCTGGCAGGCGGCAAGGGAGCCCTCGGTGCGGCCATCGGCACTTTGCTCGTCGGCGTCTTCTTCAGCATCAGCGTGGTGGCGGTGTCCTACGCCGCGCGCGTCTCGCCGCAGATGATGGCGATCGTCGCGATGGTCAGCTACCTCGTCAAGGTCGTGGCCATCATGGTCGTGCTCGCCTCCTTCCGTGACACCACGGTCTGGAACACTCAGGCTTTCGCCTGGTCCGTCGTGGTGGGCACGCTCGTCTGGACCGGCTTCGAAGTCCGCGCCTTCATGAAGACCAAGCTCCTGTATGTCGACCCCGAAGCCCATGTCCCCGGCAAGGGCGACTCATGAGGCCGGCACACGGACGGGGTCCGATATGACTAGTCCTCTACTCGCCTGCTATCGTCAGGGCCGCGATGAGCGCACAAGAACGCCGACCGGAAGAAGACGGTCGCGACTTCGCCGACGCCATGTGGTCGATCCCCAGCTACTTGCTCGCAGGGATGGCCATCTATGGAGGCATCGGCTGGTTGCTGGACCGGTGGCTGGTCATGTCCGCGTTCTTCCCCATAGGCATCGTCCTGGGGCTGGTGCTCGCCGGCTACCTGGCCTACCGGAAGTTCTCCCGCTAGCCCCACGCAGCGAAGACCTCGCCGAGGAAACTCTTGTGATCCACTACGACGTTGAAGGGAACGCCGCGTGACTGCGCTGACGGTCCTCGCTCCTGAAGACCAGTTCCGGGCCCCATCGCCTGACGAGCTGTTCAACTCCTTTACCCCGATCATCCCGGGGGTCGACTGGTTCACCAAGCCGGTTCTCCTCGCCATTTTGAGCTCGGTCATCGTGATCGGCTTCTGCTGGGCGGCCTTCGCCAACCCGAAGATCGTCCCCAGAGGCGTGCAGAACGTCGCCGAGTACGGCTACATGTTCGTCCGCGACCAGGTCGCCCGGCCCTTCTTGGGCAAGGACGCCGACCGGTGGATGGGCCTGCTGCTGACGCTGTTCTTCCTGGTCTTCATCTGGAACATCATGGGCGTCATTCCGGTGCTCCAGTTCCCGGTCGCCTCGCACATCGCCTTCCCGGCGGTGCTCGCGCTCTCGATCTACGTGCTCAAGGTCTACTTGGGTGTGAAGCACCAGGGCCCGATCGGTTACTTCAAGAACATGATGTTCCCTCCGGGGCTGCCGAAGTTCATCTACGTGCTGCTGGCCCCGATCGAGTTCCTGTCGAACCTGATCATCGCGCCGTTCACGCACGCGGTCCGACTCTTCGCCAACATGTTCGCCGGGCACATGTTGCTGGCGTTCTTCAGCATGGTCGGCTTCTGGTTCCTGTTCGAGAAGCTGACCCCGCTGGGCGCGGGTGTGGGCGTCGTCGGCGTGCTGATGACGATCATCTTCACGGCCTTCGAGATCTTCATCCAGTTCCTGCAGGCCTTCCTGTTCGCGATGCTCGCCTCGATGTACATCGGCAATTCGCTGCACGCAGAGCACTGAGAACCACTACCGGAATATCCATGACCGGTGAGACACCGATTCACCGGCCGTCCAGTAAAGGAATAACAGCAATGAGCGTTCTCGCTGAGGTCTCCGGCAACGTCACCGCCATCGGTTACGGTCTTGCCGCCATCGGCCCCGGCATCGGCGTCGGCATCATCTTCGGTCAGGGCGTGCAGGCCATCGCCCGCCAGCCGGAGGCGTACGGCCTGATCCGCCAGAACATGCTCCTCGGCTTCGTCCTCACCGAGGCCCTGGCCCTGCTCGGTCTGGTTGCCCCGTTCATCTTCTCGGGCATCTGATACCCCCCTCTGACGAAAGGCTGCGCTCATGACTTACATGGCAGCTACGCTCCTTGCTGCGGAGGAGGGCGCCAACCCGCTCATCCCGCACACGTACGAGCTCGTCGTCGGTATCTTCGCGTTCCTGGTCGTCCTCGTCGTCGTCGGCAAGATCCTCGTACCGCGCATCCAGAAGACGCTGGGTGAGCGGACCGAGGCCATCGAAGGCGGCATCAAGAGGGCGGAGGAGGCTCAGGCAGAGGCTCAGGCCCTGCAGCGGCAGTTCCAGCAGAAGCTCGAAGAGGCCCGCCGCGACGCCGCCAGGCTGCGCGAAGAGGCCCGCGAGCAGGCCGCGCAGATCAAGGCCGAGCTTCGCGAGGAGGCGCAGGCCGAGGCCCGCCGTCTCGTCGAGGCCGCGCACGCGCAGATCGAGGCCGACCGCCAGGCGGCGTTCGCCCAGCTCCGCGCCGAGATCGGCCGCCTGTCGACCGATCTGGCCGGCCGCATCGTCGGCGAGTCGCTTGAGGACGAGGTCCGGCAGAGCCGCATCGTGGACCGGTTCCTCGATGAGCTGGAGAACAGCGACGCACAGGCGGTGCGCTGATGCGCGGTATGAGCAGAAGGTCCCTGGCCGAAGTCGAAGAGCGGTTCAACGCGGCGGCCGGCAGTGCCGACCTCGGCGCGCTCTCCGACGAGTTGTTCGCGGTCGCGGATCTGCTCGACCGCGAGCACGGTCTGCGCCGGGCCCTGTCCGACCCGGCCAAGGCCGCCGAGCAGAAGGCGGCCATGGTCCGCTCGCTGCTCGAAGGCAAGGTCGGCGAGTCGGCGGTCACCACCGTCGAGGCCGCGGTCTCGGCGAAGTGGTCGCGCGGCGGTGACCTGGCCGACGTGCTCGAACGACTCGGCGTCGTCGCCGCGTCCGCGGAGGCCGAGAGCCAGTCCAGGCTCGACGAGGTGGAGGACGAGCTCTTCCGCTTCGGCCGTATCGTCGCCGCCAACCCCGCCCTGCGCCGTGCGCTCGCCGACGCGGGCGCGCCCGGGGAGGGCAAGCGGCAACTGCTGCGCGACCTGCTCGGCGACAAGGTCGCACCGGCCAGCCTGCGTCTCATCACGCAGCTGGTGGTGCACCCGCGTGGGCGTAGCCTGGAGACAGGTCTGGAAGAGGTCGGGCAGCTCGTGGCCCAGCAGCGCCAGCGCCTCGTGGCGGTGGTGCGCACCGCGGTCGAGCTGACCGGAGCACAGCGGGAGCGCCTCGCGGCGTGGCTGCGTGCCTCCTACGGCCGCGACGTGCACCTGAACGTCGAGGTGGACAAACGAGTGCTCGGTGGGTTCTCGGTCCGCATCGGCGACGAGATCATCGACACCACCATTGTGGGACGAATCGAAGAAGTCCGCCGCCGGTTGGCCGGCTAGGCGAATAGGGAGACAGAGTAGAGATGGCGGAGCTTACGATCCGGCCGGACGAGATCCGGGACGCGCTTGAGCGCTTCGTCCAGGCGTACGAACCGGAAGGCGCCGCGCGCGAGGAGATCGGGACCGTCGTCGACGCCGGCGACGGCATTGCCCATGTCTCCGGCCTTCCCTCGGCGATGGCGAACGAACTGCTCGAGTTCGAGGACGGCACGCGCGGACTGGCACTCAACCTCGACGCCCGCGAAATCGGTGTCGTGGTCCTGGGCGACTTCAGCCACGTCGAGGAAGGTCAGACGGTCCGCCGGACAGGCGAGGTCCTGTCCGTGCCGGTCGGCGACAACTTCCTCGGTCGTGTGGTGGACCCCCTCGGTAACCCGCTCGACGGCAAGGGCGCCATCGAGTCCGAGGGCCTGCGCGCCCTCGAACTTCAGGCCCCCTCGGTGGTCCAGCGGCAGCCGGTGAAGCAGCCGCTGCAGACCGGCATCAAGGCGATCGACGCCATGACGCCGATCGGCCGCGGCCAGCGTCAGCTGATCATCGGCGACCGTGGCACCGGCAAGACCGCGATCGCCGTGGACACCATTCTCAACCAGCGCGACAACTGGGCCTCGGGTGACCCCGACAAGCAGGTGCGCTGCGTCTACGTCGCGGTCGGCCAGAAGGGCTCGACGATCGCCCAGGTGCGTTCCCGTCTCGAAGAGGCCGGCGCCCTGGAGTACACCACGATCGTCGCCGCCCCGGCGTCCGACCCCGCCGGCTACAAGTACATCGCCCCTTACACCGGTTCGGCCATCGGCCAGCACTGGATGTACCAGGGCAAGCACGTTCTGATCATCTTCGACGACCTCACCAAGCAGGCCGACGCCTACCGCGCCGTCTCGCTGCTGCTTCGCCGCCCGCCGGGCCGCGAGGCGTTCCCCGGTGACGTCTTCTACCTACACTCCCGTCTGCTGGAGCGCTGCGCCAAGCTCTCCAACGACCTGGGCGGCGGCTCGATGACCGGTCTGCCGATCATCGAGACCAAGGGCAACGACGTGTCGGCGTTCATCCCGACCAACGTCATCTCGATCACCGACGGCCAGTGCTTCCTGGAGACCGACTACTTCAACGCGGGCATCCGGCCCGCCATCAACGTCGGTATCTCGGTCTCGCGAGTCGGTGGTTCGGCCCAGGTCAAGGCGATGCGGAAGGTGGCCGGCACGCTGCGCCTGTCGCTGTCGCAGTACCGCGACCTGGAGGCCTTCGCCTCCTTCGCCTCCGACCTGGACGCGGCTTCCCGCGCCCAGCTCGACCGCGGCCAGCGCCTGACCGAGCTGCTCATCCAGCCGCAGTACGCGCCCTTCCCCGTGGAGCGGATGGTCGTGTCGGTCTGGGCGGGCACCACCGGTGAGCTCGACGACGTCCCGGTCGAGGACGTCCGCCGCTTCGAGCAGGAGTTCCTCGACTACCTGCAGAGCGCGCACAAGGGCATCCTCGACAGCATCCGCGAGACCAACGACCTGAACGACGACACGGTCACGACTCTCAAGGACGCCGTCACGGAGTTCAAGAAGACCTTCACCACGTCCTCGGGCGAGCTGCTGGTCAAGGACGAGCCGGTCGCTCCGCTGGAGGCCGGGGAGGTCGGCCAGGAGAAGATCAAGAAGGTCGTCCGTCCGGCGGCGGAGAAGTAGGTCATGGGTGCCCAGCTAAGGCTGCTGCGGCGGCGGATCAAGTCGGTCAAGTCGACCGCCAAGATCACGCGCGCCCAGGAGCTCATCGCATCCTCGCGGATCGTGCGGGCGCAGCAGCGGATGCAGGCGGCGTTGCCGTACGAGCGCGAGATCACTCGCGCCGTCACGGGCGTCGTCAGCAACGCCGCCAGCGTCGACCATCCGCTGACCGTGGCGAAGGAGAACCCCACCAAGGCGGGCGTTCTCATCGTCACCTCCGACAGCGGGTTCTGCGGCGGCTTCAACGCCAACGTCCTGCGTGAGGCCGAGGCCCTGCGCGGGCTGCTGGAGAGCCGTGGCCTGAGCGTGCTGCCGTTCGTCACCGGGCGTAAGGGTGTCACCTGGCACACCTTCCGCCAGCGGGAGATGGGCGGTCAGTGGGTGGGCTTCTCCAGGAAGCCGTCCTACGCCGACGCCAAGGAGATCGCGCAGACGCTGATCGAGTCGTTCAAGGACGAGAACGGGATCGACGAGATCCACATCGTCTCGACCGAGTTCGTCTCGATGCTGACCCAGAACGTCGTGGTCAAGCGGGTTCTGCCGCTGGAGGTCGAGGAGACCGAGGCGACGGAGTCCACCGCGATCCCGCCGTACTTCGAGTTCGAGCCGACCGCGGGTGACGTGCTCGAGTCGCTGCTGCCGCGCTACGTGGAGTCCCGCATCTTCACCGCGCTGCTGCAGTCGGCCGCGTCCGAGGAGGCCGCGCGGCGGCGCGCCATGAAGTCGGCTACGGACAACGCCAACGAGCTGATCCGCGTGTTCACCATGCAGATGAACCAGGCTCGCCAGGCCGAGATCACCCAGGAAATCAGCGAGATCGTCGGTGGCGCCAACGCGCTCGCTGACGCCGCAGCGGGGAAAGAGTGAAATGACTGCAGAGGCTGTTGACACTGTTGGAACCCACGTGGCCGCCGGCCGCGTGGCCAGCGTCAAAGGGCCCGTCGTCGACGTGGAGTTCCCCGTCGAGGCGATGCCCGACATCTACAACGCGCTCACCGTCGAGGTCGTTCTCGGCGGCGAAACCAAGCTCCTGACCATGGAGGTCGCCCAGCACCTGGGTGACAACGTGGTACGCGCCATCTCCATGCAGCCCACCGACGGCTTGGTCCGCGGTGCGCCGGTCACCGACACGGACGCGCCGATCTCGGTGCCCGTCGGCGACATCGTCAAGGGCCACGTGTGGAACACGCTGGGCGAGTCGCTGGACGTGCCCACCGCGTCGCTCAAGATCACCGAGAAGTGGGGCATCCACCGGCCGTCCCCGCCGTTCGACCAGCTTGAGTCGCGCACCGAGATGCTCGTCACGGGCATCAAGGTCATCGACCTGCTCACCCCGTACGTGCAGGGTGGGAAGATCGGCCTGTTCGGCGGCGCCGGCGTGGGCAAGACGGTTCTCATCCAGGAGATGATCCGCCGGGTCGCCCGCAACTTCGGTGGCACCTCGGTGTTCGCCGGTGTCGGCGAGCGCACCCGTGAGGGCAACGACCTCTGGCTGGAGATGGACGAGGCGGACGTCCTCAAGGACACCGCGCTCGTCTTCGGCCAGATGGACGAGCCGCCGGGCACCCGTCTGCGGGTGGCCCTGTCCGCGCTGACGATGGCGGAGTACTTCCGCGACGTGCAGAAGCAGGACGTGCTGCTGTTCATCGACAACATCTTCCGCTTCACGCAGGCGGGCTCGGAGGTCTCCACCCTCCTCGGCCGCATGCCGTCCGCGGTGGGTTACCAGCCGACGCTGGCCGACGAGATGGGTGTGCTCCAGGAGCGCATCACCTCGACGCGCGGTCACTCGATCACCTCCATGCAGGCGATCTACGTGCCCGCCGACGACATCACCGACCCGGCCCCGCACAACGCGTTCGCGCACCTCGACGCGCAGACGGTGCTCTCCCGGCCGATCTCGGAGAAGGGCATCTACCCCGCGGTGGACCCGCTCGACTCCTCCTCCCGGATCCTCGACCCGCAGATCGTGGGCGAGGAGCACTACCGGGTGGCCCAGGAGACCAAGCGGATCCTGCAGAAGTACCGCGAGCTCCAGGACATCATCGCGATCCTCGGTATCGACGAGCTGTCCGAAGAGGACAAGGTCACCGTGCAGCGGGCGCGCCGCATCGAGCGCTTCCTGTCGCACCCGATGTACGCCGCCGAGGCGTTCACCGGCCAGCCGGGCGAGAACGTCCCGCTGGACGAGACCATCGCCTCCTTCAAGGGCCTGTGCGCCGGTGAGTACGACCACCTGCCCGAGCAGGCGTTCTTCATGGTCGGTGGCATCGAGCAGGCCGTGGCCAAGGCCAAGGAACTCGAGCGCCGCTAAGTCGCCCCTGGTAGTGGTGCGGCTCTGAACGGCCGCACCGCTACCTGATCGGAAAGGAACCAACCCAAGTGGCCAAGCTGCGCGTAGGGGTTGTCTCACCCGAGCGTGAGATCTGGTCGGGCGAGGCCGACATGGTGATTGCCAAGACCGTGGACGGCGAGATCGGTATTATGCCGCAACACGCACCTGTGCTCGGCGTTCTCGTCGAGGGCGGCGTGCTGCGCATCAAGCGGGAGGGCGAGGGCGATCTCGCGGCGGCGGTGCACGGGGGTTTCATCTCCGTCGCCGACAACGAGGTCTCCGTGCTCGCCGAGGTGGCCGAGCTCGGCTCCGAGGTCGACGTCGCCGCTGCCCGTGACGCTCTCGACCGGGCCCAGGCCTCGATCGAGGCCAACCAGGAAGACGCCGACGCGGCGATCGAGGCCAAGCGTGCGAGGGCTCGGCTGCGCGCGGCGGGCGAAGAGGTTTAATACCCATCAGGGCAGGCTCAGGGGGCGGCATGGTCACGACGGTTCTTACTTTCGTACTGATACTTGCCGCCCTTGTGGTCCTGCGCGGGGTCATGCTGGCCCGTTCACGCGGGAACATGCCCTGTCGGCTGCGGGTGGGTGACCGCGGCTGGCAGAGCGGGGTAGCCCGCTATGCCGACGGGGAGCTCCATTGGATCCCGCTCATGGGTGTGCGACTGAGGCCGCGCCACGCGATCGCGAGGCGCGGCCTCGTCGTTTCGGCCCGTCGCGAGATCGACGGCGGTCTCTACGCCGTGGACCTCGCGGGCAGCAGCCAGGCCCTGTCCATCGCGATGAGCGCCGACGCGCTGACCGGGTTTCTGGCCTGGCTGGAGTCGGCGCCGCCCAGCGCCTATCTCGACGTCGCCTAGCATCTGTTCCGGCGTTGCCCAGCGTCTGTCGTGGGGTCGTCCAGCGTCTGTCTTGGCGTCGTCTAGCGGGTGCCGCCGGGCTTCCAGAGGATCTCGTTGCCTCCGTGGGCGATCCGGCAGGCGATGAAGAGCAGGTCGGACAGGCGGTTGAGATATTTCGCGGTCAGCTCGTTCATGTCGTCGTGCGTGTCGAGCGCCGCCCACGTCGTGCGCTCGGCTCTGCGGACCGTGACCCTGGCGACGTGCAGCGCCGCCGTGGCGGGGTCACCGCCGGGGAGGATGAAGCTGCGCAGCGGCTCCAGATCGGCGTTGAAGCGGTCGCACTGCTCCTCCAGCCAGTCGATGTAGGACTGCTCCACCCGCAGCGGCGGGAACTCCGGCTCGGCCACGACGGGTGTGGCCAGGTCGGCGCCCAGGTCGAACAGCTCGTTCTGCACGCGGATCAGCACGCCGACCAGGTCGGCGTGCAGGGTGCCGTGAGACAGCGCGACCCCCAGGTGCGCGTTGGCCTCCTCGACGTCGGCGTAGGCCGCCAGCCGGGGATCGGTCTTGGACGCCCGGCTCATGTCGCTCAGCGTCGTGGTGCCGTCGTCGCCGGTGCGGGTGTAGATGCGGGAGAGGACGACCGGTTTGTCCTTGTCAGCGCGCGTCATGGCTTCAGCGTAATGACAAAAGTCATCGCGAACGGACGCGGCATCCATATCCGGCCCGTGATTTCGACGACTGGCGGGACGAACGCCACCAAAGCCACCATTGACCCATGACGAAGGAGAGGACCTGATGCTCGAGATCAGCGACCTGCACAAACGTTTCACGGGTGGCCCCGATTCTCCCGGCGGAAAGATCGCCCTGGACGGGATCGGTTTCACGGTGCGGCAGGGGGAGATGTTCGGGTTCGTCGGCGCCAACGGCGCGGGCAAGACCACGACGATGCGTATCGTCATGGGCGTGCTCCAGGCCGACTCGGGCTCGGTGAGCTGGCAGGGCAAGCCGCTGGCCTATGACGCCCGCCAGCGGTTCGGCTACATGCCCGAGGAGCGCGGGCTGTACCAGAAGATGCGGGTCGCCGAGCAGATCGAGTATTTCGGCCGCCTGCACGGGCTGAGCGTGACGGACTCGAAGCAGGCCACGGACGAGCTGCTGGAGCGGCTCGGGCTCACCGAGCGCAGGGCCGACGCGGTGCAGGCGTTGTCGCTGGGCAACCAGCAGCGGGTGCAGCTCGCCGTGGCGCTGGTGCACGATCCGCAGGTGCTGGTCCTGGACGAGCCGTTCTCCGGGCTCGACCCGATCGCGGTGGACGCGCTGGCCACGGTGCTGCAGGAGCGGTGCAGGGGCGGCGTTCCGGTGATCTTCTCCAGTCACCAGCTTGAGCTGGTCGAGCGGTTGTGCGACTCGGTCGGCATCGTCTCGGCCGGCCGGATGGTCGCCACCGGCACGGTCGCCGAGCTGCGGGCGGCCGAGAGCACCACACTGCGCGTGGTCGTCCGCGATCCCCTGCCAGGCTGGGCCGAGGGGCTGGCCGGCACGGTCACCGTCACCGGCGATCGGCACGTGCTGCGTGCCGAGAGCGGCGACGACCAGGAGATCCTCCGCCGCGCCATGAAGGCGGGGCACGTCGAGCACTTCGGGGTCGAGCAGCCGACCCTCACCGAGATCTTCAAGGAGGCCGTGGCGTGAACGGTTTGATGCTGGTCGCCCGGCGGGAGCTCAGCACGCAGGTGCGGACGAAGGCGTTCCTGATCGGCTTGCTCGTCATGGCCGTGCTGGTGGCGGTGGTGCCGTTCGCGCCCAAGGTGTTCGACGGACCCGACATCTACCAGCTCGGCACCGTCAACTCCCAGCAGCTTCCGCTCCAGGCCGCCGCGCCGGACGCGCAGTTCGAGTGGCGTTCCTTCCGCGACGAGGCCGCGGCCAAGGCCGCCGTGCTGGCGGGCGACGTGGACGCGGTGCTGATCGACGGCGTCAAGGTGATCACGGACGGCGAGATCGAGACCGAGCTCGGCGTGATCATGCAGAGCGTCAACAGGGAGGCGAAGCTGGGCGCCGCCGGCGTGTCGATCCCGCCGCTGCGGATGGAGTCGGTGGGCGCCGACACGCGTTACCAGGCCGCGCGCACCGGGATCGCCGTGGTGCTCGTCCTGCTGCTCTTCATGCTGCTCATCAGCCAGGTCATGATGGTCGCCATGGGCGTGGTGGAGGAGAAGGGCAGCCGGATCGTGGAGATCCTGCTCTCCACGTTGCGGCCGTGGCAACTGCTCGGCGGCAAGATCCTCGGGCTGGGCGCGCTCGGCCTGATCAACCTGGTCACGATCCTGGTGGTCGGGCTCAGCTCGGCGCTGGTCTCCGGCCTGGCCGCCGACTTCCCGCCCGGTATGCCGGGGCTGGTGGCAGGGGTGCTGGTGTGGTTCGTGCTGGGCTACGCCTTCTTCGCCACGCTGTCGGCCGCGTTCGGGTCGCTGGTCTCGCGCCAGGAGGAGGTCGGCAGCGTGTTGTCGCCGCTGACCATGCTGATCATGATCACCTACTTCATCGCCTTCTACGCCACCAGCGAACCCACCGGCACGCTGGCCACGGTCATGTCGTACATCCCGCCGTTCTCGGCGATGATCATGCCGGTCCGGAGCGCCGCGTCCGAGGTGCCGCTGTGGCAGGTGGGGGCCTCCATGGGAGCGATGGTGCTGGGCGTGCTGCTGGTGCTGAGCTTCGGCGCCAAGGTCTACGAGCGGGCCGTGTTGCGGACGGGCGCCAGGCTGAAGCTCGGCGACGTCCTCCGCTCGCGATAGATGAACCCGATCGAGCGAGCGCGGCGCCTCACCTGGAAGTTGCTGGTCTCCATCGTCGTCATGATGTGGGTGTGCGTCCTCGCCTCGGGCGCGATGGCGTACGGCGACGGAAGGCCGCAGTGGTGGCGCTTCGGTCTCGCCCTGATCGTCACGGCCGCCTTCACCGAGCGCTGCCTGCGCATGATCAACGCCCTGCTGGACCGCCGTTATCCCACCGGGAACGTGGTGATGACGGCGGTCCTCGCCGTGCTGGCTGCGGCGCTGGGCGGGGCGGAGCCGGTCGGCTTCGGATTCGTGCTCATGTGCTGGTTGTCCCTCGCGACGCTTGAGGTCCCCAAGCGCACGGCCCACCTCCTGGCGGCCGGGACGTTCGTGGTCGCCATGGCGCTCTGCGGGTTGCCGGTGGTGACGGGGAACACCCTGCTGGCCACCGACCTCGCCGACACCGAGGCCCTGGTCCTCTACGCCGTGGCGTACGCGGCCTGGTGCGCCCTCCTGCCCCAGGGCAACCGGATGCTCATGTGGATCTGGGTCCTGGCTGTGGAGGCCCATGAGGGCCGCGAGGCGCACACCCGGCTGGCGGTGGCCGAGGAGCGGCTGCGCTTCGCCCGCGACCTGCACGACCTCGTGGGGCACCAGCTCTCGGCCATCGCCGTCAAGACCCAGCTCGCGATCCGGCTGTCGGACGCCGGCGCCACGGCGGCAAAGGCCGAGATGACCGAGGTGAACACGCTGACCAGGCAGGCGCTCAAGGACCTGCGGGAGGCCGTGCGCGGTTATCGCGAACTTGACTTGCCCACGGAGTTGAATAGCGTAAAGGGGGTGCTCGAAGCAGCCGGAGTCCGCTGCGACGTTCACCTTCCCTACCGTGACCTGCCCGATGGGGTGGCGCCGGTGTTCGCCTACGCCGCCCGCGAGGCGGTGACCAACGTGCTGAAGCACAGCACCGCGACCTTCTGCGACATCACGATCCGTTTCACCGATCGTGAGGCGGAGCTGAGTGTGCGCAACGATGGAGCGGCCCGGCGAAAGGCCGGCGACCCGGGCAACGGGCTGGCCGTCATGGGTGAGCGCTTGGCCGCGGTGGGCGGCAGGGTCGCCGCCCATCGGACGGATGATGGAGAGTTCCTGCTCAAGGCAGTCGTGTCCCTCCCGATTGGTGGGTAGGGGAGTAAAGCGGAGGGCTGCGGCCCGCCGCTAGCGTCAACTGAGGAGGTGGCATGCGCGTCCGGGGCAATCCGCGGGCCGAGGCGGTGCGGATCGGCGCCCGGCTCGACGCCGGCACGTCGGCCGGGGTGCGCGAGCGGCTGCACAAGGCGCTCGACTCCGGTGACGACGACCTGATCCTGGATCTCTCCGAGCTGGAGATGATCGACGCGACCGGTCTCGGGGTGCTCGTGGGCGCTCATCGGCGCGCGCTGAGCGGGCAACGCCGCCTCGTTCTTCGGGGGGTGCCCCCGCGGATCATGCGGATACTGGCGGTGACCCGGCTGAATCGGGTGCTGCACGTGGAGGTTCCCGCAGCCGCGGTGGCCTGATGTGACATATCGGAGCGGGCAACGATCGGCCGTTGCCCGCTCTTTCTCGACTTAGACAAAATCTAGATTTCGGATGGCGCGCTATGGCGCTGAATACAGCCGCGAATGTGGTTTATGCGCGGTGTTCGTCAGGACCGGACCGATGACGCTAGGTCATCACGCCATCACTCGTTTACCGCAGGCTCCTGGAGAAGATGTGCACGGCCACCTCCACCAGTTCGTCGATCTCCGGTTGCGGTTCCGCGTGCAGCCATTCGATCAGCAACTCCTGTAACGCCCCAATGGCGCCCAGCGCCAACAGCCGCCGATTGCGCGGAGGGTCCAGCGGGAAATCCGCCGAGGCGTCCTCCACGAGCCGTGCGAATGCTCCGATGGCGCGCTGGCGGGACAGCGTCAGGACATCGCCTGATCTGCGTACCTCGACGTGCATGATGCGCGCCCGCCGCCAGTCGGCCGTGGTGAACTCGATATAGGCGCGAATCCCGGCCTTGACGCGATCGTCAAGGGTGCTCGGCGCGTCCTGTAACGCTTTGGCCACGACGGCCAGGCTTTCGTCCACGCAGCGCTCGTGCAACGCCTGAAGCAGCTCCTCTCGCCCCCCGAAACATTCGTAGAAGGCGCGGTTGGAGATCCGCGCCTCCGAGCACAACCTTTCGATCGTCGTAGCCGCGAATCCCGGCTTCGCGTATAGCGTGTACGCGGCTGTCATCAGCCGCTCGCGTCTGTCCGCCAGCCTTTGCTCAGCCGACATTCCCCGGTAAGACCGGTTCACATTCCACCCGTCCAACATGATCGTGGCCCCCAGAGCACACAATTATGGACGGATGATCGGTTTTGGGAAAGGGCAGGAAGATTATCTTTTACGTCGGCCGTGCAAGAACGTGACAAGCCTGATCAGCCGCTCAACCTCCGCGGGCCCTCTGCGGAACGATGTGAGGTTCATCCCCGGCATGGCGAAGCGCTGGCGGGAGATGGCTTTGGGGCGGGCGAACTCGCGCAGGCCGTCCGCTCCGTGGATACGCCCGAACCCGGAATCGCCGATTCCGCCGAACGGCAGGGCCGGCACTCCGGCGAAGGAGATGACCGAGTTCACGGCCGTCATTCCGCTGCGCATCATGCGGGCCAGCTCCGTCGCCCGGCGCGCGTTGCGCGAGAAGACGGTGCCGCCCAGGCCGTACGCCGAGGCGTTGGCCAGCTCCAGCGCCTCCTGCGCGTCGCGGGTGCGGCGGACGGTGATGGTCGGGCCGAACGTCTCCTCGCGCACCGCCGGGGAATCCTCGGGCACGTCCTCGACGATCACCGGATCCACGTACGGCGCTCGCACCGGGTCCGTGCCGCCGGCCACCACCCGGCCCGACTTGGTGGCGTCGTCGATGTGCCGCCGGATGATGTCCACCTGGCCGGGCATCGTGATCGGGCCGTAGTCCTCGCCGGCCCGCACCGTCGACACCCGCTCGGACAACTCCCGCATGAAAGTTTCATAGACGGCGTCCACGACATAGACGCGTTCGACGCCCACGCACGTCTGGCCCGCGTTGGACATCGCGCCCCACAGGCAGGCGTCGGCGGCGGCCGCGAGGTCGGCGTCGGCGTCCACGATGAAGGCGTCCTTGCCGCCGCACTCGGCCACCATCGGGGTGAGGTTCTCGGCGCAGGCCGCCATGACCCGCTTGGCGGTCGCCGTCGACCCGGTGAACGCCACCTTCCTGACCCGCGGATCGGCGGCCAGCGCCGCGCCGGTCTCGCCCAGTCCCGTCACGGTCTGGAACACCGGCTGCTCGGGCACCGACTCCTTGAACAGCTCCGCCAGCCGCACCCCGATGCCGGGGGTCAGCTCGCTGGGCTTGAAGACGACCGCGTTGCCGGCGGCCAGCGCGTAGGCGATCGAGCCCATGGGGGTGAAGACCGGGTAGTTCCACGGGCCGATCACGCCCACGACGCCCAGGGGCAGGTATTCGAGGGTGGCGGCCAGGTTGAGCCCGATCATGCCGCTGGCCACCCGGCGCCGCCGCAACACCTTCTCGGCGTTCCGCGCCGCCCAGTCGATATGGGTGATCGCCAGCACGATCTCCAGCGTGGCGTCGCCGGTGGGCTTGCCCGTCTCCTCGTGCACGAGCTTGACGAGGTCCCGAAGGTTCTGGGTGAGCACGGCCTTGTAGTCGAGCAGCCTTCTGCGGCGCTCTGAGTGGCCCAGGGCGCCCCACCAAGCGGCCGCCCGGTCCGCGCTCCCCACGGCCTCGTGCACGGCCTCTGAGGACTGTTTGGGGTGGCTCCCGACGATGGCGCCGGTAGCCGGATTGAGTGAGTCGAACGTCACCGTGGTCATGCCGTCACGATAGAACTGTAAGCCGTCGCTTACTAGCGTGGACCCGGCGCCGCGAGCGCCGCGGGGGGCCCACAGCGCGCCCCGTCACGGCGACCGGCCACTGAAGGGTCAGCGGCCGTTTCCCTGGAAGGCCACCGGCCACGTGCGGTGGGTGGCCGGCCATGGCAGCGCGTGAAAGATCAGAACAGGGTCGGGTTCTCGGGCTCGATGCCGCGAAGGGCGTGGTAGTCGAGCGTGACGCACGCGATGCCGCGGTCGGTGGCGAGCACGCGGGCCTGCGGCTTGATCTCCTGCGCCGCGAACACCCCCCGCACCGGCGACAACAGCGGATCGCGGTTGAGCAGCTCCAGGTAGCGGGTGAGCTGCTCCACGCCGTCGATCTCGCCCCGCCGCTTGATCTCCACCGCCACGGTCGCCCCGACCGCGTCGCGGCACAGGATGTCGACCGGGCCGATCGCCGTCATGTACTCGCGGCGGACCAGGGAGTAGCCGGCGCCCAGCGTCGTGATGTGCTCGGCGAGCAGCTCCTGCAGGTGGGCCTCCACGCCGTCCTTGATCAGCCCGGGGTCCACGCCGAGCTCGTGGCTGGAGTCGTGCAGGATCTCCGCCATGGTCAGGACCAGCTTCTCGCCGGTCTTGCCGTGGGTGACCGTCCAGGTCTCGCCGTCCTCTTTGAGCTTGCACGGCGGGTTCATCCAGTTGAGCGGCTTGAACGCGCGGTCGTCGGCGTGGATGCTCACGCTGCCGTCCGCCTTGATGAGGACGAGCCTGGGCGCCATCGGCAGATGTGCCGTGAGCCGTCCGATGTAATCCACGCTGCATCGCGCGATGACCAGCCGCATGACCACCCACCTTAGCGGCTCTGGAAAACTGGACGCATGGCGTTCGTACCGGTGGCAGTGGCCGCGTTGGAAGACATGTCGCGTTGATGAGCCCCCGACGCGCCCGCCGCAGGGAGTCCTCCCGCCCTTTCGGCTTCCCCACCGGCACGGACAAGGTCGAGGAGTGGCCCGACGGCGAGTGGAAGGTTCGCCTGCTCAGAGGCGGTTCCTCGCCCAAGAACTACCGATGTCCCGGTTGCGATCAGGAGATCAGCGGCAGCCAGCCGCACATCGTCGCCTGGCCCAACTGGACCGGCGGCGACGAAGAACGCCGCCACTGGCATTCGGCCTGCTGGCGTAAGAGACTCGATCGCGGTCCCGGCCGCACCCGTTACTGAAGGGATCCATGTGGAGATTCGCGCGGCGACCGTGCTGCCCGCCCGGCGTGAGCCGGTCGACCTGCACACAGGCGACGGCCTGACCCTGGTCGGCGAGCTGGCCCTGCCCCCCGAGCGTCCGCCGGTGGCGACGCTGGTCACCCTCCATCCGCTGCCCACCCACGGCGGCTTCATGGACAGCCACGTCTACAAGAAGGCGGCCAACCGCCTGCCCGCCCTCGCCGACATCGCCGTGCTGCGCTTCAACACGCGCGGCACGTCCTCCGAGCGCGGCACCTCCGAGGGCGCCTTCGACGGGGGAGAGGGCGAGCGCTACGACGTCGCGGCGGCGCTGGAATATGCCGAATATCATGATCTGCCGCACGTCTGGGTCGTCGGCTGGTCGTTCGGGTCCGAGCTGGCGCTCAAGTGGGCCCACGATCCGCTGGTGGAGGGCGCGATCCTGCTCTCGCCGCCACTCCACAGGGCCACCGACGAGGACCTGGACGCCTGGGCGCGGTTCGGCCGGCCGCTGGTGGCGCTGGTGCCCGAGTTCGACGACTACCTGCGGCCCGAGGAGGCCCGCGCGCGGTTCTCGCGGGTGCCGCAGGCCGAGGTCATCGGGGTGGACGGGGCCAAGCACCTGTGGGTGGGGGAGCCGTACGTACGCATCGCCCTGGACGAGATCGTCAAGCGCGTCAACCCCGAGGCGTGGCCGCTGCCGACGGAGATCTGAGCTTCTGGCATTTATTTACGGCTGGGACAGAACCCCGAAAATTTTTTTGAGCAGAATGAACAAAACCCTGGACCTCCCCCTTGACGAGGGTGAGAATCCGATCGTCAACCGAAGATCGTGGAGACGCCGGGCACTCCGGTCCCGTGCGTAACCCCTGCTCGGCATGGGCGAGGTACGTATGCGGGTTGTGCATGGGCTCATCATGGCTTTGATTACCACGTTCTTGGCGGTGACCCAGCCGGGCGCCGCGGCGGAGGCGCGGGATCCCGTGCCGGCGGTCGTGGCTCCGCCGGCCGGGACGGAGGGCGCCGCGGTCGCGGCGGCCCGCCGCACCGGTCAGCCGGTCGAGATCGAGTCGATGCGCAGTGAGACCCGGCAGGTCTTCGCCAAGCCTGACGGCACG